>CAVRNM010000064.1:0-29110 GCA_963722225.1 uncultured Verrucomicrobiae bacterium
CGGATCCCGGGATCGACAGGATTTTTTCGAGCGATCCGCGGGCCTCCGACCAGCGCCAGACGGAGCCGGACTCGCCGTCGCCAATGCCGTCGAGCGTCACAATCAGGACATCGCCAGAAGGTGGCGCGGGCATCTTGCCCACCGAGTTGCAGCCGGGGTCGCCGACCCCGGCCACCGGTTCGGGCGCAGGCAGAATGCCCAGGCCGGGTTGCGACCAATCCGGCCAGAACGCGGCGGAGGAGGCGTGCGCTTCGTGGTGGTCGACGACGAACACGGCTTCGGACGGGACCTCGAGGACACGGGCGAACCAGCGCCGCGTCCAGCGGCGGAACAGCGCGTTTGTGGAGAGCTGGGTCAGTGAATATTTCGCGCGTTGCTTGATGCCCGACATCGAGCCCGGGGGCGGCAGGCGGCGCCGCAACCGGTAATAGTTGTCCTTGAGCGACGGGAAAACGCGGGTGAGGGTCTTGGCCGGGTCGGAGGTGGTGGGCGCCCACGCGATGCGGCGGCCCGCGGCGGCGGCGCGCATGGCGGCCAGACAACGGACCGGCAGGCCGACATCCAGCTTGCGGCCGCTCAGCCGCTCCTCATTGAGGGCGAGCTCGACCCGGCCGTCGACCACCAGCGCCGCTCCAGCGTCATGGCCATCCCACACGCCGATCACGGCATCAAAAGGGGCGGATTTGTTCTCGGTGACGGCGTTCACAACAGGCAATAAGATTCCATTTTACCCAGAAAACGCAGTCTGCACCACGGATCCTCGCTGCGTGCCTGCGGAACGGAACCAATCTTTACCCACGAATGCACACCAACAGCCACGAATTCGTGCATTCGGCCATTCGTGCAGATTCGTGTCGATTCGTGGGCAAAATCTCATGATCGCATTCGGCTCTGGCAGAGCCGGGTTAGGTGTTCTCTCTGTTTCCTACGTTAGCTTCTGCAAAATGGCCGGTTTTGGGTATTGCTGCCGCAGGGATCTTCCCGGCGTGGACGCCTGGGTTGACGTTTGGCTTTGTCACGCGGCGCCGGCACAGTCCCCGGACCAGCGTCCAGCCGTAGGAAAACCACGTACCTGGGCGCGAAAGCGCGATCTTCGAGTAGCCGGCGGCCCGGGGGCGTTCATGGGTGGGAACCTCGGCGATGCGGTATCCCGCGGCGAGGGTCGCCATGATCATCTCCATTTCGATCGTGGTATGGGGAGCGCGCAAATCGAGCTGGCGGAAGACGTCCGTTCGGATGGCCCGGAATCCATTCTGTGAGTCGGAGAGCCGGGTGCCATAACGGCGGTTGATCAAGTAGGTGATGAGCGCCGAGCCGGCGAGGCGGAGAAACTCGTCCCCGCCGCCGTGCAGCTCGTCCGAGCCGCCCAGGAGGCGGGACCCTCCGACGTGATCGGCGTCGCCCGCCTTGATCGACGCCGCCAGCATAGGGATGTCAATCGGATCGTGGGAGCCGTCGGCATCGATGAAGACGCAGATCGGGGTCGTGACGTGCGCGACCGCCAGGCGGAGGGCCGCTCCTTTGCCGACGCCCTGGTCGCGGACCACGCGGGCGCCGGCTTTCTCCGCCACCTCCGCCGTTCCGTCAGACGATCCGCCTTCCACCACCACGACGTCGGCCGCGTAGCGGAGGCACTCCGCAACCACCGCGGCCACGGTCGCCGCTTCATTGCGCGCCGGGATGACCGCCGTGATGTCGGGGTCGGGCCGGGGGGAATGGCCGGCCAGATCATCAAGATTCAGCTCGCCGTTGCGGGCGAACCGCGCCGCGCGGAGCAGAACGAACTGCCGCTCGTGGCTGCCGAAGCGCAAGGGCTCAACTGATGGGGACATGAAGAGGACGCATCCGACACTGTTGCACTGCCGTACCGCTGCCAAGAACGAAGACGTTGAACCGCAGATTCTACAGGGCTTTCCGTTTTGCTCTCAGACACCGCCCAGTGTTCGCCGGCCTGGCAGCCGCGCCCCGAGATTCCAACCCCAAGACGTTTCCGACGGGGCAAGGATCACCAGGTGAAGACCGTGCCCCGGCTATAGGCTGTGATATTCGGCGAGCAAGGCGGCGGCTTTGATTTCAGGGCGGTGTTAAACGAGTAAAGGCGCTGGGCCGGATGGTTGTAGACATAAGCCATGTCGGTCGACCCGCTGGGGGAATACCATTGGCTCGTAAAGACGGTGGAATTAAAGAGCCGGCCGAAGGAACCGTAGAAATTCGCGGTCGCTCCATCAGTCCCGCCGTAGTCCCAGTCCTCAAGGAAGCGCACGAGGTTGTCACCGCCGCCGCTGTACACGGAAAACCCATTTTGCTCGGTCGTGTTGCCGGTCAGCAGACCGGCGGCGATCGTCGTCGTCGATCCGGCGGGGGCGACGCGCAGGCTGGCCGTGTCGATCGGATCATGCTGGGCATTGACCGCGGCATCGGTCGCGGCGGTCCAGCCCGACGAGAGAATGGTGATCTGGTCGGCCATGAGCGCGGAAGGATTGACCGTGCCGGCGTTGGTATTGGGAGTGCCGTCAGAATTCAGCAGCAGCTGGCCGTTGCTGGTGGTCGTGTTAAAATTACCTACCACATAAAGGCCGCCGTTTGTCGCCACCGTGAATCCCGTGGCCACGGCAGGATCCGTGGAAGCCGCATTCTGATAGTTAGGCGTGGAAGTGGCGTTGTCGAGGCGGATGGCCGCCGGTGTGGTGGCGTTGGATCCGGCAAGATAAACATACATCACACCGTTAAAGGTCCCGTTGGGAAAACTGGACGCATTGGCCGTGATCGCCTGGGTCAGGGCGCCCACGTCGACGTCCGCGATCGCCACGCTTTTCTGTTCGCGCAGATCGAACATCGTGGTTTGCGTGATGACCGGCTGGTTGGTCGATCCGACAAAGAGACTCGGAGCGATCGTGGTGCCCTGGGTGCTCCCGGGGACGGCGGGGGCAAAAACGCTGAACGTGTGGTCGGCATTAATGGTGATGATCAACCCGGCCCGGTTGTAGGCGCGCAACGCGCCGACGCCGGGGTCGTCGGCAATGGTTCCCAAAGCTCCAGTCACGTTCGGGTATTCGGACAGATAACTGTTCCCGTTGCCATCTTGCCCCACGGTGGGCGCCACGGCGGACGGCGGAGGAGCGATGATGGAACGGTAGACGTTGTTGGTGGCAGTGGCGAGCTGGATATTATAGTCAGTGAGATCAGTATTCTTGTCGGCGGTAATTGCTCCGAAGAGATTGGTCGCCGCCGTCCCGGTGCCATATTCGGTGGCGATGTCGACGGCATTAAGTCCTCCCAGGAGATTAAGCGGAGCCGGCAGGGTCTGCACCTGAGCCGCCTCGGACACGCTCCATTGCGGTGCATTGAGATCGATGGTTATCCCGCCGTCAGTAATCTGGCTGGTGTTGATCTGGGCGCCCGGGGTTGGCGGAATCCAGTAGACCGCCGCGTTCATGGTGAGCGTGGAGGTCTGGCCCGCCTGGGCTTGGGCGCCCAGGGCGACGTTGCCGTTGGCCGCGATATCGCCATTGATCACCGTATTTCCGTAGGGTGAAAACTCCAGATCTCCCTGGGAGAAGATATTGTATTGAAAAATGGAGGTGACGGAATTGTTCATGTTCCGTCCGAAGTAGAGATCGATATTGAATGGACAGTTGGGCCCCGACGTCACCTCGACCCTGACCGTGAAGTAGTTGTAGACCACCGAGCCCTCCTGGATGCCGGAGTACGGTTCATAGGTGACCCAGCGCCTGACCGTCCACCCCTCCGGGGCATTCTGAAAAGCCTGCGCGAACGGAATCGTGGTCGGGGTCGGGGTGGAGAGAATCGTGGTCTTATTGATCTCGTTGGTGGGCAAAACGGTGGCGCAGATGCCGCTGAGCTGCGCAGGCACCTGGCTGGCCGGCAGCCCGTTCATCATCAGTTCCTCGATTTGGAAGAAGACATATTCGAGTTCGCTGTCCGCCACCGCCTTGGCGCGCGCCCGATACTCGTTGCGCTGCGAAAGCCGGTAGGCGCCCAAGGAAAGATCATAGACCGCATAAGCGGCCATCGCGAGGCCGATAATAAGGCAGAGGGTCAAGAGCAGGACGCTGCCGCGGTTTGATTTCATGCTTCGGACCATCGAAGGAAGTTTGGACGACTAATTGCCGCGGATGGTGGTGGTGGGCAGTGTCGTCGTCGTGGAACTGGACGTCGACGTGGTCGATGAACTGGTCGTCGAACTGCTCGTGGTGGTGGTGGAGACGGAGGTGGTGCTCGAGGACGTGGACGTCGTCGAACTCGTCGAAGTGGTGCTCTTCGAGGTGGACGTCGACGAACTCGTGGAGGTCGTGGAGGCGGAGGTGGTGCTCTTGGACGTGGAGGTGGTGCTCTTGGAGGTGGAGGTAGAGGTGGTGCTCTTGGACGTGCTGGTCGAGGTGGACGTGGAGGTACTGCTCGTGGACGTGCTGGTCGATGAGGAGGTGGAGGTGGTGCTCTTGGACGTGCTGGTCGAGGTGGAGGTGGAGGTGGTGCTCTTGGACGTGCTGGTCGATGAGGAGGTGGAGGTACTGGTCGAGGTGCTGGTGGAGGTGCTGCTGGTGGAGGTGGTGCTCTTCGAGGTGCTGGTCGACGAGGAGGTGGAGGTGGTGCTCTTCGAGGTGCTGGTCGAACTGCTGGTGGACGTGCTGCTCGTGGAGGTACTGCTCGTGGAAGTGGTGGTGGTGGAGGCGCTGGTGGTCGTCTTGGTGGTGGTGCTCTTGGTGGTTGTGCTCTTCGAGGTGCTGGTCGAGCTCGTGGAGGTGGAGGTGGACGAGGAGGACGACGTGGAAGATGTGCTCGTTGAGGTGGAGGAACTCGTCGAGGTCGTCGTCGCGGGGATGGACGTGCTCGTCGTAGTGGTCGTGGACGAAGTGCTCGTGCTGGTCGACGAGGTGCTCGAGGTCGAGGTACTCGTTGAGGTCGACGAAGTGCTGGTCGTCGAGGAAATACTGGTGGAGGGCAGGCTGGGGAACGTGGGGCCCTGGCCGCCGCCGCTGCTCAACGGATTGCCCGATCCGGGCAGAACCAATCCTTCGGCGTGGTTGACCTGCGTAAAAGAGGCGCTGCCCGGGAGCAGCAGGCCCATGATGCCCATATTGTGGTCAGTCTTATAATTTGACTGCCAGGTGACCGCGACATCAACGGCCGGAGTTGTCGGCAGAATGCTGACATAAGACGTCGGGATCAACGAGAAGAGAAAACGGTTGGCCAGATCGACGTGATGGGAGAGGACATCGTATCCCAAACCACTGTTTCCCCCCGTGGTCGCATGGACCCCGTATCCATACCAGCGCAATTCATTGAGCACGCCCGGATAACTTGGATTGGGCTGGGAGGTATCGTACCAGCAGTCACGCTGGAGGGTGGCGACGGTGCCGTTCGAGAGATTTTCGCTCGTCGCATTCAAACCAGTTGAAATATTGTACGCCGCAATGGAGTTGGGCGGGGTGATTGTTGCGTTTGGATTGGATGCCAGAGTCAGAGTCACGGAGCCTGCGGCCGTGGGATTGTTATTGATGTCCTTAAGGCGGGTATCATTGACCGATTGAATCAGGGCGCCCCCCAGCTGGTTCCCGCTCAACGGGTCGGTGTAGGCTAGCGGCTGAGCGTCGAGCAGCAGAAGATCTCCGGCCTGGGGCACCAACATGTCCTGGGGACAGTAAAGGGTGATGGAGTTCGATGACTGGGGCAGGCCAAGGATCGGGTCGCAAGTTACCGTGGCCGCACCACCGAGGCTGACGCGGTATTTGAGCATTCCATACCGCTGGGGGTGCGTCGAGAGGTTCAGATCCAACGCGTTGGTGCCACTGTCGGAAAATTCCGGCAGAATGGTGACGCTCTGGCTGCCGATCTTGAATTGGCCCACGGCTCGCGAAAGCTGAAAATTGATGTGTTCCTGCAGGATCCGGGCGTCGTTGGCCGCATCCGCGATCATCTGGTTCTTATAGTACATTTGGGCCGCGACCACGACGAGGGTCATGACCGCCAGCAGAACCAGCACGCCGATGGCCACCGAGAACATGATCTCCACCAGGGTGAAACCGTGCTTGCGGCGAGGATGTTTGGTGGTCGACACGAGTGGAAACGGGGTTCAGGGCGCTGAGCGCATGACCGTAATGCTCTGCGTGCACTGCTGGACGGTTGACCCATAGATATAGTGGCTCATCGGATTCGCCGGGTCACTTTGCAAAGGTCCATAGTTGATCGTGAAGGTGGCGATCAAGAGCATGCCCGCGCTGTCCGGCGGCAACGTCGTTGAGGAAGGGGTGCCATCGCTCTTGAGCTGCTGGACGAAACGCGTGACCTGAGCCGGAATCCCGTTCTGTTGTCCGCCGATGATAACGATCAAATTGCCACTGGTGTTTGGGGCGGGCGATGTCGGGGTGCCGGGTTCGTTGCTGAGGGAGTCCAGATTCGTGTTGGGCCCGATTGGCGTGGCCGTGCTGTCCCAGAGAAGTCCCGCTCCCGTGGGAATACCGATGGGGCTGAATAATACCCGGCTCCACGGGGTACCTTGGCCGTCCAGGGTGGAGGACTGAAGATGCAGGAATTGACTGGCAAAAGTCTGCAGCACGGCCCGGGCATCGTCGTGATAACGCGTCAGGGCAACGACTTGGTACGCGTGGATCAAGACCGTGTAGATTCCCAACCCTGCCGCGACGAAAACGATGGTAGCCATCATCACTTCAACCAAGGTGAATCCAGCCGTACGACGGAGGCGTCGAATGGGGTTGCCAGGTTTTTCCCGGAAAGGCTGGGGCGATTGATGCATGAGACCTACTCTGAAGTTGCTCGTATATATATCAGATTGTGGTTTGTCCAGTAAGAGGCGTACGGCCTGACATTAGCCTCTAAGTCACTAGGGCCGATCGGCCCTGGCGCATTTTTGACCTCCGCTGCCGCCACTGCGATCACTGCCTGCCTTCGGCTGGGCTGGGTGCAAAAGTCGAAGGATAGGCGGGCCAAGCCTGGCTGGGCAGACTCTCAGATTTGTTTGGTGGGAAGCAGATTGCACAGGTCACGAGCGCGGGTCACAAAGCATCCGCCGCCGACGGGCCGTCAGTGTCCGACATCCGCCGGAAACTGGCGTAGAGCGCTGCCGCCTGGGCGCGATTGGTCAAATGCAGCTTGTCGAAGATGTTGCTGAGGTAATTTTTTACCGTTTTTTCGGTCAGATCGAGCTTTTCCCCGATACCCTTGTTCGTGAGTCCTTCCGCGAGCAAAGCGAGCACGCGTCGCTCCTGTGGGGATAGCAGGGCGAGCGGTTGCGCCACTTCCGGTTCCTGACCGCGTTTCATCAGCTTGACCATCTGGTCCGTGAGCGACGGATCGACCACGGAGTGTCCGGCGGCCACGCGGATGATGGCGGCGACGAGCGAGGCCCCGTCGTTCTCCTTGAGCAGATAGCCGTGGGCCCCGAGAGCGATCGCTTCATGGACGTTGCGCTCATCCGTGGCCGAGGTGAGAATCAAGACGCGGGTTTCCGGCCGGCGTCTCAGGATGTCGCCGCAGACGGTGAGCCCCGAGCGGTCAGGCAGGCGCAAATCCAGCAGCACCACGTCGGGCTTGTGGTGCAGGACGGCGGCCAAACCTTCCCCTGCCGTGCCGGCCTCACCCACGATCGCGACTCCGGCGTAGCCTTCCAGGACCGCACGCAATCCGGCGCGGATGAGCGGACTGTCGTCAATCATGACCAACCGAATGGGCGGTGGAGGTGAATGGCTCATGCTTGTTGAGAACCCTGTGGATTCGTGGGAAATGGGCGGCGCTCGAAGGGAATTTAGAGGAAGGCAGGGAGTAGATTCGCCCACGAATGCGCACCAATGAACACGAATCGGATCAATTCACGAGGCGTTTCCATTGCAGTTTAGGAAATGAGCCGAAATTGATCAAAAGTCCGACCCGCTGGTGGGTGGCTTTAAGTAATTGATGAGCGGCGCGCCCTTGAAAAAAGATTTGCAGGCGCTTCTGCGCTTCGAAGGGGATCTTTTGCTCGGCCAGCTCTCGTTCGAAGGCTTCCTGGTAGATAGGTTCGAGGAAAACGGCTCCGAGGTCATTATAGACTCCAAAGGCGCATCCGATGATGCGGTGGACCTCATCCTTGAGCAGAATCTCAGTCATGCCGATCAGGGTCCGCCATTCATGATTATTCGTGTGCATTCGTGGGCAAAAATTGGAAAGGGTCTTGATTCGTGGACTGACACTTTGCTCAAACTTCGAGCGTGCTTCGGATTTCGCGAGACACCGGAAGGGTCAGCAGAACGCGAGTGCCTTTTCCAGGGGCCGAGGTGATCCTCAGCGAGCCGCCGATGGCCTCGGCCCGCGCCGGCATGTTGGCCAGTCCATGACCCTCGCCTGCCGCCGCCGCGACATCGAAGCCCCGCCCGTCGTCTCGCACGGCAAGGACCACGCAATCCTCGCCCCGTCGCGCCTGCAGCGTGATAGTCTGAGCACGACCATGGCGGACGCTGTTGCTGACGGCTTCACGGAGAATGCTGACGACCTCGGCGTTGTGCTCCGGGGCGATCAGTCCGGTCGCTTCCGGCTCCAGGTCCTGGACGAACTTCGGGCCGCCAGCCTGGGTCTGGGAGCTAAGCATGGCCGCGATCGCCTCGGTGAACGGCTCGCCGCGGACGGCATCAGGATCCAGATCCTTCAGGTAGGAACGGACTTCATGATTGAGGCGGCGCAACTCCGCGATGCACTGGTCGAGTCGGGCGCCCGCCGGGGCGGTTCCTTCGCCGGCGACCGTTCGCCTGACCGCCTCGAGGGAGAGGCTGACGGCATAGAGGGTCTGACAGATGTTGTCGTGGAGGTCGCGCCCCAGCTGCACGCGCGCTTGCATGGAGCGGTCCAGCAACGTGCGGCTGACCTGCAAATCCTCCTCGGCCCGGTGGCGCGCCCCGGTCTCGCGCTTGAGCGCCTCGCTGTGCTCGACGGAAATGCGGGCGAAATGCTCCAAGCCCAGCATTTCGGACCGGACGTCAGACCAGCGGGCGGGCGGACCGGTTTCGCGGGCGGGCCGGTAGCAAATGGGGAGGAGGACTGAAACGACGATCAACGCCAGCGCCAGCAGGACGACGGCGGCGAACATTCTTTGGTGCAGGACGATCAGCCGGTTGGCGGCCGGCGCGGGAAAAGTGACCCTGGCATGGAGGCCGGTCGGCCCGGGAAACGGATAATCAAAGGCGAGGAGACCGGGCGGGAGCGTTCTCCCCGGCCCGGCCTTATCGGTGGCGGTTTCCAGGGCCACCGTCCCTCCGAGCAACGCACCGAGATCGCGCTGAAAGGACTCGTCCCAGGTTTCCGGAGCCCGGTGGGTGATCGCCAGGGCTTGCCCAAACTGCGCCTGCCGGGCCGCGATCGCATCGACCTGGAGACGCTGCGTTTCCTGCTCAAGCCACGACTGTCCGGTCACGACCAGCGCGAGAAACGCCAGCAGTGGAATCAACGCCAGACCGAGGTAGCGGGTTAATGACTGCATCGGGACGACAGATGTTCTCGTATAGACTTACGGCGCGGGAGTGCAATCCGCCAGGGGGCGATTTTTTCGACTCGCCCCGTGCTGCTCGCGGTGTTCCACTGCGCCGCTTCACGCGGGCACGATATGATTTCGCTCATCGGCCGGACCATGCGCTGGTTGGGGACGAAGGATCGGAGATTGGTGATCCTCGTGGCTGTGACCATGGCGGGTTTGCTGCTGCGTTGGATTTTTGCGATCGGAGCGGCGCTGGGGGACGACGACTCTTATGTCACCCTGGCCAAGGGGATCCTGCGGGGTGAATACCCGGCTCTCGGAACAATCGGGATCGTCGAGTATCGCCCGGCGTGGTTTCTGCCCATTGCTGCCTCCGTCTGGCTGCTCGGCTGGACGGCCCGCGGCCTCGTGCTTTATCCCCTCGTGACGGGCGGATTCATCCCGCTGCTGACCGCCCTGTGGCTGCGCCGGCATCTGCCCCGCGAATCCCCGGCGCCCGTTCTGTGCGGAGTCATCCTCTTGTGCTATCCCACCTTGTTCGTCGACTCGTTGATGCTGGTGAACGACACCGCCCTGATTTTCTGGTGCCTGCTGTGCGTGAACTGGTTTGGCAGCGCGTGCTCGCGATTGATGGGTTCACCGCCCGCCGCGCGCCACCGGTGGACAGGGACCGGCTTCTCGCTGCTGGCGGGAGCGGCTTTCGCCGTGGCCTATCAAGTGAAGATCTCGGCAATACCCATCCTCGGCCTCTGGTTGGCGACTGAGCTCGTCCTGCAGGGGATGGACCACGGTTGGCCGCAGCGCAGACGCGGGCCGGCGCTGGGCCTGGCGGCCGTGGCGTTCATCGTGCCCGCCCTCGTCGTGCAGGGCCTCTACCTGGCCAAGACCGGGAAGCTGTTCGGCAATTTCGCCGCCGAGATGCACAGCTATGAGATATTGTTGCCCGACCGCTATTTTCGCGGACAGCTCCCGGTTGGGGTTGTTCTCTGGACCTACATCGAACAGCTTTTTTTCCCCGCTGGTCCGGAGGGTTTCCAGGTGTTCTTGCACGGCGCCTGGACGTGGGTGACCCCGGCATTGGGTCTGCTGGCGGGAATTCTCTGGCGGTGGTGGCGGGCCCCGGAGCGGGCGCGGGCCATGGCGTTCCTGTTCTGCTCGATCGGGATATTCCTCTTCCTGGAATTTTGGCCGGCGCGGCTCCAGCCCTATTATCTGCCCAATGTTTTCAACGGCCGATCATGGAGGTATGTCGACGTCCTGGCTCCGACCCTCGCGGCGTGCGCGGCGGTCATCCTGACGCTCCCGGGGGCGTTTGATCGCCCGGTGCTCCGCGCTTTGCGCAACGGTTTGCTGGGCCTTTGTTTTGGCGTAGCGGGATATGGCCTGGTCGTTCGCTACCACGGGTTTGAAGATAGCACCGCGGACTACCGGCACGCCGCGGCAGCGAGCAAGGCTTCGCTCGCATCCTATTTCCGCCTGCCGCAGCTGCTGGATCCCGAGGGATGCGAACAGCTCACGCAGGCCCTGGGTTGGCCCGACGCCACGCCGCTGCGAGCGGTGTCGGCCCATTCTCTCGACCTGCGGGATTCAGCCCCGGTCTGCATCTGGACGGGGGGATCCCGGCGCCAGGGCATGAACGCCGAAGCCTCGTGGGCGCCGGACCGGCTGGAACTTCTCGGCGGGGATGCCGTCCTGGTTTACACCTTCAAAGGGCTGCGGCGATCCTGGCGGCCCCGCCCGCTGCAGTTGTGGCTTTTCCGTCCGGCGACCCTGGACTCCCATGCCCGCCAACCTCAACCCTGAGCCCCGCAACCGCTGGTTGTGGTGGATGTGCGGCCTGGGGCTCCTGGCCGGCATGGCGCTGGGCTGGCGAACCATCCGATCGGAAAGCGAACCTCTTCCGAGCCTGGCGTCCCTGACCGCGGCTGACCGGTTTCCTTGCGACTCGATCATCCGCTGTCCGGCGAGGTGGCGCCGGCGAGTTACTGCGGGAAACTTGCGCATGTGGCTCCATGCCGGACGGGAGCTGGCCGGGCCTCCGCTGGCGGAAGTCGTGCAGCCGCCGGTTTTCGGCAACGGCACCGCGTGGCTCAGCGCGCTCATCAACGAGAAACTCGGCCGGGTATCGGATAATTTCAGCCTGCAGATGCGAGGATGGGCCACGTTTTCCGCAGCGCGCACGATGGTGCACATCAGAAGTGACAACGGCTTTCGGATTCGCTTCCGCAACGCCCTGGGGAAGGAACTGATGCTGGAACACTGGGTGGACGATGTGACGGAGGATTTCGTTTTCTGTGCCGTCGCCGAGCCGGGGCGGTATCAGGTCGAGATCGACTATTTCAACGGGGTGGGCGGTTACTTTTTCGAGATCTCGTGCGCCCCCCCGGCGGTATTCGAGCCCGCCATCGATCCGCCGCCGGCCGCCCCGGAATGAGGGTTGCTCAACGGAGTGACGAAACGGGGTGGGGCGGCTGGTCCGCTGACACTCTGAGCCGGAACTGTGCATTCGAGTGTAGGGCCGTCGCTAGTCGACGGGCCGCCTGCCGAGCGCAAACGGTCCGACCACAAGGGCCGACCCTACATTCACTCGGAATCAAGAAGTGAGAGTGAAAGTGAGAATGAGGGGGTGAGAACGGACATTTTCCTGCATCTTCATGGCCCAACGGCATCGTTCCAGCCAAGCGCGTTGGGACAACGCGCGCCATCTAGGCGGGGCGACATCAGACAACGCCCGCCACCATCGCCACCTCAATTCGTGAGATCCAGCGGGCTCCTGCGGGACCTGCGAACCGGTCGAGATTCCGCGGTGGTCAGATGTTCCTGTCGCGCAACCCGGGCGGCGTTGCCCCGCGGCGCGCGACCGGGCCACGGCGGGATCGACATTTCCCTGCTGCGCACTACCGTCTGAACCCTTTCCGCCATGAAGTCGTTCTACCTCACCACCGCCATCGACTACGTCAACGGGTCGCCGCATATCGGGCACGCCTATGAAAAGGTGCTGACCGACGTGATCGCGCGTTTCCGGCGGCTGATGGGCGACCCGGTCTTCTTCCTCATCGGCACGGATGAGCACGGCCAGAAAGTGCAGATGGGCGCGCGCAAACGGGGCATCCCGGCCCAGCAGTTCGCCGACGCCACCGCGGCCGAATTCCGGGCGCTGTACGACCGTCTCGGGGTTTCGTACGACGATTTCATCCGCACCACGGAGGACCGGCACAAGCGGGTCGTCCGCGAAATCCTGCAGCGCCTTTTTGACAAGGGCGAAATCTACCGGGCGGAATACCGCGGCTTTTACAGCACGCGCCAGGAGCAGTTCCTCCAGGAAAAGGACCGGCTGCCGGATGGGACCTGGCCGGAGATCTTTGGCGAGGTGACGGAGATCATCGAGCCAAACTACTTCTTCAAGCTGCGCGCCTATCAGGACTGGCTCGTCGGGTACCTGCGGACGCACGAGGACTTCATCTTTCCCCGCTTTCGCCAGAAACAGGTGCTCGAGTTTCTCAAGGAGCCGCTCAAC
Organism: uncultured Verrucomicrobiae bacterium; assembly: GCA_963722225.1. Classification (GTDB taxonomy): domain Bacteria; phylum Verrucomicrobiota; class Verrucomicrobiia; order Opitutales; family Opitutaceae; genus Fen-1467. The sequence continues at coordinate 12,999 of CAVRNM010000064.1, forward strand.
GACCTGTGCATCTCGCGCCCGAAGGAGCGGCTGGAGTGGGGCATTCCCCTGCCGTTCGACGAAGCTTTTGTGACCTACGTCTGGTTTGACGCGCTGGTCAACTATGTCTCGGCCGTCTGGCACGAGGGCGCCCCCCGGGCCGACCGGTGGCCGGCTGATTTCCACGTGATCGGCAAGGACATCCTGGTGCCGCCGCACGCCGTCTACTGGCCGATCATGCTGCAGGCGGCGGGCATCGCCCTGCCCAAGTCGCTGCTGGTGCACGGCTGGTGGCTGCTCAAGGGCGGCCAGAAGATGTCTAAAAGCACCGGCGAGACGGTCAATCCGCTCGACCTCGTCGACCGCTTCGGGGTGGACGCCTTCCGCTATTTTCTCATCCGCGAGATGAACGTCGGCCAGGACAGCGAGTTCTCGGTCGAACTTTTCCTGAGCCGATACAACAGCGACCTGGCGAACGATCTGGGGAACCTGGTCAACCGCACCCTGAACATGGCGGGACGCTACGCGGGAGGGGTCGTTCCGGCGGCGGAGGTCGGCGAGGAGCCGGAGCGGGAATTGCTGGCGTTGTGGAACCGGACCCGCGACGAGGCCATTTCCCTGTGCGAAGGATTCCAGTTTCACGCGGCGCTCGAGCGCACGCTGGTTTTCATCAAGGCGATCAACCGGTACGCCGAGCAACGGGCGCCGTGGAAACTTGCGAAATCGGCCGAGGCGGCCGACCAGGCATTGCTGCGCACCTCCCTGGCCACGATGACCGAGGCGCTGCGGCTGGGGGTGACGCTGCTCGCGCCGGTGATGCCGGGCACCACCGCCAAAGTCTATGCGGCGCTGGGCCACGCGCCCGGTCCGAAATGGGGCGATGAACTGCAGTGGGGATCGGGTCTCGCCGGGGCGAAGTTGCAGCCCGGCCTCGTGCTTTTCCCGCGGCCGGAGGCGGCGGGCGGCAGTAAGCCGTAAGCGATAAGCTTTAGGCCCTGGACCGTCAGCGACCGGCGGTCGACGACCAGACGGCGGTGGAGAATCCAGGCCGTGAGCGAAAGATCGGGATGCCGGTGGCCGGCCGCTTGAGCTTGAAGCTTAAGGCTGCCAGCTTACAGCTCACATTCCCCATGACCGTCCTTCCCCTCGATCCTGCGGCCAACGCCACGCCGGAAGCGTTGCGGGCATTTCTGGCGCAATGCCGGACGGCGGCGGAACAGGATGCCCGGCCGCGGCTCGCCAGCATCTCGCTCGAGGTCGCGCCGCTCGATCCCCTGGCGGTGCTGGAATCCATCTTCGAGCCGGGGGAAGTCCATTTCTATGCCGAGCGGCCGGCCGAGGACTGGGCGGTGGCGGGCGCCGAGGCCGTGCTGGCGTTGGCGGAGGGCGGGGCGGACCGCTTCGCCGCCGGGCAGCGCTTCATCGATGAGGTGCTCGCCCGCACCATTGCCGTCGGCGACACGAGCCGGCCGTTTGGCGGCCCGCATTTCTTCGGCGCGTATTCTTTTTTGACGACGTGGAGGCCGGCGAGCCGTTTCCGGCGGTCCGGCTGTTCGTGCCGCGCTGGCAGGTGTCCCGCGCGCACGATCGCACGCTGGCCGTCGCCAATCTCCTGGTGGAGCCGGGCGCCGATCTTGACGCCCTGACCTTCAAGGTCTGGCGCGCCCACGGCAAGTTCCGGGCGTTTGCCTACTCGGCCCCGGCTTTCGCGGAACACGCGGGAGCGGGCGGCCCCGGGGCAATCGCGGTAACGGAGAACGGAGGGGAGGGCGCCTATCGCACGGCGGTCGCCCGGGCGGTGAAGCTGATCGCGGAGGGGCGGTTCGAAAAGATCGTGCTCGCCCGCTGCCGGGAGCTGGCCGCCGGGGGCGCCCTGCATCCGTTGAAGGTGCTCAATGCGCTGCGGCAGCGCTTTCCCGATTGCTACGCGTTCTCCTTCGCCAACGGCCGCGGGCAGAGTTTCATCGGCGCCAGCCCGGAGCGGTTGCTGCGGGTGGAACAGGGGACGTTGCTGACCGAGGCGCTGGCGGGCTCGGCGCCGCGCGGACGCACCGCGAGCGAGGACGCGGCCCTGGGCGGCGCGTTGCTGGTGGACGACAAGGAGCTGCGCGAACACCGCCACGTGGTCGCGTCGATCGACCGGCGGCTGGCGCTGCTCGGAGTGCCGTTGGTGCATGCCGCCCGGCCCGGACTGAAACGCCTGGCCAACGTGCAGCACCTGCACACGCCGGTGAGCGCCGTGCTGCCGGCGGGCGTGCGCCTGCTCGACGTGCTGGCCCGGCTGCATCCCACTCCGGCGGTGGGCGGCTCGCCGCGCGAATCCGCCTGTGCGCACATCCGGGAGCTCGAGGGGTTTCCGCGAGGATTGTACGGCGGCCCGGTGGGGTGGGTCGACCACCGCGGGGGCGGCGAGTTTCTCGTGGGAATCCGGTCGGCGCTGATCGACGGCGCCCGCGCCCGGGTCTTCGCCGGCGGCGGCATCGTGGCCGGCTCGGACCCGGACCGGGAATTCGCCGAAACCGAGCTGAAGTTCCAGGCGCTCCTCGAGGCGTTGGTCGACTAACAGCCTGTCGGGCTGCGAGCCCCTTCAGGCTGCTAATAGGAGGCTGGCCGGACGGAAGTCCGACAGCCTCCTAGGGTGAGCGCGGGGGAACGGGCTGGGCGGTGCGGGCGGACTGATCGATCGCCAGGTCGTTCAGCAGGCCCTGGAAGGCGGGTGATTCGCGCAGGAGCCGCTGTCCATCCTCGACCAGCCGGTCGGTCGTTGCCGGCGGCAGGGAAAGACTCGTCGGGACCGCGTTCAGAAAGGCGCGCTCAGCGGGATCCCGGCTCGAGTTGAAATCCACGCGGATGAGATAGACCTTTTGCTGCTCGTCGGTTCCAGCCGGCCGAGCCGCCCGCCCGGCCTGCCAGAGCGCCAGGCTGCCCTCGACCATGGCGACCGTCATCTTGTTCGTGTGGTTGATCGAAGAGTTGCTGAGCGCCGTGACCACCGAAACGATTCCGGGGGTTTCCTCGCGGTGCGCCCAGTCCTGCCGCGCCTCCACCAACGCGTCGACCACGATGATCGCCAGCTTGGTGATCCCCCGCTTCTTCAGGCGTCCCAACACGGCCTCCCAGCCCCCGGAGAGCGTGACCGCATCCAGCAGGTTCCGCAGGGACAGATTGTCGGCGAGCCCGCCATCCATCAGGTGGATGTAGGGATACTTGTCCACGTCACGGTAGGCATTGGAGTTTTCCGTGAGCGCGGCCCGGTAGCTGGCGAAGACGTCGGATCCACTGGTCGACTGGAGCAGAAAGGAATCGGTGACCGGCACCTGGTCGGCGTAGTTCTTCAGGGTGATCGGGGTGAAGAGCAGCGGCACGGCGGACGAGGCGGCCACCGCGCGCGAGATCGGATAGCGGTTGAGATCGGAACCGATCAGATCGAATTGATCCTGCGTGAACTGCAGCGGGGTGCTGGTGGAGATGTTGGTGGCGTTGATGACCAGGAACGGCCGGCCCGCGCCAGGCTTGCCGAGGTCGCCAAAGGTGGCGCCGTGGAAGAGCAGTTCGTCGTAATACTCGGCCGCCAGATCGCTGCGTCCGAAGTATTGGGACAGGAGCCGCGCACTGTTGGCCGGATACAGACAGCGGCGAAACAGCGTGCCCTGGACGTTGCGTTTAAGGAAAAGACCTTCGTAATCGGTGAAGATCCGGTCGCCATACAAGCAGTAGTAGGCCGCCGTGAAGCTTCCGCCCGACACTGCGTTGATCGTCGTCACCTCATCGAGCAGCCGGCGGTCGTTGGCGACGCGCGTGGCCGCGAGCTCACGGAGCACGCCGTAGGAAAACGCCGCCGCCCGGGTGCCGCCCCCGGAGAAGAACAGGGCCACCATCAGGCCGGTGCCATCGGCCTGGCCGAGCGCAGTTTGGAGCCGGTACCCCGCGGTGGGATCGCTGCGGGCGAGCGGGACGTTGCGCGGGGCATGGGCGCAGCCGGCGGCCAGGAGCGCCAGAAGCGCGACGAGAAAGCGCCAAACAAAACGCCGGTCACGGAATAACCGCGAGGCAGAGGGGTCGGATAGCATCGTTGGGGGATGATCCGGAAGGGGATCGGCCCGCGCCGCCCGGCGGCTCCTGGAGCCTCCGGTTGGCAGCCAAGGCAGCTAGCAACGATCGATGTCCGAATCGAGAGAAAAAACGGTGCAGGCAGTGTGCTGGGCGCATCTCCCGATTGACGGGAAAACAGGCGCGCCGGCCTGTACGATCGGTGATGAACGAGCGGTCGCGTTTCGTAGCGCAGGCTTCCAGCCTGCACCGATGCAGCCAGGGATGGCTGCGCTACGTGCGGAATCACCGACAATCAGGAGATGCGCATGCGCCCATTGGGGCATGCGAGAAAACTGGCCAGCGGCGCAGAATCGTTTTCAATGGGGCCGATGCCGGCTTCCACCCTTGATTTCCGCAATACGAACAGCCTCTGGTGCAGTGTCGTCGTGGAAACACTGGCGCGGCTGGGACTCCGCCAGGCAATCGTCTGCCCCGGCTCGCGTTCGGCGCCGCTGGCGTTCGCGTTCGCGCGGCATCCGCAGATCGAGGCGATCCCGGTGCTCGACGAGCGCTCCGCGGCGTTTTTCGCCCTCGGTTTGGCCCGGCAGCACCACCGCCCGACCGCGCTGGTCTGCACCTCGGGCACGGCGGCGGCAAATCTTCTGCCTGCCATCATCGAGGCGCATGAGAGCGGCGTGCCGTTGCTGGCGATCACGGCCGACCGGCCGCCGGAAATGCGCGAATGCGGATCGGGGCAGACGATCGATCAGCAGAAGCTCTACGGCGGCTACGTGAACTATTTTCACGAACTTGCCGTGCCCGAGGCGAAGCTCGAACTGCTGCAGTATGCCCGCCAGAGCATCGCCCACGCCTTCGAACGCACGCAGTGCCCAAGCGTCGGCCCGGTCCATCTGAACGCGCCGTTCCGGGATCCGTTGCCGCCGGTGGAGGACGGGCTGGCGGAGAAACTGCGGGGCAAATTCGACGAAGAATTCTTTTTCGCCCATCTGGCGTCCGCGGCGGCCGAGGGTGGTGAGAATTTGAGACGCAACGATGCATTCCCGTGTAGGGCGGGATCGCCGGATCCCGCCGTTGTGCCGGACGAGGCGGGGTGCGGCGACCCCACCCTACAAGCTATTGGCCATTCCCTGCGCGGATCTTCGCGCGGCGTGATCGTGGCCGGTCCGTCCCAACCGGCCGACCCGGAGGCGTACTGCGCAGCGGTGGCCCGCCTCGCCGCGGCGTTGGGCTGGCCGGTCCTGGCGGACGGACTCAATCCGCTGCGCAATCACGCGGGGGCGAACCCGCCCTGGGTGGTCAACTACAACGCGATCCTGCGTTCCGCCGCCTTGGCGGCCCGCCTGAAGCCGGAGGTGGTCCTGGGGCTGGGCGACTGGCCCACCAGCAAGCAATTGCGCCAATGGCTGCAGAGCGCGGATGCGGAAACGTGGATCGTCGCGGCCGACAGCCGGAACCACGATCCACTCCACGGACGGACCCGGCAGCTGCGCGGCAGCGTCCAGGCGCTGGCGGCGGAATTCCCGCGGGACGGACGCGAACCCACGGCCTACGCGGCCGAATGGCACCGCGCCGATCACGCCGCCGGCGTGGACCTCGCCGCCCGGCTCTCGGCGCTCGACTTCCTTTTCGAGGGGAGTGTCAGCTGGCTGCTCTCCCAGCATCTGCCGCCCGGAACGCCGGTTTTCGTGGCCAGCAGCATGCCGGTGCGGGATGTGGAGTTCTTCTGGCGACCGAATAACCGCGGCTGCCGGCCCTGTTTCAACCGGGGCGCCAATGGCATCGACGGCACCCTGTCGACCGCGCTCGGACTGGCGCACGGCAACCAGCCGGCGGTGTTGTTGACCGGCGATCTGGCCCTGCTGCACGACACGAATGGTTTCCTGTTGCGACCGAAGTTGCAGGGCAGCCTGACGGTGGTGCTGATCAACAACCGGGGCGGCGGGATTTTCGAGATGCTGCCCGTGGCGAAGTTCGATCCGCCCTTCGAGGAGTTTTTCGCCATGCCGCAGGCCGTGGATTTCGGACGACTCTGCTCCGCCCACGGAGCCGAGCATGTTCTGGTGCGCGACCGGGCGCATTTGGCCGCGCTCACCTCGGAATTGCCGAAAACCGGTCTGCGCGTCCTGGAGGTGCGGACGGACCGCAAGCGCGACGCCGCGTTGCGCCGGGAGTTGTTCAGTGCGGCGGCGAAGGCGGCTGAAGCGGCGGGGTAGCGGCGCTGACAGTGTTGGCGTAGGGGCGCCGCTTGCCGGCGGACTGTTTCCACGTCAACGAATGGCCCGGCGCCAAGCCCCTCGACCCGCTCGGGGCCTTGAGCCGGTCGAAACGGCGCAGGCCCTACCGGTCAATCAGGGCCTGCCTTTCTCTAATCGGCGTTATGCGTCCAGGGCGACGGGCGCGGCGCTGGGCTGGCGGCACCGGGCCTTGACCCGGCGGTAGATGTCGTCGCAGGACAGGCCGCAGGTGGCGCGCAGTTCGTCGACACTGCTGCCGTGTTCCACGAAACCATCCGGCCAGCCGATGCGCTCCACCGCGACCGGGCAGTCCGCTTCCTGGAGCGCCTCGAGCACGGCGCTGCCGAAGCCGCCGGCGAGCACATGGTCTTCCATCGTGACCAGCAGGGGGAGGCAGGCCGCCTGGCTGAGGAGCAGCGTGCGGTCGAGCGGCTTGACAAATCGGGCGTTGACCACGCCGCAGGACAATCCCTCTTCGAGCGCCAGCTTCTCGGCGATCATTATCGCCTCCCGGACCATGGGGCCGAGCGCCCAGATCATCAGATTTGAGCCGGGCCGCAGCAGCTCCGCCTGACCGATGGGCAGGGTCGCCGGCTCGGCCTTCAACGGGACGCCGCAGCCCGCACCCCTCGGGTAGCGGATGAACGCGGGTCCGTTGTGCTGCAGGCTGGTGTGCAGCATGTCGACCAGTTCGTCCTCGTCCTTCGGCTGCATGACCACCGCATTGGGCACGCACCGGAGGAAGGCGAAATCGAACAGCCCGTGGTGCGTGGGTCCGTCGTTGGGCGAAAGTCCGGCGCGATCCAGGCAGAAGACCACGGGCAGATTCTGCAGGCAGACGTCGTGGATGATGGGATCGTAGGCGCGCTGGAGGAAGGTCGAGTAGATGGCGCACACCGGCCGGAGACCCTTGACGGCCATGCCGGCGGCGAACAGCACGGCGTGCTCCTCGGCGATGCCGACGTCGAAGAATTGGCGGGGACATTCGGCCGCGAGGCGGGAAAGGCCGGTGCCACTGGGCATGGCGGCGGTGATGCCGACGATCCGCCGGTCGGCCTGGGCGAAGCGCACGAGCGCCTGCCCGATGACCTCCTGGTAATTGGGCGGCGTGCCGGCCACGGGCGTCCGGCTCTCGCCGGTCGCCGGATCGAACGATCCCAGGCCGTGGAATTTCTCCGGGGCCTTCAGCGCGGCCTCGAGGCCGAATCCCTTCTTGGTCAAAACGTGCAGCAGGATCGGCTCGTCGCTGTTCTTGGCGAACTCGAGGTTCTTGATGAGCTCGTCGATGTTGTGCCCATCGATGGGACCGAGGTAGCGCAGGCCGAATTTCTCGAACAGGCTGGACTCCACGAAAAAGTCCTTCGTTTCACGTTTCCATTTCAGCCACAGGCGGTGCATTTCCGGCCCATGCGGCAGTCCGGTGAAGAACTTCTCCAGGTCGTGGTGGATCCGGTTGTAGGTGGAGCTGGTGCTGAGGCGGTTGAGATATTTTGCCATCGCCCCGACGTTCCGGGCGATCGACCACTCATTGTCGTTGAGAATGACGATCAGGCGCTTGGTGCAGGCGACGACGTTGTTCAGCGCCTCCATCGTGATGCCGCAGGTGAACGCGGCGTCGCCGCAAATGGCGACCACGTGCTCGTGCGAACCGCGGAGGTCCCGCGCCGTGGCCATTCCCAGGGCGGCGGACAGGGCGGTCCCGGCATGACCGGCGCCGTAGCTGTCGTGCGGGCTCTCGGTCCGGCTGAGAAACCCGCTCAGGCCGCCGGACTGGCGCAACCGGCGGAACGCCTCGCCTTTGCGGCCGGTCAGGAGCTTGTGCGCATAGCCTTGATGCGAAACGTCGAAAACGAACTGGTCCTCGGGCGTGTGGAAGACCCGATGGAGCGCGACCGTGAGCTCCACGACGCCCAGGTTGGGGGCGACATGGCCGCCGTTGAGTGACGTGGCGGCGATGATCTCCTCCCGCAGCTCCGCGGCCAGGCGCGGCAGCTGGTCAGCCGGGAGGACCTTCACGTCGGTCGGGCCGCGGATTTGATCCAGCAGCCTTGGGACCGGGGGCACGGAGGCCGGGGGCGCGGAAGTGGGGGAGTTCATTCCTGGTTCGGAAGGCATGCCGTGACGCATTCCGATCAACTGCCGCGTTCCGCCTCGAACGGAACGAAGGCCACGCCGTCTTTCTGCTTCCGGAGCTGCTCGATCTTGATCTCGGCTTCCTTCAACCGCGACTCACATAACTTGAGCAACTTGTTGCCCTCCTCAAACCGGGCGAGCAGCTCGGCCAGCGGGACGTCCCCGGATTCCATCGATTCGACGATCGCTTCGAGTTTGGCGAGCGCGGCCTCGAAGCTGAGCTTGGCGGTCTGGTTGTCGGCATCCACGCTGCGCTACCATGGGCCCCGGCGCCGAGATTTCAATTCTTTCCCTTGGCGGCCGGCCCGGGGCGAAAATTTGGCTTCGCCCGGGACGGGAAAACCGTTGGAGTGACCCCATGGTGCTTACGATCGTGGCGATCCTGATCGCAGGGCGGCTGGCCGCCCAGCTTGGGCTCAACGCCCTGAATGGCGCCGCCGCGCGCCGCCATTCGGGCGCGCCGCCCCCGGCGGTGGCGGCCGTCATGGATGGTCCGACCTATGCCCGCGCCGTGGCGTACACCCGGGCGAAACTCCGGTTCGATTCGATCGCGGAGGCGTGGGCGGCAGCCGTGCTGGCGGTCGTGATCTTCAGCGGCGTCCTGCCCGCACTGGACGCACGCTTCCACCAATGGGCGCCGCGCGCGGCCTGGAGCGGCGCGTGCCTTTTGCTCATGGCGGGGGCGCTGCTCAGCCTGCCCGGCCTCCCGTTCGATTGGTGGGGCCAGTTCCGGTTGGAGGCCAGATTCGGCTTCAACCAGAGCACGTTCCGGCTCTGGGCGATGGACAAGGCCAAGGAACTGGTGCTCATGCTGGGAATCGGGTTCCCCGTTTTGTGGGGCCTGCTCGGGCTGGTGCGCCGGGCCGGCGGGACGTGGTGGCTCTGGGGGTTCGGGCTCCTCTTCGGGTTTCAGCTGCTGATGATGGTGCTGTACCCCAAGTTCATCCTGCCGTGGTTCAACAAGCTTACGCCGCTGGCGGACGGCGAGCTGCGCACCCAGCTGCTTGCGCTGGCCGACCGCACCGGGTTCCAGGCGCGGACCATTCAAGTGATGGACGGCAGCAAGCGCTCGGCCCACTCCAACGCCTTCTTCACCGGTTTCGGGCGGTTCCGCCGCATCGTGCTCTACGACACGCTCGTGGCCCAGCTGGCGCCCGGGGAACTGGCGGCGGTGCTCGCCCATGAGATCGGTCATTACCGGCGCGGACACATCCCGAAGATGCTGGCGGTGGCGGCCGCCCTCCAATTGGGCGGCTTTGCCCTGGTGGCCTGGCTCGCGCGCGGCGACTGGTTCAACGCCGCCTTCGGCTTTCCCGCGGGGGGCCTGGCGCCGACCTTCCTGCTGTTCGGACTGCTGGGCGGCCTGGTGACGTTCTGGTTCTCGCCGGTGTTCAACCTCTTGTCGCGAAAACATGAGTACGAGGCCGATGCCTTCGCCCGGCAGGCGGTGGGCGGCGCCGCGCCGGTCGTGGCCGCCCTGCGCAAGCTGGCGCAGAAGAACCTGAGCAACCTCACGCCGCATCCGCTCTACAGCGGCTTCTATTATTCCCATCCCACCGTCGCGGAACGGGAGCAGGCGCTGGCAGCCGGTCGGGCATCGAGACCTCCAGGCTGCTAAAAGCAAAACCGCCCCTTTCATTCTGCAGGGAATGTGATCCGATGAGCCAAGATGACTCCAATTCGTTTAAAGTTCGCCGAGATTCTGCCCGTTTTCCCGGGTCGACTTGGGCGGTTTTGCCAATAGGAGGCTGGTCGGACGGAAGTCCGACAGCCGCCTAGCCGGGGCGGGCTGAGCCGGCGGCGGGGGCGCGGCGATGCGAGGGCGCGGGCAGGCAGCAGTCGGCCGGTGGCTGGGCGCCCTGCTGGCGGGGATGATGATCGTGGCCGGCGCGGGCGCCGGGTCCATCACGGTTGCCACCTACAACGTGGAGAACTACGGCGCGGCCGATCGCCGGGTCGACGATGGCTTCCGGCGGGCGTACCCCAAACCGGAGGCGGCGAAAACCGCCCTGCGTGCGGTCATCCGGGCCCTCGACGCCGACGTGCTGGCCCTGCAGGAGATGGGGCCGGCCGGTTACCTGGAGGAACTGCAGCGCGATCTGCGCGGGGAGGGACTGGACTATCCCCACGCAACGCTGGCGGAGGCGGCCGACGCCGACCGGCATGTGGCGGTGCTTTCCCGCATCCCCTTGGGCCGCGTGCAGGCGCATGCCGATCTGGACTTCCCCTATGGCGGCGGCCGGGCGAAGGTGAAGCGCGGCCTGCTCGAGGCCGTGGTGACGGTCGACGGCACCGAGCTGACGTTGTTTGTGGTGCATCTGCGCAGCCGTTTCACCGAGCACCCTGACGACCCCAACGCGGCCGGGTTCCGGGCCGGTGAGGCGGCGGCGGTCCGCGATTTCGTGCTGCGTCGCTTCCCGGAACCGGCGGCCGCGCGGTTCGTGATCCTGGGCGACTGCAACGACGTCCGCAACAGCAAGCCGCTGCGCCTGCTCACCCGGCGCGGGTCGACGGTGGTCGCGACCCTGGCGACGGCCGCCGACGCCAAGGGTGAGACCTGGACCTACTACTATCACAAGGAGGACACCTACTCGCGGGTCGACTACGTCCTCGTCTCCCCCGGGCTCGGGTCCGCGCTGACCGCGGGCACGGCCCGCGTGTACGACGGGCCGGGGGTGAGCGAAGCCAGCGACCACCGGCCGGTGGTCGTCCGGCTGGAATTGCCTAGGAGCCCTTCGGACTTGCGTCCTCCGCGCTCCTAATCAAATGGCTGGCGCCATTTGGGACGGACTTCCGCGCGGCTTCTCGCCGTTTGTTTAGCAGCATGGAGGGCAAAGCCCGACAGGCTGCTAGCGGGTCGAGACGGACACCGGGATCGTGATCTCGCCCTGGCCAAAGCCCTTCAGGTACAGGGCGCCGGCGCCCGGCTTGCCACCCTGGACGGTGACCACGACGTTCGTCGAGCCCTCGGGGACGACGACTTCCGGCATGATCACGCTCTCGGGAATATCCGTGGTCACGTCGAGCAGGAGACCGCCCTGCGGCGCGGCCAGGGGAATGGTGAACGTCACGGCCTGGCTGTCGCCGGTGCGGAGCATGATCGAGGCGGGCGAAACCGTCGCGCCCGTCGCGTCGGCGCGGAACGTTCCGACCGACAGGGTGTTGCCGCCGCCGCTGATGGCCACGTTGTAATTGCGATTGGGCTCGACGGCGGGAACGAAGAAGCTGAGCGAACTGGGAGATTCGTAAACCGTGCGCGCCCGGGCCGTGTCGAGGTAGACGATATCCTGCGGGGTGAAGCCGCGGCCGACGACGGCCACCCGCGCGCCGACGGGCCCGCGGTTGGCCTCCAGCGGCCGGGCGTAGCGGCGCTCGACCTTCAAGTGGTGGACCTCCGAATACATCTCGTTCGACTTGTCCGGGGTGTCCGAGTTGAAGCGATAACGGACAAGGAAATAATACGACGCCTCGTCGCGGCCGGGAGGAAGCGGATAGTCGAATTCGTACACGTCGTTCGTATCAACGCTCTTCTTCATCGGCTGATCCTGCCCGTCGATGACGGCGCTCACCTGCAGGCTGGAGTGGTCCAGTTCCCGGGCGGTCGGCTTCACCCGCACGGAGATCGTGTAAAGTTGCGAAGGATTCTCGGGCAACAGGTCCGCCGTGAGGTTGGTGATCGTTAGATTGCAGCCCGCGAGGAGGAGCAGGCCGATGGCGGCGGCGAAGCCGGCGAATATTCTTCTCGCTTGAGGGAGACGTGTCATGTGAATTGGGTTTCGGAAGGGAAGTCAGCGGCTCTTGTAATGCTCGAACTCGCTCCAGCGCAAGCAAAAGCTCAGGGCCCGCCGCCACTGGGCCTCTACGTGCACGTGCCTTTCTGCGCGAACACCTGCGATTATTGCGCTTTTTACCAGACCCAGCCGACCGCGGAAACCGTGCGCGGGTTCCTGGCCGGGGCTGCGCGCGAGGCCGGGCTGGTGGTGTGGAACCGCCCGGTGGACACGGTCTTCTGGGGCGGCGGCACGCCTGGAATGCTGGCGCCGCGCGCCCTGGCCGAGCTGGGCGAGACGGTGCGGCGGCACGGCGGCGGCAAATTTACGGGAATGGAGCGTCGAGCTGGCGCCGGCCTCGGTGACGCCGGCGCGCCTGGCGGTGCTGAAAGATCTGGGGGTGACCCGCGTTTCGCTGGGCGTGCAGAGCCTCCAGCCGGCGTTGCTGGAGGCGCTCGGGCGCCGGCACACGCGGGCGCAGGTCCTGCGGGCCTACGCCGCGGTGCGAGCCGCCGGCTTTGCCAGCGTCAATCTCGACCTGATCTTCGCCATCCCGGGCCAGACGCTGGCCGCGTGGCAGGCGGACCTCGACGCGGCGCTGGAACTCCAGCCCGACCACCTCTCGACCTATTGCCTGACCTTCGAGGAGGACACCGCGCTCTTTGTCCAGCTCGCGCAGGGGCGGGTGCGCCCCGACGCGGACGCGGAGGCGGCGTTCTACACCGCGGCCTGGGAGCGGCTCGGGGCGGCGGGCTATGCGCAGTACGAGATCTCGAACTTCGCGCGGGCCGGCCACGCCTGTCTCCATAATATGAATACTTGGCGCATGGCGGAATGGGTGGGGCTCGGGCCGTCGGCGGTGTCGCAAGACGCCGGCTGGCGGGGCGCCGATGTGGCGATTGGGCCGGTGGGCGGGCCGACGTGGCGGCGGGCCGGCGCGCGCTGAGCCGAGGAGCCGGTGGAGCTGACGCCGCGGGTCCTGGCCGGGGACAGCCTGATTTTCGGGCTGCGCATGAACGAGGGGGTCGCCCTGGCGGCCCTGCGGGCGCGGTTTCCGGAGGCGCCGTGGGCCCAGCTCGACGCCCTGGCGGAACGCTTGAGCCAGGAAGGGCTGGCGGTGGCGGAGGGCGGCCGGCTGCGGCTCACGCTGCGGGGACGGCTGGTGGCGGACGCCGTGGGCGGGGAGATCCTGGAGGCGTTCGAATCGGTTTGAACAGCCCGGCGGTTTTCTGTCAGTGAAGTCGCGCAATCCCGTGCGCTGTCCTTTTTTTCTCGCCCTTGCCCTTGTCCTGGCGGCCAGCTTCGCCGCGCCGGCCCACGCCCGTCTGGAGATTGTCTGGCCGACGCCCAACCAAGCCTGGGCCGAGGGCCAGCCCATCACCGCCTTCATCCAGCCCACGGCGTCGGGCGAACCCACCTCGGGTTGTTTCGGCTGCGTCCCGGAGCGGGGGCCTGCAGTTTCACGAGGGGATCGACCTCAAGCCGGTGGGGCGCGACCGGCGCGGTCAGCCGACGGACCCGGTGTTCGCGGTGATGGCGGGAGTCGTGCGGCATGTGAGCGACCGGCCCGGAGACAGCAATTATGGCCGCTATATCGTCCTGGAGCACCCCGGCGCGTCGCCGGCGGTTTACACGCTTTATGCCCACCTGGCCAAAGTGCTGCCGGGCATCACGGAGGGCGGGCGCGTGGAGCGCGGCCAGCCCATCGCGATCATGGGACACACCAAGAGCGGGACGCGGATCCCGCGCGAGCTGGCCCATTTGCATTTTGAAATCGGCGTGATGGTCACCCGCGAATTCCAGCGCTGGTACGACGGCAGGGGATACGGGAGTCCCAACGAACACGGGCTGTGGAATGGCATCAACCTGATGGGATTCGATCCCCTCGACTTTCTCAACCAATGGCGCGAGCACCGGGTGGACAACCTGCAGGACTATTTCGACCAGATGAAGGCCCAGGTGACGCTGCGCATCGTGACGCGCAAGGTGCCGGATTACGTGCTCCGCTATCCCAGCCTGTTGCGCGCGCCGCTGCCGGTGGGCCCGGTCGGCGGGTGGGAGATCCAGTGCGATTGGACCGGGCTGCCGTTTGCCTGGCGCCCCCTCACGATGATGGAGGTCATGGGTCAGCCGATTGACCGGGTGACGATCCTGAAGGTGGACCAGGCATCGGTGGCGCAGCACCGCGCCAAGGTCCTCGTGCAATGGCGGGGCACGGAATATATCCCCGTGCGCGATCTGAAAATGGTCCTGGAGCAGATCTTCGGCGTGCTCTAGAGGGGGAAACGAAGCTGTCGAAGGGCGAAGGTCGAGAGTCGAATGTGTCCGGACACACTGTGGATTCTGCGTCAATCGCTCGCAAGCGAACCTGGCCCCATCGGATTGGCCGCTCGCCTCTCGTCGCTCGACTCTCGGCAATATAAGTCCGGCTGAGCGAACGGCCGCCCGTCCATCCGCCGCCTCACGCGGAGGCCAGCGCGTTCTGCGTGTTCAGATGCTCCAGGCCGGTGTATTTCCGCGACTGCTCGTCGGCGTGATAGCTCGAGCGCACCAGCGGACCGCTCTCCACGACCCCGAGTCCGAGCGACAGTCCGAATTGCTTCCAATGCTGGAATTCCTCCGGCGTCACCCAGCGGTCCACGGGCAGGTGTTGCCGCGTGGGCTGCAGGTACTGTCCGATGGTAAGAATCTCCACCCGGTCGCTGACGAGGTCCCGCAGGGTCTGTTCGATTTCCTCGGGCCGTTCTCCGAGGCCCAGCATGATGCCGGTCTTGATGGTGAATCCCCGCGCCTTGGCGTGGCGCAGGACGGCGCGGCTGCGGTCGTAGCGGCCCTGAACCCGCACCGGTTTCTGCAGCCGTTCCACGGTCTCGACGTTGTGGTTAAAGATGTCCGGCCGGGCCGCGAGCACGGTGTCGATGACCGGCAGGTGACCCTTGAAGTCGGGCACCAGGACTTCGATCGCCGCCTGCGGATTGCGGTGCCGCACGGCGCGAATCGTGGCGGCCCAGACGCCGGCCCCGCCGTCCGCGAGCTCATCGCGGGCGACGCTGGTGATCACCACGTGGCGGAGATTCATGCGGGCCACGGCATCGGCCACCCGCGCCGGCTCGCCCAGGTCCAGTTCGGTCGGCCGGCCGGTCTGGATGGCGCAGAAGTTGCACGACCGGGTGCAGATGTTGCCGAGAATCATCACCGTGGCCGTACCGCGCGACCAGCATTCGCCGAGGTTCGGGCATTGGGCACTCTGGCAGACGGTATGCAGGCCTTGGCCTTCGACGAGCTGGCTGACCGCGGCGTAACCGGGGCCATTGGGCAGCTTGGCCCGGAGCCAGGCTGGCTTGCGCTGGATTTGCATTCTGGGCGAAAGGAAAGGCAGGAATTGAAGATTGGCGAGTAAGATCATCCGCTTTCCGGTTTCAATCGGTCCTCCGCCAGAAAAAGCCTAAACTGCGTCCAGAACTCCGCGGCGAGCACTTGTTTGACCTCGGCGGGGTCACACTCACAAGAGTGGCAGACTGGATCTGGTTACATTTTGGTCGCAATAAACAGGGGACGCTTTAGTCTCTTTAATCGACCAGGGAGATGATCCCACTGGACCAGATCATCTCAGGTTTCTTTTGGTCTAGCTCTGCACAAGGCCCTCAGAAGCGCGGTGTTCACGATCCCTGTGCCGCAGCCCAACCCCGGGAATCCCGGCAAACCCCACCCCCCGGACATCCCTTCTCCCCCTCCGTCCACAGCCCCCCGTTCACCCAGAACCCCGGGACCACTCCTCCCCTCCACCCCTGGTCTCCCGGCCACCGGGCGACTTGGGTTCGGGGGTTCTGCGGTTCGCTTCGCGTTACCGCTGCCTGAGCAAGCCACCTTAATGCGATACTCGAAAAGTACCACAGCTTGGGTGGCCGATTAATGCCGGACCTGCCCGGGCAGTTTGACGTGG
>CAVRNM010000065.1:0-31012 GCA_963722225.1 uncultured Verrucomicrobiae bacterium
GGTCTCACGCCGCTGATGAAGATGCTCCTCGACGCGGGGCCTGCTGCACGGCGAGTGCCTCACCGTGACCGGCCGGACCGTCGCCGAGAACCTGCGCGACGTGAAACCCTATCCCGCCGATCAAGACGTCATCCGCCCGCTTCTCCAATCCAATCAAGGCCGACAGTCATTTCAGCATTCTGTATGGCAATCTCGCCCCCAACGGAGCCGTGGCCAAGATCACCGGCAAGGAGGGAACGCGCTTCTCGGGCCGGGCCATCGTGTTCGAGTCGGAGGAGACCGCGCTCAAGGCCATTCTCGGCGGCCGCGTCAGGGCCGGCCACGTCATCGTCATCCGCAACGAAGGTCCGGTGGGCGGGCCCGGAATGCGCGAAATGCTCGCGCCCACCAGCGCCGTGATGGGCAAGGGCCTGGGCAAGGAAGTCGCGCTGATCACCGATGGGCGGTTCTCCGGGGGCAGCCATGGATTCGTCGTCGGACATATCACTCCGGAAGCCGCCGTCGGCGGCCCGATCGCGGTGATCAAAAATGGCGACCCGATCACCATCGACGCCGGCAGGCACGTGATCACCCTCGATCTGCCGCCGAAGGAGCTGAAGGCACGCCTCAAGGCTTGGAAGCCCAAGCCGCCCCGCGAGACCCGCGGCGTGCTGGCCAAGTATGCCCGGCTCGTCGCCTCCGCCTCCGAGGGCGCCGTGACGGACAAACATCTGTGACGAGGCAGTAGCGCGGCGGGAACAGCGAGCATTCCTGGAGACGCGACGCCCTTGTCTAGAGGCTATCCGAAAACCCGCGAATGTACGTAGGGGCGCAGGCTCGCTGCGCCCATCTTCGAGGGCGCGACAAGATCGCGCCCCTACGAATCCGGCTCTTCCATGGGTTTTCGGATAGCCTCTTGTCTCTTCGATTCCTGCAGAGGTGGAGCGCGTTGTCTCCTGCCGCGTTTGAACTGCTTGGGGACAAGCGGCGCCACCTCAGCGTGCTGCCATGCGTTAGGCCTCTCTTGAAAGCGGCGTTGATTAGCGGCTCATGCCTTCGGCTTGAAGACTGTGATCTTGATTTCGGTTCGCTCCCGTGGCGCTTTTCGTTACTCCTGCCGCTGTGGCTAACCGACCAAAGGCCAGTGACGATGAACACCGGAGCGACAAAGGACGCCTCCGGCTCTGGCACCTGATCGTGCTTCTCACCCTCCTGATTTCCCCTGGCCTGGCCCTGCACCGGTTCTCCGCGTTGATCGATTTCCGATGGCTGCTCGCCTACGGAATCGTGATCTCGCTGGTCACGTATGCGGTCTACGGCGCGGACAAGGACAGCGCGCAAGAGAAGGTCCCGGATTGGCGGGCATCCGAGAAGCTGCTCCACGGCTTCGAACTGGCCGGCGGCTGGCCCGGGGCGTTCCTGGCCCAGCACCGGTTCAGACACAAGTGCTCCAAGCTCTCGTACCAGATTGTATTCTGGCTCATCGTCTCCGTCCATGTTTACGCGGCGACCGACTACCAGCTCGGCTGGCGCCTCTCTCGCGCGCTCGTGAGCCTCCTGCTTCATGGCAGCGGGAAGACCTGAGCGACAAACTGGGACAATGCGGCCGGCCGCGAATCCACCTACAACAGCGCGCGAATCCGGGCAAGCAGGGCCGGGTGATCTTGCACGGCGGGAAAGTGCGAGAACTGCTGCACGACGGCCGGCGGCGCGCGAAAAAGCAAGCCGTGGTCCGACTGGGTCAACATCGAGGTGTCGTTGAAAGAGTCGCCGGCGGCGATCACCTCGTAATTCAACGATTGCAGCGCCGCGACGGAACAGCGCTTCTGGTCCGGCAGCCGCAGCTGGTACCCCGTGATGCGGTCGTTTTCGACGATCAGGCGGTTGCAGAACAAGACCGGCCAGCCGAGTTGGCGCAGCAGCGGCTGGGCAAACTGCTCGAACGTGTCCGAGACGATGATGACCTGCACCTGCTCCCGCAGGGCGTCCAGAAAAGCGGCGGCTCCCGGCAGCGGGGCCAGCGATCCGATGACCGCCTGGATGCGCGCCAATGTGATGCCGTGCCGATCGAGGATCTCGATCCGGGAACGCATCAGCTTGTCATAATCCGGCTCGTCCCGCGTCGTGCGGCGGAGTTCGGCGATGCCGGTTTGCTCGGCGACCGCAATCCAGATCTCCGGTGTCAGGACGCCTTCCATGTCGAGCGTGACAATGCGTTGTTTCACAAGGCGGGGAGTGAACCAGAGTTCCTTGGACGCTGGCAAGCCGCGACCACTTCGCCGCGGGCGGTTTTGCCAGTAGGAGGCTGGCCGGACGGAAGTCCGACAACCTCCTAGAACGTCTTGGTGTAGACGAAGCCGTTCTCGTCCACAAAAGTCAGGACGGACGCACCCACAGCGGTCAGGCGCAGGCCAAGTTCCATGCTAACCATGTTGTTCACCCGATAGACACGGTCATTCATCAAGACCTTGCTGTCGTCTCCCGCGAGCCGGACACCTCCGACGCGCGTGTTCTCAAGGAAGCTGAGAATTCTGGGATCCTTCGTGGGCACCGCCGGCGGCGGAGGCACGGGGAGCGGCCGGGCGACGCGGACAACCGGCTGGGGTGTGGACCCACCGCTGGCGGAGGCGCGGGCCGGACCAAGGTCGATCGAAACGGCCGGCGCGCCGGTCGGCGGCGGAGTAACAGCTGGAGGGGTGGCAGCCGCTGGCGGCGGACGGGCTCTGGAAACGGCGACCAATGGCGCCGGAGCCGGTTCGGCCCCCGTGGCCGGCGTGCTGGCGGCCGGGCGGACCACGACCGCGGGTGAATCCGCGCTGGTCGGCACCGGACTCGACGTGGCGGCGGGCGCCGGGGCCGGAGCGACGGGGTTCGCCGGGGCGCCGGCTGCCGCAACCGCAGGCGCAGGCGCCGCTGGGCGCGCCGAACTCGCGACGACCAGCCGGTCGTCCCGGCGCAGCAGGAGCACTCCCACCGCGGTTGCTCCGACGATGACCGCCACCAGTGTCACCACCACCAGCAGCATGCGTTCAAAACTCATCACGACACCCGGCCGGCTCGCCGGGCGGGGAGATAACGGCGAGGCAGATGCAGATGGCGCCGGCTGCTGCGTTTGCTGCTTCTGCGCCTTCTTCAGGGCATCATTGATCAGGCTCATTCGGCGGGGTGCGCTTCGGGGGATGGGGTGTCTTCTGTCGGCTCGAGGCGACGACGGCAATGCCGCAATCAGGCGAGGCTGGAGATCTCCTTGATCGCGCGGCGAACATCCCAATAATTCACCTCGTCAGAGTCGCGGACGAAGGCGGACAACAACGCCTTGTCGCAAACATTGTTGATGACTCGCGGGATTCCCTTGCTGAAACGATGGAGGGACCGCAGTGCCGCCGGCGTGAAGTACGGCCGGCCACTGGCGCCCGCGAGGGTCAGGCGGTGCTGGACATAATGGACCGAGTCGCGGAGCGCCAGGGGGCGCAGCTCGGAATTGACCAGAATCCGCTGCCGCAGCTGCCGCAGCCGGTCCTGGGCCAGCAGCGTTTTCAATTCCGGCTGACCGATGAGCACGATCTGCAAAAGCTTTTGCTTGTCGGTTTCCAGGTTCGAAAGCAGCCGGATCTGTTCCAGGACCTTGAAGGACAGGTTCTGCGCCTCGTCGATGACGAGGACAATGTCGCGTCCCCGCTCGATCCGCTGCAGCAAGGTACGGTTGATCTGCGCCACCAGATCATGGGGGCCCGAAGCGACCGGGGTTTCGCCCAGTTCGGCCAGAATGGCGCGAAGCATCTCGCTCTCGGTGATGTGCGTGTTGAGAACGAGCGCGGTATCGTAGTGGGCGGGATCGAGCTCGTTGAGGAAACGCCGGCAGAGCGTAGTCTTGCCGCAGCCCACCTCCCCGATGAGCAGGATGAAGCCTTTCTTCTCCTGCACGCCATATTTGAGGTGCTGCAAGGCCTCCTGATGCGTCGGGCTCAGATAGAGAAACTTCGGGTCCGGAGTGATATTGAACGGCATCTCCGTGAGACCGTAGAATCTCTGATACATGATACGGGAAGGATTTCGGGACCGGGAAAGAAGCGAGACTATGGGCCGGTCCTGCCAGCGAGGCAAGCGGACAACCCGCCGCCGGGCAAGATTTTCAATTGTGCGGTTGCGCCGCCAAATCGCCGGCCTACTATCGGAAGAACCGTGAGATCAAAGCCTGATTCAAATGGGTGGTGCGGCGGGTGGCCTGCTGGATTTACGCGGGCGTCTTCATCGGCGTGGGATTGCTCTCCGGGGTGTTTTTCTTCCAGACGTACCAGGAATTCGCGCAGTTGCGGCGCGTGGAGGCGGAAACCCGGCTGCGGCTGGCCCAGGCCGAGCAGCGGCTGCAGGAGTCAGGAGCGCGTGCTGGACCGGCTCCGCAACGATCCGGCCTTTGTCGAGAAGATCATCCGGCTGCAATTGCGTTACGCCAAGCCATCCGAGCTCATCTTCCGTTTTGAGGAGTGACGCGGAAAATCGTTGCCCCCCGGCGCCACCGCCTTTTGTTGATCGGCCGCATGAGTGAAGCAGCATTTTCGCATCCGCTGATGGAGAGGTTTGCGCAGGCCGGCCAGGGTCAGGTCTTCGCTTTTTGGGATCAGCTGAATGAAGCGGAGCGCCGGGTGCTGCTGGAGCAGGCCACCGAGATCAATCTGGAGGAGGTGGCGCGGCTCACGCGCACGCTGCTGGGTCCCGAGGCGGCGTCGGCGATCAACCTGACGGACCTCGAGCCGGCGCCGTATGTGGCCCGGCCGGAGTCCGGAGGCGATGCCGCCGCCTGGGCGCGGGCACGGGAGGCGGGAGCGGAGGCGCTGCGGGCCGGCCGGGTGGCGGCATTTACTGTGGCGGGAGGTCAGGGCACCCGGCTCGGGTATGATGGGCCGAAGGGGACCTTTCCGGTGACACCGCTCAAACGAAAGCCCCTGTTCCAAGTCTTCGCGGAGAAGATCATGGCGGTGGGCCAGCACTATGGCCGGCCGCTGCATTGGTTCATCATGACGAGCCATGCGAATCACGCGGCCACGGAGGCATTTTTTGCGGCGCACCGGTGCTTCGGCCTGGATCCGGCGCGGGTGCATTTCTTCCGCCAGGGCCGGATGCCCGCGGTGGATTTCCACGGCAAGATCCTGTTGGAATCGAAAGGCTTGATCGCCATGAGCCCGGACGGCCACGGCGGCTCGCTCCGGGCGCTGCACCGCAGCGGGGCCCTTGACCTGATGAAAAGCGAGGGCGTGGACACGGTCAGTTATTTCCAGGTCGACAATCCACTGGTGCGTTGTGTCGATCCCGAATTCATCGGCTGGCACCGGCTGCAGGCCGCTGAGATGTCCGCCAAGATGATCCAAAAGGCGTATCCCGAGGAAAAGATCGGCCATTTCTGTCGCCAGCACGGCCGGCTTGTGGTCATCGAATACAGCGACCTGCCGCTGGCGGTGCAGCGCGAGATTGATCCCGCGACCGGACGGCTTCGCTATGGCGCCGGCAGCATCGCCATTCACATCCTGGACCGGGACTTCATCGAGAGGATGGCGGCGGAACCGCGGGACGGCGCCACTGGACCAACGCTGCCGTTCCACCGCGCCGACAAGAAGATCGCGACCATTGACGTCGCGGGAAACCCGGTGAAGCCGAGCCGGCCGAACGGTGCCAAGTTCGAGATGTTTGTCTTTGATGCGATGCCGTTCGCCCGGAACGGGCTCGTCGTCGAAACGCTGCGGCGGGACGATTTCTCGCCGGTCAAGAACGCCGGGGGAGTGGATTCGCCGCACACCGCGCGGGACGATCAACTGCGACAGTACGTCCGCTGGCTGCGGGGCGTCGGCATGCCGGTGCCCGCCGATGCCAGCGGACTTCCGGCTTTTGACCTCGAGGTGGCGCCACGGTTTGGCTACGACGAGGCCTCCTTTGCCGGGAGCTGGAAGAAACTCACGCCACCACCGGCCGTCGCGGACGGCTTGTATCTGGAATAGACAGCGGGAGGTTCCGCCGCCAGTCTGGCCCCACGGTTTGGACCACAGTTATTTCCGCGTGGTGAGACAGGGTGGCTGGGCGGCGCCCGCGCCATTTATCCGGCTTATTTCGGAAGACGATCGTTTTGGATTTGCCGGGGCCGGCGGCGGCGCTTCACTGCCTACCTTGCCCCGCCGGAGTGACCGCCCGGAGTCCAATCACATCTTCTCATGACCACGATCGACCAGATTCGCGCTGCCGGCACGGCCGGCCAACTGCTCCCGGGCGCCGTGGAAAATCTCACGGCCTGGCTGGACGCCGGCCTGCCGGCATGGGCGGCTGCCGCGATTGAGGAGCTGGTTGCCCGGGAGGCGTGGGGGGAGCTCAACGACCGCTTCTACCGCTACCTCGAGTTCGGCACCGGCGGGATGCGCGGCCGCACCATCGGAGTGGTGGCCGCCGGCAGCGAAACCGGGCAGCCGGATCCGCTGGGCACCCCGGCCCACCCGGCGGTGGGCAGCAACATGATGAATGACTTCACCGTCGTGCGCGCCACGATCGGCCTATATCGCTACGTGCACGGATTCCTGGCGCGCGCCGACCGCTACGACGCCCCGAAGCTCGTGATCGCCCACGACGTGCGGCACTTCTCCCGGCACTTCTGCGAGCTCGCGGCCTCGACCTGGTCGCGGCTGGGCGGGGTGGCCTTCATCTTTGGGGCGCCGCGTTCCACCCCGCAGCTCAGTTTCTCCGTGCGCTGGCTGAAGGCGCATTGTGGAGTGGTCATCACCGCCAGCCACAACCCTCCCCACGACAACGGATTCAAGGCCTATTTCGAGGACGGCGCCCAGGTGGTCACGCCGCATGACAGCGGCATCATTGATGAGGTCAACGCTGTGCCGCTGCAGGACCTCCCGGCCTTCCTGGCGAAGGACCTGGGCCGGGTCATCACCCTGGGCCGTCCGGCCGACGACGCCTACCTCGCCGTGGGGCTGCAGGCGGCGCTTGATCCCAGCGTCTTCAAGCGGCGGAAATTCACGGTCGTGTACACCAACATTCATGGCACCGGGGGCGTGGCCACGGTTCCCTTGCTGGCGCATGCCGGCGTGTCGGTGACGGAGGTGCCCGAGCAGGTGGCCTTCGACCCGCGTTTTCCAACGGTGAAATCGCCCAATCCGGAGAACGCCGCCGCCTTGGCGATGGCGGTCGCGCTCGCCGGGAAGAACGGCGCCGAGCTGGTGCTGGCGACCGATCCCGATGCCGACCGAATGGGCGCCGCCGTCCGGTCGCGCGACGGGACGCTGGTGCTGCTCACCGGCAATCAGATCGGGGCGCTGCTGGCCGACTATCGGCTGACCCGGAACAAGGAGCTGGGCCGGATACCGGCCAACGGCTCGCCGCGGGTCGCCTTGATCAAGACCTTTGTCACAACGCCGCTGCAGGACGCGATTGGAGCGGGCCACGGGGTGAAAGTCATCAACACCCTGACCGGTTTCAAATGGATCGCCGCCAAATTGCGCGTCTACGAGGAACAGCTGAAGAGCGCCCTCCTCGCCTCGGAGGGGCTGGCGGTCGATTACGACGCCCTGCCGCTCGCGACGCGGGCGAAGCTGCACGGCGAACGCGGCACCTTCTACGTGTTCGGCACGGAGGAGAGCTATGGCTACCTGCCCAACGATTTTGTGCGCGACAAGGACGGCAACGCCGCCTGCCTGATGTTCGCGGAGCTGTGCGCCTGGGTGAAGGACCGCGGGCTGACGGTGCCGGAATACCTCGACGAACTCTACGTCCGGCACGGCTATTCCCTCGAGGGGGTGATCAACATTTACTACGAGGGGGCAACGGGGGCGGCGAAAATCCGGCGCATCCTCGAGACCTACCGGACGGCCCCACCGCGGGCGTTCGGCGATGTCCCGGTGACGAAGTTCCAGGACTTCGGCCGCCAGACCATCCGCGACGCCGATGGCGAGGAGATCCCGAAACAAGACCTGTACTTCGTCACCCTCGCGAACGGCTACAGCTACGCCGGCCGCGGCAGCGGCACCGAGCCCAAGATGAAGTTCTACATCTTTGCGCGTTCCCCGGTGGCGGGAATGGCCGAACTGCCGGCGGTGAAGGCCA
This sequence comes from uncultured Verrucomicrobiae bacterium, assembly GCA_963722225.1. Classification (GTDB taxonomy): domain Bacteria; phylum Verrucomicrobiota; class Verrucomicrobiia; order Opitutales; family Opitutaceae; genus Fen-1467. The sequence continues at coordinate 8,071 of CAVRNM010000065.1, forward strand.
AGGTGAAGGAGGAGCTGGAGCGGATGAAGTCGCTGATCGAGGCGGATGCGAAGGCGCGCGCCGAGAGCTGACGGGAGTTTCGTATTGAGTGGCCGGCAGGCGGTGCTTTGATCCTGTCCCACGGCTCGGGGTGATTCCACCCGGCGGATTCCGCTGGAATCTCCCGGGGCCTTCGACCTCACCGTCCCTCTTCCCGCACTCCACCGCAACATGGCCGTTGAACTCATCGGGCCGCATCCGTTCGAACGCGATGCGACCGGCAAGCAGAAGACCCGGATCGGGACCGTCTTCCCCTCCCGGCGGACGCTGGTCACCCTGCCGGGAATTCATGCGTCCCAGCGGATAGAGTTCATCGACCGCCTGAGCGAGGCCCGCCGCGCCGCCGGCGAGCCGCCGCTCACGGAAGCCGAGGTCGAGGAGGAAGCCGCGCGAGCCGTGGACCTGATCTTTGACGCGAACCGCATCCTCATCCGGCCCGACCCGGAGCACATGGAGCAGGCGTTCGCCGCGGACGAATTGCTGCAGGAGCTGGTTTCCAAGCGCGACATCAAATTTCTGTTTGTCATGGATCAGAAGGTCCGCGGCGCCATCAAGGACCGCGGTGAATACTGGCGGATCAGCCCGCTGCCCCAGTCGCACGAGGACATCCGGCGCCTCATTGAGAACGCCCAGGTCGCCATCCACGAGCAGCCGGTGTATTTCTTCAATCGATACACCGGCTCCCGCTATCTCACCTGCGGCGCGTTCACCGCGCTCGGGCGGCTCGAGGACGAAAGTCTGGCGCGGCAGCTGCGGGAGATCGCGGTTTACAGCGCCCGGCAGAACCGGAACGGCTATCCGGAAATCGATTTTTTCGCGGCGGACCCGGCGCGGTTTGGCTCCGCCAGTTTCCAGGAACCCGACCTCGCGCGCCTCGCCGGGCCGGAACGGAAGGAGGCCTACCGGCAGCTGCTGGGCCGGTTCCGCGGCGCCGTCGAACCGGACTTTCTGCAGGACGATCCGGAGATGGAGGTCTGGCGCAGCCGGATGCTCAGCACGCTCCTGTCGCGGCGCGACCAGACCATCACCGAGGACGTCCTGCGCGACCTCAGCCCGGAGTTCTTCATGCACGTCGAATGGCTGCCCGGCGGGCGGTTCGAGGAGGGTGAATTCATTCCTGATCCACTCTTCGACGAAGCCGAGCGCAATCCGGCCGACGAGCAGCTCCAGCGCTTGTGCGACCCGACGGTCCGAGGTTTCATCTTCAACTTCATCCGGGAATACGGCGCCCTCGACAGCATCAATATCGGGCGCATCTCCGAATCCCTCTCCAAGGAGCGTCCCTTGATCCAGGGGCGGCGCGGGGTTTATCTGGCGGAGTTGCAGCCGCGCGGCGCGGCGCAGCCGAGGGTCCGTTTCATCCGCTTCCAAAAATGGGGGATCCGCCAGCGGCTGGATGAGGGCAAGCCGCTGCTGCAGGCGATTCTCGAGAGCGAGGAATACACCGACTACGTGCTGGACCGCCGGCTGGGCGTCCTGCAACTCGGCATGAATGTCCCCGCCGGTCAAAGCCTGCAACGGACGCGCGAGCGCTATATCGGGGAAAATCGCGACGTCTCCGGCCAGCTCATTCCGGCGCTCTACTTCGAGCGCGACTATCTGCATGGGGTGGCGACGGACAAGCTGCCGCGGTCAAAGTACCTTAAACCCGGTTATGCCGACCGCCTCGCCTGGTTGCTGGGTCGGGCGGCGGCGGCCAACCTGATCGCCGGTCGCGCGCAGGAGGGAACCAAGCAGATGCTTTTCGATGACGGGGACGAAGTGGTGATGGAGAGTCCGGTCACCGGACTGCCGGACCGACTGGTGGTGTCCGATCCGAGCGGAGCCTTCTCCGATTACCAGCGCAGCCTGGTCGAGGCCGCTCCCGCCTATGCCCGCCCGGTCAACATGCGGGCAAATTGCGCCCCCAATCTCAGGGAATTTGCCGAAACCTACCTGGAGGCCTTCAAAGCCGGCTTTCTGCACGTGCAGGGGGATTACCGGGCGCGCCGGCGCGCCTTTGACCGGCTCTTCAAGCACTGCCCGTACGATCCGGCCGGCAGTTTTGCCTACCGTTGGGAGTGTGTGCTGCGCCGGCTTGATCAAGCGGACGCCGACACCGTGGTCGACTGCATTCGCCAGCACATCGCCGTGCTCGGCGACCCTGTCCGCGGGTGATCGGCACAAGAGTGCCCGTCAGGCGCGGTCGGAGAGATCGCCAGACTCCGCCCCACGATTGGTGGATCCCCCGCCCTACCCTGGGTGGGCTTCCGGCTTGGCGTCGCGCAGCATCAAATCGCGCACCGCCTGCCGGGGATCCTTGTTCTCGTAGAGGCCGGCGTGAACTTCGTCGATGATCGGCGTCTCCACTCCGGCGCGCCGGGCCAGCTCGTACGCACTGCTGGCGGTTTTCACGCCTTCGGCGACGACCAGGCCCATTTCCCGCTGGATGTCCTCCAGCTTGCGTCCCTTGCCCAGCTCCTCTCCCACATGCCGGTTACGGCTGTGGCGGCTCATGCAGGTGACGATGAGGTCGCCAATCCCGCTCAACCCGGAAAAAGTCTCGCCGCGTCCGCCCAGCGCCTGGCCCAGCCGCGCCATCTCGACGATGCCCCGCGTCATCAAGGCGGCCTTGGTGTTGTCGCCCATGCCCATCCCATCCAGCACGCCCGCCGCCACCGCCAGCACGTTCTTCAACGAACCGCCCAACTCGGCGCCGATCACGTCATCCGAGGTGTACACGCGGAAGAATTCATTCATGCACGCCTGCTGGACCGCCCGCGCTGCCGGCGCGTCCTTCGACGCGGTCATCACGGCGGTCGGCACCAATCGGCCCACCTCCTCGGCATGGCTCGGTCCCGACAGGACCACGTAACGCACCGGGCCAAGAATCTCCTCGACGAGCTCGCTCATCCGTTTGCACGTGCCCACCTCGATGCCCTTGGCCACGTTCAGATAGATCAAGTCGCCCGCCCGCGGCAGCGGCTTCAACCGTTCCAGCAGGCTGCGCATGTACTGGCTCGGAGCCGCCAGGATCAGGATCGACGCGCCCGCGCAGGCGCGGCCGAGATCGGCCTCGAATTTCAGCTCCGCCGGCAAGGCCACGCCCTGGAGGAACTTGTCGTTGCGCCGGGTGCGCGACATCTCGGCCAGATATTCGGGAAACGGCCCCCACATCGCCACCTGATGGCCGTTGTGACAAAGGAGCACCGACAACGCCGTGCCCCAGCCTCCGTCGCTCAATACGCTGATCTTCATGGCAACACCCCGGATTCTTTAGGCCTGTTTCGCCGGGGGCGAGGCAAAACCTCGCGGCTGCGCGAAGGACTTGCCGGGCTCCCTCCCCGCTGCCTCCCATTCGCGTCGGTCAGGTCCCCAGCATCCGCTCGATCCGGCGCAAGACGCGGTCGCGGCCCAGGACCCGCAGCAATCCGTAAAAGCTCGGACCGACGCCGGTACCCGAAATCGCCAGCCGGCCGGGGTGAATGTAATCGCCCAGACCAACACCGTGCGCGGCCACCAGCGCCTGCACTTTCTGCTCCAGGACCAGGTCGCTCGAGAAATCGGCCGCCTGCAACGCCGCCGCCAGTTCCCGCAACCGCGCCTTGGGGTCGCCCTTGCCCATGACCTTGTCCCGCGCCTTTGGATCAACGGCAAAATCCTCCGTGAAGAAATACCCCGTGTAGGCCGGCAGTTCTTCGATGGATTTCACCTTGGGCTGGCTCAGGAGCATCACGTCGCGAAAATAGGCCTCCTCGGGCCAGCCGGCGGCGAACGTGTTCTTGCGGCTGAAGTAATCCCGCGCCAGCGCCACGAACCGCTCGGCCGGCTGTTCGAGCAGGTAGACCATGTTCATATGCGCGAGCTTCTTCTCGTCGAAGCGCGCGTTCGTCTGGTTGACCCCGGGCAGGTCGAAGCGCCGGATGATCTCCGCCATCGGCATTTTTTCGCTGTCGTCCTTCGGCGACCAACCGAGCAGGCAGAGGAAATTCACCAGCGCCTCGGGCAGAAACCCCCGCTGTTCGTATTCCTCGATCAGCGCCCCCTGGTCGCGCTTCGACATCTTGCCCGGGCCGTTCTGTTTCAGGATGAGCGGGATGTGGGCATAGACCGGCAGCGGCGCTCCGAAGGCCCGGAAAAGCTCGGTGTGCTTGCTCGTGTTCGACAGGTGATCCTCCCCGCGGATCACATGGGTGATCTGCATCGTGATGTCGTCGACCACATTCACGAGATGAAACACCGGACTGCCATCGGAACGGACGATGACGAAATCCTTCTCTTCCGTGCGTTCAACCCGGCCGCGGATGGCATCGTCGATGACCTGCGGCTCGCCCGAAATCTTGAAATAGACCGCTCCGTCCTTCTCGTAGGTGCGCCCGCCGAGCTTCAGCTTTTCCAGATACTCGCGGTAAATCGGCGCCCGCTCGCTCTGGCGGTAAGGCCCGCATTGCCCCCCCGCCCCCGGTCCTTCGTCCCAGTTCAGGCCCAGCCAGGCGAGACTGTGGTAAATCACATTCAGGAACGCCTCGGTGTTCCGTTCCTTGTCGGTATCTTCAATGCGCAGAATGAAGGCCCCGCCCGTGTGACGGGCATAGAGCCAGTTGAACAACGCGGTCCGGGCGCTGCCGATGTGGAAGAACCCGGTGGGACTGGGGGCGAAACGGACGCGAACTTGCGACATGGAAGCGGGAATAGCGGGTGGGAGGACGGTGGTGACGCCGCGGAATTGCGAACGGCCAATCCAGTGATTCCGGTGACCGCTGTCAAAGAATCCCGGCACGGCACCGCCCGGGGCAGGCGGATCTCCTGGCTTGCCCCGGGTGCAATCACTTGGCCGAAGTTATGCATCCGATTCAGGGGGACCGCCTGATCCCGCCGCGCGAGCGAGTTAGGCGGGGTTCGGCGACCCCGCCGCACATTTCTAATTGCCCGGAACCGGCTTGGCAGATCCTTACAGTTATGGTGGCGCGGCTTGTCCACCAGCTGCCGGAACGCGCGTTTCGAAGGCGAGTCTGGGGACCTCCTGGACACGCTGCCGGGCTTCCATCCGGGCATCACTTCGCCCTTTAAGTCGCATTTCCATGGCCTTGCGGCCAATTTCCTCCTTGCGCCATCCCCAGAAACCGGAAAAAACTTTCCCCTCCCCTTTGCGCGCACTGGCGCCCGGGAATCTTCGCAAGTCACGTCAACCCTGTCTGCATGCACAGTTTCTCCGAGCAATGTCTCGACATGGCCCGCTCCATGCTGGGCCACAATCTTGATTCCATCAGCCCCGACGGCACCATCATCCCCGTTGCGGGCGAACACCCCCGCCAGGACGAACCTGGTCATGTCGCCTACGCGCTCGGAGAATTCTACCGCGCCACCGGTGAGACCACGCTGAAAGGCGCCGACATCATCGATTTGGTTGCGCGCTGCGTGACCGCCCAGGTCTTTACCGAACCGCCGACGGAAAACGGTCTCGCCTACGCCGCGCTGGGCCTGCTCTGTTTCGGCCCCTCCAAGGAACGCAATCCGGTGTGGGAGCGGCTGGTCGAGGAAACCCGGCAGCGGCTGGACAAGATGCTGCTCCACCGCAGCGACTACGACAATCACTGGCAGGCGTTCAACATCGCCAAGGCCGTGTGCCGGTTCAGCTTCGGGTTGTCCAAGAAAGACGAGACCAGCCGCCTGATTGAGCGCATGGTGGACCGCATCAACCAGACGAGTTCCACCGGATTCTTTGACGACGCGGCCAAGGGCTTCGGCGGCAATTTCAACCTGTACGGCGTGATGAGCTTTGTGTTCATCCGCTCGGCCTTGCAGCTGCACTCCAATCCCGGGGTGCGGGAGCGCAAACTTCCCACGCTGCGCACCTACGCCGAGAAATACATCCGGATGATGCCGGATCTCGTGCGGACGGACGGCCTCGGCTGGGCCTATGGCCGCGCCGCCGGCGCCTATGGGCAGATGCACTGCATCAGCCTTATTCTCCAGGGCCTGCGCGATGGCTGGATCGCGGACGAACAGAAGCCGCGCTATTTCGACATCCTGCGCCGGCTCTTTTACTTCTTCTACCAGACTTACCTCGACCAGGAGCAGGGTTTCCTCGTCGTGCGCGATGAGGAGCGGACGGCCTATGCCACGCACACCACGCGCATGGCCAACTTCGACGGCGCGCGCTACCTCAGCCAGTGGGCCCGCCTCGGCAAGACCGTGCTCATACCGGAGGGGCAGCCGCGCCTCGATCCTCCCCGCACCAGCGGCCGCTTTGTCATCTACGACAAGTCCAACCGCAAGGAGCAGGGGCTCTTTCTCTACCGGGACGCCGACACCGGCCTCCACGCGCAACTCCCCTTGCTCAGTTCCGGCGGTTCGGCGGTCGTGGACTCCCTCCCGTTTCCGCATTGCCCGGGAGTTTTCGACTGGCCCAACAACACTTATCTGCCGGTCATGGTGCCCGAGCTGACGTTTGGCGAACACGTGACGATTCCGGCGTTTTACGGTCAGCGGTGCGTCACCGGCCTCGGACTGCGCAACAGCTTCTATTTTCGCTACGAGCAGCCGGAGTTGATCGATCTCAAGGAGGAATTCGTGCGCGGCCTCGGCAGCGTGAAGGTGCAATGGAGTTTCACCGGCAGCAAGGTGAGCTGCGAATTCGCCTACACCGTCAAGCAGCAGGTGACTCTCGACAACTTCCGCTATGTTCTTTGCATCGGGGCGCCCCACTCGCGTTACCGGCTCGGCAATTCGCCCATCCTCGGCCCGTTGGGTCAGCGATGCTCGGTGCACAAGAACGATTTCCAGGCGACCTGGCAGGAGACGGAAGTCGTGAGCAGCGATCCGACCTACCGCACCAATTACGGCCGGATCCATTACCTCCAGTTCCTGCGCCGCGATCATCCGCTCGTCATGCGGCCGGGCAACGTGTACCGCCTCGCCGTCGATTTTGATCCGGAGATCACCATGGTGGAGGCGTAGCTTCCCTACCAGCCAGGCGCCGTGCTGAGCCGACGGATAATCCCTTGTCTGGACGTCACCGCCGGCCGGGTCGTCAAAGGCGTGAAGTTTCAGGAACTGCGCGACGCCGGAGATCCGGTGGCCTGCGCCAAGGCCTATGACCACCAGGGCGCGGACGAGCTGACCTTCCTCGACATCACCGCCTCCAGCGACAATCGCGCCATCATGCGCGACGTCGTCGCGGCGACGGCCGACCAATGTTTCATGCCCCTGACGGTGGGCGGCGGATTGCGCTCCGTGGAGGACATCCGCGCCATGCTCAACGCCGGCGCCGACAAGGTCAGCCTGAACACGGCGGCCATCAAGGATCCTGATCTCGTGCTGCGAGGCCGCGCGTTCGGTTTGGCAACCAATGCATCGTCGGTGGCGATCGACGCCAAGCGCGACCCGGGGACCGGAGCCGCGCTGGCGGGTCTATACCCACGGCGGCCGCCATCGCCACCGAACTGGACGCCGTCGAATGGGCCCGAACCGTGTGTCGCGCTGCGGCGCGGGCGAGATTCTGCTCACCAGTCAATGGATCGCGACGGCACGCAGGCCGGCTACGACCTTGAACTCACCCGCCGGGTCGCTGACGCCGTCGAGGTGCCGGTGATCGCCTGCGGGGGGGGCGGGCGCGTTGGAGCATTTCGCCGACGTCCTTGATCAAGCCCATGCCAGCGCCGTGCTGGCGGCCAGTCTTTTCCATTTCGGCACGTTTACGATCTCCCAGATCAAGGCGTTCCTTGCGACCCGCGGAATCCCGGTGCGGCCGTAGCCGAGCGCGCGGGAATCTGGATTTCCGCGGCTGCGGTCAAACCGGCTTGTCCGGCGCGGTCGGGGCCTTTGGCGGGCCCGCCGTTTCCGGCGCGGCGCCGGCCGGAGATTTCTTCGGCGCACCGACCAGCATGCCCAGCTGCTCCTGGATCTTGACAAAGAACTCCGGGGTCAGATCTCCGGCAGGGATCTCGTACATCTGATGGGTCTTCACGTGCTCGAACAGATTGCTCCCGCCATCCACGGTGGCGCCCCGCGGCCGGAGGAGACGTTTTCGCTCCAGCAGCAGCGCGAGGAATTGGAGCAGCGGCGTGTTGGCCGGATTCGGTTCGTTCGCCGGATCGGCCAGCGTCAGAAACAGGCTCTCCGCCGTCAATTTCAACGCCCGTTCCGGGTTTTCGGCCAGCGGCCGCGGTTTGAACAGCTGCGCCCACCGACAAAACACAAAACCCGCCGGGCGGAAGCCCGCATCCTCCGCCGCCAGGACGTCGTGCCGCTCGATCTCGTTGGTGACCGAGCGGACGAGATAGCTCACCACCCGGTCGCCCTCCGAGAACGGCCGGTTTGAGACCCGCGAGACTGCCGCCAGCGGCTGTAAACTCAATTCCATGGGTTTTGTGTTTACTTGGCTGGTGGTGTGACGCTAGCAAATTCATTGCCAGCCCACCCTAATGAATTTTCACCACTGATGACGCGGATCACCCCGAAGCTCCTCCCCGGTTTCATTGGGGCCCACGTTTTTGTTCTGCTTGAAATCCTTGGTCGCGCGCCCGATTTCAAATGAACGGACGCCTCATCGCCATCGGCGATATTCACGGCTGCCATGCCGAATTCGCAGAACTCCTGGAGCACCTCGCTCTGACCCGGGATGACCGCCTGGTTCTGCTGGGCGATTTGATCAACCGGGGCCCCGACAGCACCAAGGTCATTGATCTGGCCCGAACCACCAGCGCCATCTCGCTGCTCGGCAACCACGAGCTGCGCCTCTTGAATTATCGGCGCACGAAAGACCGGGACTTTTTGAAGGAGAACGACCAGGCGACCTTCGACCAGTTGCGCGCTGAGGACTGGGCTTATCTCGAGTCCATGCTGTTGACCTACGAGGTGGCGGAGTTGAACACGGTCTTCGTCCACGCTGGGTTTCTTCCCGGGGAACCGTGGCAGAAGCAGCCGGCTTCGGTGGTCACCCGGGTGCAGGTGATCGACCGCGAAGGCCGGCCGCGCAAGCGCGCCGATTACCCGGATGGTCCCTTCTGGGCCGATCTCTGGAACGGACCGCCTTTTGTCGTCTACGGTCATACCCCGCGGGCGGAGATCTACCGGCTCAAATGGTCGCTGGGGCTCGACACCGCCTGCGTGATGGGCGGACACCTGACCGCCTACATTCTGCCGGAGAAGCGGTTCGTGCAGGTGAAGGCGCGCCGGCGCTACTTCGCGTCGTGAGGGCCTGGCCCGGATGTTTAGGGTTTCCCTATCCTCCGGAGTTCGGCTACGAATCCCGCCATGGCTGATTCCACCACCCTGATGACCGTTCGCGATCTGAAGGCGCTCGAACCGCGCACCAGCGTCCCATTTAACAGCGTGCTGCTCGTGCGCAAGGTCACCGCGAAGACGTCCAAGAACGACAGCCCGTACCTCTCGGTGGAGCTCGGCGACAAGACCGGCGCATTCAACGTCACCTGTTTCAGCGACAGCCCGCTGTTCGAGTTCTTCAAGAACCTGCCGGAAAGCGCCGTCGTGCGCGTCGAGGCGAAAACCGACTATTTCCAGGGCCGCCTTTCACCGCGCATCAGTCGCGCGGATCCGCTTACCGCTGAGCAACTCGCCGAGCCAGGCCTGCTGGAGAACCTGATCGAAACCCCGCCGGAGGACCCGGCAAAACTCTGGGAGGATTTCAAGGCTTCATCGCCGGCATCGGCCATCCGGAACTGCGCGCGACGGTGGGGGCGGTGTTCGCCGACATCGGGGACACTTTCAAGACGTCGCCCGCGGCTATCGCGATGCACCACGCCTACCGCCACGGCCTGCTCGAACACACCGTGCACATGGCGCGCGCCTGCCGGGCGCTGCTGCCGCTGTATCCCGAGGTGGATGCCGATCTGGCGCTGGCCGGGATCCTGTTGCACGACATCGGCAAGACGATCGAGTACGAAGGCGCGCTGGTGACGCAGCGCAGCCGCAAGGGCATCCTCCAGGGCCACGTCGTGCTCGGCTACCAGCTGGTGCGCGGGCCGGATTGAAGGCGAAACTAGACCCCGACCGGCAGGAGCGCCTGGAACACATCATCCTCAGCCATCAGGGCGAACTCGAATACGGCGCCGCGGTCATGGCCGCCACCCCGGAGGCCGTTTTCGTGTCGATGATCGACAATCTCGACGCCCGGATGGGCATGGTCCAGCGCGCGCTTCGGCAAGCCAGCGAGAACAACGTATTCTCCGAACGCCTCCCCGGGCTCAACGCGTCTTTGCTGGTGAAAAAGCCGGGAGCGTAGCGCCCCGAGGGCCGTCTACGGGTTCAACGGCCGGGCCCAAGTCGTCGTGAGAATCACGCGGTGCCAGATGAGGTGCGCCTGACCGCGCACACGGAAGGACTAAGAACCGCAAGGCTGATCGCGTTATCCGACCTATTTGGACCCGCTGCGCCGTCGCCGATGGGCCACGCCGCCGCTCACCGTCCGCTCGACCAGCGGTCCACGCCCTTGTGCGCCGGCGGGCCATGATGGCCTGCCACCTTCGCATCTTTCTGGTCCAGCCACTGGGCCGCGCCCAATAGCGCCAGCATCAAAACAAACCACAACTCGATGGCGATTCCGCCGCTGCCGCCGCCGGCTGGTGCCGTGGCCATTCCACCGGTCATCGCCCCATCCATGGAGTATCCCGAGATCGAAAACACAAAGATGCCACTGAGGAAAACCAACTTGGTGAGTTTGGGGCAAAGGTTTGTCAGGTGCATAGGCGTAGAATACGGACCATTTAGCTCTTTGCGCTGTGCAGATGCTACCCAAATCTGTGCGTTTGTTGCGCCCGGGACTTGAATTACAACCAATTGACAATGGGCGAACAGTCCGGGCCCTCCCCGTGTTGAATCCTTGCGGCCGGCCGGGTCACACCAGGCCGGCCGGCCTTTCATTCGCCTTGCCCGACGCAATGACGGGCGCATAACGGTCCGCGTCGCCATGAACATCCAGCCGACCAAGGAAGCCTTTCTGCACCTGTGCGAACACGGCAACGTCGTGCCGGTCTACGCCGACTTGATGGCGGATTTCGAGACGCCCGTCTCGGCTTACGCCAAACTCAAGGGTTCCGGCCCGGCCTTCCTGCTCGAATCCATCGAGGGTGGTGACACGGTTTCGCGTTACAGCTTCATCGGCTGCCGGCCCCGCAAGGTCTTTGCCTGTTTCCCGGAGTTCACCGAAATCCGCGAGGCCGGCCATTCCACCCAGCGGATTTCCACGCCGCATGATCCGCTTAAGCTGATCGAGGCCGAGATTTCCGGCTACCGGCCGGTGCAGGTTCCCGGGATGCCACGATTCATGGGGGGAGCCGTGGGCTATCTTGGTTACGAATACATCCACCGCGTCGAACCAACCGTCCCCGAGGCGGCCCGCGACGAACTGGGCATCCCGCTCGTTTACTTCATGCTGTCGGACACCATCCTGATGTTCGACCGGGCGAAACAGACCTTGCGCCTTTGCGTCAATGCCCATGTGCCGGCGGCCTCCGGCTCAATCCAGACGGCTCTGGCCACTTATGACGCCGCCGTTTCGGCCTTGCACAGCCTTTACGCCCTGTTGAAACAGCCCCGGGAACTCGCTTCCTCCGCGCTGGCGGACCCGCCGCGGATTGAGATTCCGCCCTCGAATTTCACTCGCGCTGCGTTTGAGACCATGGTGGAGGAATCCAAAGAGTACATCCGCTCCGGCGATATCATCCAAGTGGTGCTGGCGCAGCGCTTCGTCCGCGATTTCACCAAGACCCCGCTGGACCTCTATCGGGCGCTGCGCACGGTCAATCCCTCGCCCTACATGTTCCTGCTGGATACGGGTGATTTTGCCCTGGTCGGCGCCTCGCCGGAGGTGCACGTCCGGGTCACGGACGGCAACGTGGAGATCCGGCCCATTGCCGGCACCCGCCGCCGCGGGGCCACCGCGGCCGAAGACGCCGCGTTGGAAAAGGAACTCCTGGCCGACGAAAAGGAACGCGCCGAACACCTCATGCTCGTCGACCTGGCCCGCAACGACATTGGCCGCGTGTGCAGCTTCGGCAGCGTCACCGTGCCGGATTTCATGATGGTGGAACGCTATTCCCACGTCATGCACCTCGTGTCTCAGGTTGAAGGCCGGATCGCGCCCGACAAGAACGCGTTTGACCTCATGCGAGCGACGTTTCCCGCCGGCACGGTGAGTGGAGCGCCGAAGATCCGGGCGATGCAGATCATCGCGGAACAGGAGAAATTGCAGCGCGGATTTTATGCCGGCGCCCTGGGGTATTTTAGCTACGACGGCAACCTGGATTCGTGCATTACGCTGCGGACGGCTCTCGTCAAAGACGGCCGGGTCTTTATCCAGGCCGGCGGTGGGATCGTGGCCGATTCGGTGCCCGCGCTCGAGTACCAGGAGAGCGTGAACAAGGCGTCGGCGCTGCTCAAGGCGGTGGCCATCGCGCAGGAACTCTGATCCGCCCGGCACGGCCGGGACCCGCCTAGCAGCCTGTCGGGCTTCGAGCCCTTCAGGTTGCTAATAGGAGGCTGGCCGGACGGAAGTCCGACAGCCTCCTAGGGAGCGACGGAAAACCGGACCGGGCCGTGAGCCCGGATCAAGGCTTCCTCGTGCTCGTGCGGTCCGGTTCGGAAAGCCGCGCCTCCGGGCTGTCCGAGATAGAGTCATCGTCCTCCTGGGGAGCATATTACGCTTCGGCATACCCAGAAGGCCATTGATTAGATGTAAGCATACTTCGCAGTACAAAGGCTACATTGGCTTGTCTCGTGGTCTCACTACTGAGATCACTCACTTATGGCACCGTATCGCACATATTCGCATAAGCCGGTCGCCGAATTCGCCGCCGAACCGGGCCAAACGCAGGCGGAAGCACTTTCCCCGCCCTCTCCCAGCATCGACGCCCCGCCTTCATTCTTGGAAAAGCCGGAACCGGTCGCCGTCGAGACCGCCGATCCGCTCGAGCGGAGCAGCCTGCAACTTTACTTGCAGGAAATCATCAAGACGCCCCTTTTGACGATCGCCGAGGAGGTGCAGTTGGCGCGTCGAATCCGCCGCGGAGACAAGGCGGCGCGCGACCACATGATCAAGGCCAATCTGCGCCTCGTCGTAAAGATCGCCCACGATTACAAGGACTTCGGCCTCCCTCTCCTTGACCTGATCAGCGAAGGCAACATCGGGTTGATCAAGGCCGTTGAGCGCTTCGACCCCGCAAAGGCGGCAAGCTCAGCACGTATGCGGCCTGGTGGATCAAGCAATCCATCAAGCGCGCGCTCGCCAACCAGTCGAAGACCATCCGCCTTCCGGTCCATCTCGTCGACAAAATCTCCAAGATGCGCCGCGCCGCCATGGCGCTGGCCGAGGAGTTTGGCCGCGAGCCCAGCGATGAGGAACTCGCGATGGAACTGGGAATCCAGCCCAGCAAGGTCGCCCATCTTAAGTCGGTGAGCATCCGCCCCGCGTCGCTCGATGCGCCGATCGGTGAGGACGGTGAGTCCGCCACGTTTGGCGATATCGTGGGCGATGAGAATGCCGTCGATCCCTATGAGAACGTCCGGGAGCGCAACCTGAAGTCCGACCTGGACCGGATGATCAACTCGCTCGACAAGCGCGAAGCCGACATTCTGCGGATGCGGTTCGGCCTTGACGGCCACGACGAGCTCACCCTCGAGGAGGTTGGCCGAAAATTCAAGGTCACGCGCGAGCGCGTGCGCCAGCTTCAGAATCTCGCCCTGCAGAAGATCCGCAAGCTGATGGCGCGAAACGAAGCCCAGCGGAGCGTCGAGGAAATCGAGGAGGATGATCGTCTGCGCAAGCGCATGGATGTGCTGCGCGAATTCTTCGAGAGCAAATCCCCCCGGAAGACGGGAAGAAACTAATCGCCGGTCGGGCCGGAGAAATGGCCCGAGCTGTCTTCCCGAAGGATCCCGCCGGGACGGAAGTCCGGCGAACTTCTCCCGCGACCTTCTGGACATCCAAGCTGGAATGGCTCACCGTAGGTGGGCACCGATTCTCCGCGATGGTCTGCCGTCTTCTCCCACTCTTCGTTGTTGTTGTCCCTTGCTGTGCCCCCCTGGTTAGCGCCGCCACGGCCGCTGAGGCGGCGGAACTATACCGCACCAAACGCTATGCGGAAGCCCGGACCGCCTTTGAACAGGTCATCGCCGCCGAACCCGCCAACGCCGACGCCGCTTACCATCTCGGAGACCTGGCCCTGATGCGGGACGCTCCCGAAGAAGGCGTCCCATGGCTCGAAAAGGCCACTGCGCTGGCACCCAACTCGTCGCAATACTTCCACGAACTCGGCGATGCCTACGGCCTGGCTGCCGAAAAGGCCGGCCTGTTTTCCAAGCTTGGTCTGGGCCCGCAAATGCCAGGCGGCTTACGAGCATGCGGTGGCGCTGGATCCTGAGGACGTCGAGGCCCGCTACGCGTTGTTTAGCTACTACCGGCAGGCTCCGTCGATTGCCGGGGGCGGATTGGACAAGGCGCGCGCCCAGGCGGGGGAGATTCAAAGACGCGATGACCTGCGGGGCACCCTGGCTTTGGTGGAGCTGAGCGTCGCCGAGCACAAATTTGACGAGGCTTTCGCGACGCTCGACGACGTCCGCCGCCGTCACCCCGAATCATTGGTCGCGTGCTATCAATTCGGGCGGGCGGCGGCCATGAGCGGCCAGCGGCTCGAACAGGGCGCCACCGCCCTGCGGCGGTACCTCGCCGCGCCGCCGGATGAGGATCAGCCGCCATTGTGGGCGGCGCACTGGCGGCTGGGACAGATTCTGGAGAAAACGGGCGACGCCCAAGGAGCGCGCGCCGAATATGCGGCGGGGCTGAAGCTGAATCCCACCCAACCGCAGCTCGTCGAGGCCGCCCAGCGCCTGAAGTGATTTCGCCGTTTGCCCACGGCCGCGAATGCATTTTCCTCGCGTGCGTTGCTTCCGTGCTTCTCGCTCTCTCCCATGGGATCCGCCCCCGAGGAATTTCTTCGCGTGTTGCACGACAGCGCCAGTCACGGCACGCTCGTCAAGCTCACTCTGGGCCGGTACCACGGCTCCGACGGCACGTTGCGCAACCTTTACGTGCGCCCCGTGATGCTGCATGCCGGCCCGCACTGGTCGTTCGTCTGGCGCCATGCCACGCGTGATGTCACCAAGAATCATTTGCCGGCCGAAGGGCTCGCGGAAATCCGACATTTGATCGGCGGTGATTTCGGCACCGCCCACCTTTTCACCACCACTCAGGACGCCCAGCTGGAATTCCCTCCCGACGGTCAGGCCTGGCTGAAGGTCATCCCCCACGAGACCACGGCCCCTCCCTCCGCCCAACATGACCGCCAGAAGACGCGTTCTGTCGTTTCCAGCGCCCCTTGGCTGCAGGGCCTTGGCGTGACGGCGTCCAACGGCATGGTGCGGGAAGGGATGTCCGCGAAATTTAGGCAAATCAACCGCTTCATCGAGTTGCTCGCGCCCCTGCTGCAGGAGGCACCGCTGCCCGTTGACCGGCCCGTCGAGGTGGCCGACATGGGATGCGGCAAAGGCTATCTCACCTTCGCCGTCTGGCAGCACCTCCATGACACCGCCCGCGCACCGGCGCACATCCGCGGCATCGAGCTGCGCCCCGAGCTGGTGGAGCTCTGCAACCGCACCGCCCGCGCCGGTGATTGCCACGGGCTGGACTTCGCGGCCGGCACGATCGCCGACGCGACCGTGGATCCGATCGACGTTTTGATCGCCCTCCACGCTTGCGATACCGCCACCGACGACGCCATTGCCCGCGGGATCGCGGCCCATGCCGCCCTCATCGTGGTCGCTCCCTGCTGCCATAAGGAGCTCAGTCCGCAGTTCACGGCTCCAGCGGTGCTGGCGCCAGCGTTGCGCCACGGCATCTTCCACGAGCGCCAGGCGGAATTCGTCACCGATGCGCTGCGCACACTGCTCCTTGAATGGGCCGGCTATGACACCCGCGCCTTCGAGTTCATCACCACCGAACACACGGCGAAAAATCTCATGATCGCGGCCGTGCGTCGCCCGGCGGCGGGCGATCGCGAAGCCGCGGCCGAGCGCGTGCGGGAGTTCGCCCGGTTCTACGGCGTGCGCCGCCAGCAGCTCGCCCGCCGTTTGGGTTTTTCCCTCGCCTGATGACCTGGGCCGAAATCGATTGGACAGCGTTGGAGCGACTCCGGGGATTGTTTCTGTCCGGCGGCGCTGCCGAGGGTGCCTATTGGGGCTCGCCGGCCGAACTGGCGAGCTACGACTTAACCTACGGCGAGCGGATCGGCTGGAAATGGGATGCCGTTCTCCGCGAGCTGGAACAGCGGGCGTGGCGTCCGCCCAGTGCGGCCGTTGAATCTGGTCGCGCCCAGGGACGAAACGGAAAACCAGCTGTGCTGGACTGGGGCTGCGGCAGCGGAGTCGCCGGTCGACGGGTCGTGCGCTGGCTGGGCGCTGATCGGGTTGCGGTCCTGCGCCTGTGGGACCATTCGGCGCTCGCCGCCGATTTTGCCGCGCACGCCGCGCGCCGCTCGTTCCCGGACCTCACGGTGGACCATCTGACCCCGGGATTCATGGCCGGTGATGATCCCGTCGGCGTTCTGGTGATCAGCCACGTGCTGAACGAATTGCCCGCGGGCGAGCTGTTGGCGCTGCGCGGACTCGCCTCGCGCGCCGATGCGATCATCTGGGTCGAGCCCGGAACCCAGGAAGTCAGCCGGGCGCTGATCGAACTCCGCGAACAGCTCCGGGATCGTTTTCGGGTGGTCGCGCCATGCACGCACCAGAATGCCTGCGGCCTCCGGGTGCCGGAGAACGCCCGCCATTGGTGTCACCATTTCGCCTCGCCGCCAGCCGGCATCTTTGCCGACTCCAACTGGGTGAAATTCGGCCGGCGCGCCGGGATCGACCTGCGCAGCCTGCCCTACAGTTTCCTCGCCTTGGAGCGGCGCCAGCCAATGGAGCCGGACAGCGCGGGCGCGGGATTCTCGCGGGTAATTGGAGAACCGCGCAGCTACAAGGGCTATGCCAAGGTGCTGAGCTGCGAGGCCGGCGGGGTCGCCGAGCGGGTGGCGCAAAAGCGGGACGCCCCCGGGCTGTTCAAGGTGTTGCGCCGCCCAGACGGCCCCTTGATCTACCGATGGACGATCGCCGATGGGAGAATCGTGGGCGGAGAGCCGCTGTCACGCTTGACTCGCAGCGGCGGGATTTGAGACTTCCGTCCCCTCCCTTTCATTTCCATGAGCCAACAAACCAATAAAGTAATCAAACGTCAGCGTCGCGCCGCCCTTCTCAAGCGGCGAAAGCAGCGCGCCAAGCAGAACAAGGGCACCAAGGCCGCGAAGGTCTGAGGCCGGGACGCGCCCATCGCCGCGGCGGCCCGCCGCGGCATTTCCGGCGCTCTGCGCCATCCGTCTGCCGATGATCAAGGTCTGTCTCGTTTCACTCGGTTGCGCCAAGAACCTCGTCGACAGCGAGATCATGGTCGGCCACCTGCACCAGGCCGGCATGCAAGTCGTGCCGGACGCTGATGAGGCCGATGTTGTCATCGTCAATACCTGCTCTTTCATCGACTCCTCAAAGGAGGAATCGATCGCCTACGTTCTCCGCGCGCACGAACAACGCGGTTTGCGCAAACGACGGCGGGAGCAAAAGCTGATCGTCGCCGGATGCATGGCGCAGCGGTTCGCGCGGGACCTGCCGGGCGCCTTGCCGGAGGTCGACGCTTTCATCGGCCTCGACCAGATCACGCAGGTGGCGCCGATCATCAGCGAAATCTACGCCCGGCAGCGAAAAGGCACGGTGGCGCCCGAAAGCTTTGTCACCCGGCACTCGACCTTCATCCCGGATTACGACACGCCGCGGTTCCGCCTGACGCCAGCCCATTTCGCCTACGTCAAGATCGCCGAGGGCTGCAATCACCCCTGTACGTTCTGCATCATTCCCCAAATCCGCGGCCGGCATCGCAGTCGCACCGTGGACAGCGTCGTCGCCGAGGCGCGGCAGCTGGTCGCCGAAGGCGTCAAGGAGCTGAATCTCATTTCCCAGGACACGACTTTTTTTGGGATGGACACCTGGGAGGAACGCCCCAATCCGCGCTCGCCGGTCGACTCCTCCCGGGGCGCGGCGCTCACAACCCTGCTCCGCCAGCTGCAGGCGCTCGACGGCGATTTCTGGATCCGCCTGCTCTACACGCACCCCGCCCACTGGAGCGACGAACTCATCCGCACGATTGCCGCCTGCCCGAAGGTTGCCCGCTACGTCGACATGCCCCTGCAGCATATCAGCGACCCCATGCTGGGGGCAATGCAGCGCGAGACGGATGGGCGCCACATTCGCGATCTGGTCCGACGCATCCGCACCGGCATCCCCGGGATCGCCCTGCGCACCACCTTCATCGTCGGGTTTCCCGGCGAGACCGAAGCCGACGTCGACGAATTGTGCGATTTCATTCGCGAGACCCGGTTCGAACGACTGGGCGTGTTCCGCTACTCCCAGGAGGAGGGAACGAGGGCCGCCAAACTGGGGGGCCAGATTCCAAAAAAGGATAAGGAACGGCGCTGGCACCGGGTGATGGCGCTGCAGAAAGAGATCGCCGCGGAAACAGGCCGCAGCTGGATCGGCCGCACCTTGAAGGTGCTGGTGGAAGAGCCAGGCGTGGCCCGCGGGGAAGCCGACGCGCCCGACATCGACGGACGGATTTTCGTCCAATCCGATCTGCCCGTCGGGTCAGTTCGCCGAGGTGACGATCACCGGCTGTCGCGACTACGATTTGTGGGCCCGGCCCCGCCCCGAAGGGACTAGGCGCCGGCGAGCTAGTCAGGGGAAGCCTGGGCGATGATGGTTGCGAGGTCGGCCGCCGGGGCCAACACCGGGCCCTTCGGATGCCCTTTTCCACATTGTGCAGGCCAATGCCCAGCACCCGCCCTTCTGCATCAAAAACGGGGCAGCCGAGCGAATCAGGATAGATGTCCGTGCTGGACAACAGCAGCCGGCGCGGTCGTTCAATGACGCCGATCACCGTGCTCGGCCGGACCATCAGCACACGCTGGAACTCCTCTCCGGTTCGCGAGAGCTGGAAATAATCCCCAGCACCGAGGCGGCGACCGCGGCTTGGTTAAGATCGACGAAAGTGAAGTCGCGATTGCCGCCGCCGCGCGTCGGGAAGCAGCACCAGGTCATGATCCACGTCCTTCCAGAGGATTTTCGCTGGAAGCTCCGTGCCATCGGCCATCCGCAATCGCAGGTTCTTGTATTCCGTCTTGCCGAGTTCGATCGGATCGGCGCCGGACTTCATTTGAGCGCGCATCGCTTCAAAGATCGCCCGAGGATCGAGTGAGCCCAGGGAGGTCAAGGTCAGCCCCAACGCCGCAATCACGGTGCCGCCGATGAGAAACTTCCACTCGGTCTGCGGAGGTTCTGAAGGCCGATGGTAAATTCATCGAACACCGATTTTTTCACCCCTACGACGGCCTCGGCGTAGCGCCGGGCGATCAGCCGGCCCGCGGCCGCTTCGCTTTCGGGCAAGGCACGTGCGCAGGCGCGCATCGGAGGCGCGGTCTCGGTGCGAAGCTCAGAACTGCGACTCTCCAGATGCTTCAGGTCAGCTTCAACTCAGCCATAAGCACTACCTTAATGCGTCTTGAGAGAGCGCTTCTCGCTTCAGCCCGAAAAACAGCCAAAACTTGCGCAAAAGTATTCAGCTAGCCACCAAACGATTCGAAGTTGGTACTGGAACAAGCTCCTGCAATTCGACGCAAATGTCTCGCTGACCGCAGCACTCGTCGGGAGTTCAACGAGCTGTTGCCGGAATTGGTTTCGCTGGGTACAACGGCTATGAAGGCAATGTCATCTTCAGTTTATAAGGATTCAAAAATGAAAGCGTTCTTCATCCACCGGCTCCAGTTTTATTTAACACCACATCGGCATAGGTGTTGCATTTGCAGATGCAGTCACATGCGCATCGCTCAGAGCAAATGATCGTCGAATGGAACCATCAGTGCGACGAGATCAATGTGTCGTCGAAAGTGCCTGGCCTCATTCTTGATCTGCGTGTAGATGAAGGCATAGCCAGTAACACCGGGAGAGCTTTTGGTTACGCTGAAGTCCGAGAAGATAGATGCCAAGGTGGAACAGACCAGCGGCGGCGTCTCCAGTCATCTCTTTCCCGCGTTTCGCAGGCGGAAAGGCCTTGAAGTTTGGGGAGCACGTTGCTCCAATAATGTCAGCTGGCGCGCAGGCCCGATATCTGGTGCGCGCGGGGAGGAAGTCGACAGGCCGGAGAGAAACCTGAATGAGACAAACCCAAGTACAAAACGCAAACCGATACCTACAACCGGTTCCACGGCTTGTATGCAGGGGGACGATCGTGAACAAGCGGACCGAAGACGACTACGAGTACAAGTACCTGGCCGCAAAGGCCATGCTCGGTGCGGCTGAATCAAAATGAACAAGAGAAGCTCGTCATGGGCTGAAAGCAGCTGCTGCGGCTCTCCAACGAGCCGAAGGGGCATCTTCACAGGTTGACCTGCGACAGCAAGAACATTCAGCCGTCCTCCAGCAGGCGGCCGCGGACCAAGGGCCAGATCGATCAAGCTATCACGCTGCAGTCCAGAGACCAAAATTTTGTCGCCCGCCAATGGCTACGTCTAGAAAAGATCTCCAACGTCGGTGGAATGGTAGCGCCCGGATTTCCCATGCTCACCGTCGAGTTCAGGCGGGAAATAAATTTAAGGCCAAGGTGTACGTCGATGAACTAGAAGTTGTTGGGGTACCTGCAATGGAGGACAAGATTAAGGTGATCGTTCCTGCCCTCGGGAACCAGGAAGTGTGGGGCCGGTTAATGCGCGTTTCGCAAGCCGCCGATTTCGCCACGACCGCCACGAATCGAGCAGGGAACGTTCGATGTGCGCGGCCTGCCAGCTGGTGATTCATCTCGATGACGACAGCCGGTTTCGCAATGGCATGACCACCGGGTCGTGCTCCGATGTGCGGGAGAAGTGATTGAATATCTGCTTCAGAATCTGTTCGGCGCGAATGGGACTGGATGCTTCGGGACAAGAAATACATCGCGCTGGTGATGGTCGCGCCCATTCTGTTTGTGCTTGTGGCCTCATGGAGTCTACTCCCACAAGAACTGACTGGCCTGCCTATACTCATCGTCGATCAGGACCGTCCCCGATGTCCTGGGACTTGACCCGCGCAATTCTCGCCGAAGAATGAGGCTTTTTCGCTGGCTGGTTATCGAATTCGGCCGCGGAGGGTTCAGATTTCGCGGCCCCGACCGAGCCCGCGTCTGCTTGTATTCGAGCGTGACCTGGAGAACGCAGTGAAGGGAGGCAAGAAGGCCCGAATCAGGGTCTGGTGGACAACTCCGACTACCTGGTGGAAGTGTCGAGACTGCGAACGTATCGGCAGTGTTGGCCAGCTATTCGATGCCGTTAACGTTCGCGTAATCGAATTCATCCATGGAATCTCAAAATCTTCTGCAATCCATAACGCCATGCCGCTGGATCTCGGCCAAATATTCCTCAATCCGGCATTCAATCCGAACTACCTGAACTTCATGGTACCGGCGCTTGCAATGGTCCCATTTCAATTGGCAGCGCTTCTTCCGCCACTCACGCCGGTATTCCGATATTGAAGAAGGCAACTTAACCGGCACTGGTTGGTACTGGGTGGTGAGTGAGTGGCAAAGTCTTAGCTTATGTTGTCATCCTGATCCAGTTTATGGCCGCCGTGCTCACCATGCCGCACTGGTTCTTTCATATGCGTTTCGCCAACAGGCCATCATACTGATTGCCTCCACATCAATACCGCACCCATGGCAACGCTCGGCTACGGACTGTCGGCCATCACCAGAGATACCCTGAAGGCGACTGAAGCCGTTGCCATTCTCACCTTGCCAAATTTCCTGCTCTTGGGCGCGACCTGGCCGGTGTTTGCGATGTAGAAAGTGGTCTGACCTGCGCCTATGAGAACTGCCCATGAATTCCTCCGCGTTCATGATCAGAGAGATTGCGCTGCTCATGGGGAACCCTGCCGACTGGCGGCGCGGATTGCGTATATTGACCGCTTGGAGTATTGTCGCCGTCCTTTCTGTTGCCTGACCGGAACACGGCAGCCTAAACGCTGCCCAAAAACGGAGCTGCTTACTAATGCGTAGCGCGTTCGTGCATTCTACGGCGGAGCCCAAGGATCTCGGCAACCAGCATCCGTGCTGCTGCTTCGCAGACCCTCTTTTACGCTTTTTGTTCGGCGGAGTTTACTGGGAGAGCAAGCCCAACATCCCATCATGATATCAACGAGCTTCACCTTATCCGTGACGTGTAACGGCACTGCAATCATCCGACGGCGTACTCGTGCGGGATGGCTCGACTGCCCGGGAAGAGTTTCCCGCTGCTGCCGGCGACACGCCGTACGCCTGCGTAATTTTTCCGCCACGCTCGACGCCGACGTGTTCGGCCAAGAAAGGGCCGAGGTCGGTGCCCTGTTTGACGGCACCAACATCCTCGTGCGGGTACCGCCCTCCGTGATTAGACGCCCATGGTTACCAGCTTTCAGGTCGAGGTCGACGGAATAGAACTGGCGATGGCGGGAGTCCCGCCGGCTAAACCGTACCTGGTCCAGCCAACCGCTTCAGACGGTGGTTAGACCTCTTTTACAATCCCACTCAATTCCGCTTCTGCGTCTTCATGTGCCTGGTTTGCCTCGCGATCCAATCGGTTACACGAGAATGGGTTGTGAATGCGCTAGGCTTGGATAGGTAAGAGCAGATTCGTCCGGATGCCCGGAGATGATGCACCTCCCGTCCTGTTGACTTCTTTCGAAAGTGGTCGCCACCAGCAGGTTGATTACAGTGGCGACCACTTCCATGTGGTTCGTATTCTCGTCTCTGGTGCCCCAAACCACGGAAGCTCATCCGTTCATCGGTCCGGCTCTTTCCCTTTTACGTGATTCTTCATTT
>CAVRNM010000066.1:0-6662 GCA_963722225.1 uncultured Verrucomicrobiae bacterium
CGATGGCGGCGGCGTATTGGTCCTGCTTGCCGATGGGCTCTCCCAACCGGTCGAGTTCGATGGCGCAGGCTTCCGCGGCGAGCTCGGCGGGATGAATGATGTTCCTTTTGTAGGCGTGCAGGGCCTTGAGCAGCGCCGTCGTGAAACTGCCGGACGAGCCGAGCCCGGTACCGGCCGGAATGTCCGCCATCGAAGTCAGTTCGAGGTGCGGATTCACCACCCCGACAGACCGAAGCGCTTCGCGGACGATCGGATGCTCGATTTCATCGATGGTGGCGACTCGTTCGAGCTTCGAGTATTTGATGATCAGTTCCTGGACGAATGTCTGATGCAGCGTGATGTAGACATACTTGTCGATTGCGGCCGCGACGAGGAAGCCGCCGTGCTCCCGGTAGTAGGAGGGCAGGTCGGTGCCGCCGCCGCCCAGCGTAACGCGCAAGGGCGAACGGGTGATGATCATAAGACAAAATCGGGGAATCGTGAAACTGAGAAACCGGGAAACTGGGAGGAACGGGGAAAGCGGAGAATCGGGATGGCGGGAAAGAGGGAAGTGAATAGGGAAAAGCGAAAAAGACTACGACGTTGATCAGCGCTAAAGCCAAGATCTGCCAGGCGGCCCATGGTTTCCCGATTTCTCGATTTCAGTCTTTCACGGTTTTGTCTGCCGGTAGATCTGTTCGACGATCTCGAGGGTGCGGATACCTTCGCGCAGTCCGGGCGACGGTTCCCGGCCGAGGCGGATGTCGTCGATGAAAGCGGCGGTTTCAGCGGCCCACGAACTATCACCGGAAGGAAACTCCCATACCGTCGTTTCGGGCGGGCCCATCTGCGGAAGCATCTTGTAGAACGTCAGGCGCTCGGGGCCGTAGCTGCCGCCCAGGCCATCGATCGCGATCTTCCCGTCCCGGCCATAAATCTCCAGCGAGAACAGGTTTTTCCACTCCGTGCAGCTCACGTGGAGCCAGGCGGTCTGGCCGGCGGCCGTCCGCAGGTGAGAAACGCATTGTCGTCGACGGGCATGTCCCAGAAGTAGGTCGCGCAGTGGCCCGTCCACCGTCGGGAATTCCCCGAGGAACCAGCCGGCAAGATCGATCAGGTGCACGCCCTGGTCGATCAGCTCGCCGCCGCCGGAAAACTTTGGATCGGCGCGCCACTCCCGGTCGTAGCCGACGCGTCCGCCGTGCCCATACCGGCCGCGCAGGAACATGAGGGGGCCGAGGGCCCCGGCGTCGACCAGTTCGCGCGCCTTCTGCAGCGCCGGATGGAAACGATGGTTGTAGCCGAGCCGAACGCGGACCCCGGATTGCGTGGCGGCACCCTGCACTTCGCGCAATTGGGCGCGAATTGAGAGCGCCCGGCTTCTCTACGAGCACATGCTTGCCGGCGCGCACGGCCGCGAGCGCGAGCGGGGCGAGCGCCGCATTGCGCGTGGAGATGATGACCGCGCTGACGGCCGGGTCCCGCAGTGCGACCGCATCGTCGGTGATCGCCTGACAGCCTGGCACCGTCCGGGCCAGGTCGGCGGCCCGGGAGGCCTCCAAGTCGCAGGCGTAGAGCAGGGCGGCACCAGGAGGCATCGCCGCGGCTCGTTTTCGTCCGATCAAACCGCATCCGATGAGGGCAAATCCTGGCATGTCTTGCAACCGATCAGGCATAGTCAGAAAGGTCAACCGGACCAGGCCGCCCCGGCAAGACGGATCAGCGAGCAAAGAGGAAAACCGTGAAACCGGGGAAGCGGGAACCGTTGAGATGCAACCGCTGATTACGCAGAGGGAGCATGCGCGGCCACGCGCTGGACCTGCGAAGCGAAGATGAAATCGCTGGCGACGTTTGTTTCGAACGCCGGGCGCACGGCATCAAATGCCAATGGCTTGTTGCAACCAGATTCGGTTCTTTGTGAACGCATCTTGAATTTCCGCGACCGGCGGTATGAGTGCTCGATCGAGTGAATGACGCAATACCTCCGGCCGGCAGTCGGTTTGCCCAGCCAAAAACCGAATGTCTTCTCGATCTTCCGGATCTACTCGCATCATCTTCGTTAGCACCAAGTCCACGGTGGAGGGCCGGAACAACCGAAGCTTCGCAAAACCAAATCCAGACAGCGCCACCACGTGATCCAGCCAATCGGGCGTCAATACCACCTGTTGGTCCTCGAAGAGGTGCGTGAAATACAACCCGCGGTCCCCGAGTTCCCGGTTGGTCTTTTCCTGGGCTTGCCAAAAATCTTCATTTTGTTCGAGTGCCCGGACGTCTCTACTGGGAAGGATGGCATCCACGTCCATGGTGGCCTGACACCGCGCCGGCGACTCCGAAAAGCCCAGAGCCAAAGCTGAGCGTCCATAAATATACAAGTCGAACGGCAATCGAAGATGCCGGTCCATCGTCTGCAAGATGCTGAGCGGATTGTTTGTCACGACTGCGTGTATTGCCGCGGACGCAGCCAGGCACGATGGCCGGTTCGGTCCAAATGCCCGTTACGCCGGAAGAGACCTCCTTCGGACACAAACCGGGTGCGATGCGGAAGCCGGCCTTCAATAACCTCAGGACCGGCAGGTAGCATCGCCAATAGCCGCTGCCACTTCTCCCGGGTTTCCGAGTCCAAAGCGGCGCCGGCGCTGGCTATGTGCCGCACAACCGGCACGGCCCGCTCCTGCACCGCCAGCCGAACGATGGTTTCAATCGAGATCCTATCTCCACTAAGCAATTGGGCAGCGCAACGGACGAGCACAGGGTCGAAACGCTGCGCAGCCGTCAGCATGCCCATCGCAAGTTCCACGTCGGACACATTCTCCCAGACGGGGCTCGAACATTCTTTCTTGAGGTCATCGTCTGGCCGGCGGTAATGCCAGCACCCCCGGGCAACGGCCAGCCGGCGCAGATCGTCCGGCTGCGTCAATCCGACGCTGCGCAATCGCCGCAACAACGGAGACAGATGCGGCGTCTGGCCAATCTGTTCAGCGACGGTAATCATCTCCGCTGAAAAGCATTGCACCGGATGATCGAGATGACAAGGAGACACGGAGCACCCCTTTGGGCTCGTTGCAGAGATCGCGGAGAATCCGTCCCGGGGGCGCAGCAGGAGGCAAATCGGGAAACCGTGAAAAAGGGAGAACGGCGGCGGGAAGAACCAAATAGCGAAGGGCGGAAACGCGGTGAAAAGGCAACGAGGTGCGATACCCATCACCAGTCGCGAAAATCATGGATTGCCGCGGCAACGCAGCCAACCTGTTCGTCAGTGAGGTCCGGATACATGGGCAGGCTGAGGCACTCGCGCGCCGCGCGTTCGGTGTGGGGAAACGCCCCGGCCCGGTAGCCCAGGTGAGCAAAGCATTTCTGCAAATGCAGCGGGTGCGGGTAGTGGATGGCGCTGCCGATGCCGCGTGATTCCAGGTATGCTTTCAAGCGGTCGCGGCTGGGGTGCCGGATGGTGTACAGGTGATAAACGCTTTCCACCGGTCCGATTTCGCGCGGCAGCACCAGCGGTGTGTCGGCGAGAAGGTCGTGATAACGGCGGGCAATCCGGCGACGGGCCTGGTTCCACGCCGGCAGGTGCGGAAGTTTCGCGCGGAGCACAGCGCCCTGGATGCCCTCCATGCGGTAATTATAGCCGACCTCGTCGTGCAGGTAGCGCGCGGTCGATCCGTGTTCGCGCAACGAGCGGGCGCGCGCAGCCAGGTCGGCCCGGTCGGTCACGAGCGCTCCGCCCTCGCCGCAGGCGCCCAGGTTCTTGGTCGGATAAAAGCTAAAGGCCGACATCAGGCCGAACGTGCCGACGGGCTTCCCGTGATACCGGGCCCCGTGGGCCTGCGCCGCGTCCTCGATCACGGGCAGGTTCCGACGGCGGGCGACTTCGAGCAGCGGCGCGAAATCACAAGGATGACCGTAGAGGTGCACCGGCAGCACGGCCTTGGTCCTCGGGGTGATCGCTTTTTCCACCTGGCTCGGGTCGAGATTGAGGGTGCCCTTATCCACATCCACGAAGACCGGGCGCGCGCCGGTGTAGACGATCGCCCAGCTGGTCGCGATGAATGTAAAAGGCGTCGTGATGACCTCGTCTCCCGGTCCGAGGTCCAGCAGGCGCAGCGCCAAGTGCAGGGCGGAAGTGCCGCTGTTCATGGCGACGCAGTGACCGGCTCCGCAAAATGCGGCGAACTCGCTCTCGAACTGCTTGACCTCGGGCCCAAGGCAGAACGCGCCGGAGTCGAGGCAGCGTCCCACGGCGGCCTCCAATTCGGGCCGGATCGATCGAAGATGAACGGACAGGTCGAGGTAGGGAACGGTCATAAGGTGAAGGTGAGAGTGAGGGTGAGAGTGGGTGAAAGCGAAAATTAGGGTGAGGGTGACAGTGAAAGTGGGGTGAGGGTGAAAGTGGGAGTCAGAGTGAAAGGTTGCTTGCCGGCAAGGGATTAGAAGGCATCTGTAATGGGATGTTCAGGCGAATGGCCAAGGTCAGATTCGTGAGGTTCCTCATGGTCGGAGGGTGTTCGGCAATCGTTGATTTCGGCGTATTGGGGCTTCTAAGAAGCTTGATTCCCCCCACGGTCGCGTTCTCGGAGCGTATGTTGCCGCGGCGGCAACCCATTTTCTGCTGAACAAGCATTGGACATTTCGCTGTGAGCGTGCGGATCTGGCGAAACAGGTGACCGAATACCTCGTGGTGATTGGGATCATCTACCTGGTGCAGTTGGCGGGATTCAGGGGAGGGCTGGTGCTCTTCAACCACAATATTTATCTCGCCAAGGCCCTTGCGGTGCCGCCGGGCACCATCGCTGGGTACTTCCTGCTGAGGATGCACGTGTTCAAGGATATTCCCAATCCGACCCAGATGGAAGATTAGCGGTTCGGTGCAGCCTCCCCGGCAAAATGCGGCCACGGGAATCTGATCCGCCAAGGGACGCGAAGGCGGACGAAGAGTTTCCCGATTTTCCCCACTCCGCTCGCTGAAGCCTTGGCTGAGGCGGGTTCATGCAATTGCTGGCAATTCTCCTCGTGCGCGCGCGAACCGATTGGTGTGCGGGTGTAGGAAGCCCGCTGGCCCGTTCGACAAGCTCAGGGTCCCGAGCAAAGTCGAGGGACGGGCGATCATCGGTCACTTCCACTTTCACCTTCACTCTCACTGAAAGATCCCGGCCAAGGCGGGACCGGCCTCAGCGAGGCCGGCTCCAACGCCAGCGCTGTGTCGTCGTAGATCCGGCTAAACTCGGCGAGCTCCCATGTAGACGCCCAGCAGGCTGAGACCCATGCCGGCGGCGAGGCCGAGGAATGCGCCGATAATACTGTAGATGGCGAGCGCCTTGAACCTGCTGTCGGTGATCGGCTGCATGCTGACACGGATGGCGTCGCCGAATTGTTGCCGGGCAAAGTCCATCTGCGTTTGCCGAATATTTTCGATCAGATTTTTATAGGCGAGCTCCAGTTTGCTGAGCGCAGTCTGCACCTCCGCGACCGAGGCTGCTTGATCTTCGCTCTTCCCCTGAAGAAAATTCTCCATGCTCTTGCGCCGATTCAGAAGTTGATTCTTCTCCGCCTGAATGTTTTTCACTTTCAAACCTGCTTCCAACGCTTTGTGCACCAAAAAATTATAGGCGTCGTTGGCCAGCAGCGAATCGATCAGCCCCTGATCCAGGATGGGCGCTCCTGGCCGCTGCTGCACCGCCTCTGATTTGATCCCGAGGACATAGTTCTGGGTGCGCTCCTGGGTCTTGGTGAGCAGATCTTGAACGACCTTCTCGTTCTCCGCCGCTTTCTGTTCCTCGTCTTCCAAGGTCTGCAGGTAGTAATCCATCTTGACCATGGCGGTATCGCGATTTCTTGACAGACCGTGCCGGCGAATCAGGCCCAGAGTCTCATTCAACTGGATTTGTTCGAATATCTGGGTTTGCCTGAGCAGATCGCCGAATGACAGGTCGGTGGTGGGCGAACGGAAAGTCTTCGCTTGTTCGATCTGTTGGCCAAGGAAATCGGAAATGTCCTGAAGTTCGCGGTTAAGGATGAGGTCATATTCGAAGTAATCGGCGTCACGCAGCGTCTCGAAGGCGTTGGCGGCTATCGGCACCGTGGCATAAGTGCGCTGGAATTTTTCCTGGTATGCACTGACGATGGATTGAAGCAGCAATTCCCGTTGTTGGCTGGTCAGGGGGAACTTCCGGGGAAGCGTCAGGGAAATCTGATATTCGTCGGGGACATAAGAAGAAACAGTTTGGCCGGCCGCCCTCAATCGGTCGCGCTCTTTGACGACGTAGGGAGGAATGATGCCCTCGACGGTCAGCGCCGCCCGGATCTTGCTTTGGGTCTCCTCAGAAACATCCAGCTTTTGTTGATCCAGCGCTTTGATCACCACGTCAGGGGCGCGCAGATCGTCCGGCTGAAACTTGGTGTGATCCGGATACTCGCCTTTGCCAAAGCCGTCGAAGGCGAAAATCACCCGACTGGTCGTCGTAGTCGTCGTGAAGGGACTGGCAACCAGATAGACGACCGCGGCGATGACCAAACCCAAGGCGGCGAGACCGAGCGTTTGCGCGGTACCGCGCGCCAACCGGGCCAAAACATCGCGCAAATCGATGCCTTCATAGAGCTCGGAATCAGGGAAAGAGGAAGCAGGTGATGGCGACATGGGGATTCGCATATGAAAAGTCGAAAGCAGGCAGGCGCAAGGATTGAAT
>CAVRNM010000067.1:0-15825 GCA_963722225.1 uncultured Verrucomicrobiae bacterium
GGCGGAGCGGCGTTGGCGCAGGGCGCATGGAGGCCCCCTCTCCGTTTTTGCATCGCCGGCCATGCTGTTCTTTCGCTAGTCAATGAGCATGACCTTTGACGAATGCCAGCGCGAGACTCTCCGAACGTTCGAATCCCTCTCAACCATCCGCCCGCAGATCGACCGCGCCGGTCAGATGATCATCCGCACCCTCCAGTCCGGCCGAAGCTGCTGCTTTGCGGCAACGGCGGCAGTGCGGCGGAGGCCCAGCATTTCTCGACGGAGCTGGTCGGCCGCTTTTTCAAGACCCGTCAGTCCCTGCCAGCCGTCGCGCTGACCGCCGACGGCACCTTGCTGACCTGCATCGGCAACGATTTCGGCTACGACGACGTTTTTGCGCGCCAGATCGAAGGTCTGGCCCGGCCCGGCGATCTCGTCGTCGTCTTCACCTCGAGCGGCAATTCGGAGAACATCCTGCGCGCGCTCCAGGCGGCCCAGCGGCTCCAGCTGGAGAGCATCGCGTTTCTCGGCCGGGGCGGCGGCAAGGTCAAAGGCCTGGCCACCTCTGAGCTGGTTGTTCCGGGGACGAGCGGTCGCACCGCGCAGGAATCCCACCTCTTCCTGCTCCACTATTTCTGCGAGCTGATCGACGGGGAATTCTGAAACATAAGGAGGGCCGCTTTGGCGCGGGCAACCTCGGTGAGGAGAGCGGCGGCGGCCGCTCTCCAGATCAAGGGTCTGGGATGGGCGTTGTTGACGCGCGGGAACTCGGTGAAGGCGGCTTCGAGCAGGGCGACGCTGGTGAAGATGCCGTTGCGCACCCGGCGCGATGTGGTTTGCAGCCAACCGGCCAGCGCGTCGCGCCAACCGCGTAAACCCGACAAGAAGGGTGCTTTTCGGTCTCATCCCCACGCCAAGTTCCGCGGGACAAACGCCTTGATCCAATCGGACCAATGTCTTTATCCTTTGCTCTCCACCTGCCTCGCGCCCGATCTCGCCAGCGTTAGTCAGTCGCCAGGATGAGGCAGGAAGTCGCCCCAGCCGCCCCTCCCGGGCGGTTGTGAGGAAGCGCCTTGCCGCTTCCGGGTGTTTTAGCGCGCCTTCAGTTTTCCAAGATAAACGCCTCTTCCGATCCTCAGAGCAATGACCCGAGGCAAGCTGTACTTCGTACTTTTCGCTCTGATCGCGCTGCCGTTTGCCGTCCGCTTTCAGGTTTTTCTGGGGCTGCGGCAACAGATACCGCTGGCTCTCTTTGCCAACATCCAGCACGGCGGAGCTGCCGGCCCGGGTCAGCCGACGCTGGAGTCAAACATGGGGCTTACGGCGCAGGCGTTGGGCACGAGAGCTGCCATCGATTGGTTTCGAGGGCGAGTTCCGCTCTGGAACTATTTCGAAGGAACGGGCGTACCGCTCGCCGGCGAAATGCAGAGCGCCGCGCTATTCCTGCCGTTTATCCTCTGTCTTAAATCTCTCTCTGGTCAGATCTATTTCCATATCTCCCTCCAGATTCTTGCTGGAATTTGCACGTTCTTCTACCTCCGCAAGATCCGTCTGGGTGTCGCGGCATCATTTTGTGGAGCGGTGTTCTTTGAACTTAACGGGACCTTCTCTTGGATGGCAAATGCGGCTTACAATCCCATTGCCTTCCTGCCAATGGCTTTGCTCGGGTTGGAGTTCGCTATCGAAGCGGCCCAACGCGAGGCCAGGGGTGGTTGGCTGGTGCTCTGTGCAGGCACCGTCTGGTCCATTTATGCTGGGTTCCCCGAAGTGGCGTTCGTCGACACCCTGCTGGTGGTAATCTATTTCTTGGTTAAGGCATCCCAAATGCCTCCCGCCGTTCTGCGGCGTCTCCTTGTTAAATTGGGCGTCTGCACCTTGGTGACGCTGCTGTTGATCGCGCCGTTAGTTGCCCAGTTTGCCGACTTTCTATCCTTCTCTTTCAGCGAAGCGCGATCCAATGCTGGAAGCGCGTCCATCGATCCGCGCGTTGGCGTGGCCGCGCTGATTGTGCCATACATTTATGGCCCGATTGGGGCTCTTGATTTCTCCTATTGGGGCGCAGCGGCGGGATACCTCGGCTTTACCATGGTTGTTCTGGCGATGGCAGGGGTCGGCTGGCAATGGCGCAATCGAATCGTTCAATGCTTCGCTGTTTGGGCCGTGATCTGCCTCCTCAAAATCTACGGCGAACCGCTCACCACCTACGTCGTGCTCAAGGTCCCCCTTTTAAGACAGATTGTGCTGGTCCGATGGCTCATGCCCTCGTTGGAGTTTTCCTTCGTTGTGTTGTCAGCGACCGCCATCCACGAGCTGTCGTCCAGGCCCCGGGCGCCCCTTTTGGCTCCCGCACTCATTGCCGTTGTGATCGTGTTCACCGCGCTGTGCCTGGCGGAAGCTCAGGGGATTTACGCAGTGCACGGACATTTCTACTTCTCCTACGCCGCCGTGAACCTCCTGTTTGTCGTCCTTTTCTCGTTCGCCTGCTGCAGCGCGTCGCACCTGGGGAAGTATGCCACCCTGGTGATTTCCTCCCTGGGAATAATCGAAGCCGTTCTTCTCTTCAACGCACCGATTTTATCAGCTCCGAGAGATTACGCACTCGACCTGGACGGCTTAGCCTTCCTTAGAAACAACCTGGGCTTTCAACGCTTTTATACGCTCGGGCCGATATTACCGAACTATGGCTCGGCGTTCGATGCGGCCCAGTTGAATTACGACGATATGCCGGTAAATAAATATCTTGTTCAATATTTTAGGGCCAACCTCGATCCGTTCATGAATGCCACGAATACGAAGCCGAATTGGCAGCGTGGCCACAATCCTCGGAACAATGAGGTTTTCCGGAAGAACTTTCCCGCCTTTGGCCTGGTGGGTGTCAAATATGTCGTTACGGGTCCGGCCGAAGACTTGAGTGGCTTGATGCGTCTAGTTTACCACAGCCAAGTGATGAAAATATTCGAACTGCCGAAATATGCCATGTATTTCAGCGGGAGTGACTGTGACGTGCATGCGAATTCGCGAGACGAAGTCGAAGTTCGGTGTGACCGGCCGACAACGATTGTTCGCTTGGAATCATTCACTCCCAACTGGAAGGCCTATGTCAATGGGCAGCCGACCAAGGTGAGCATGTACAATGGGTTGTTTCAATCCGTGGAAGTCCCGGCCGGCGCGTTTACATTGAGGTTCAAGTACGAATGTCCTTACGGCGGGTGGACGGTGCCAATGTTTTGGCTGGGGGCTCTTGTTTTTGTCGCCGTGGGGGTGGGTGAGCTGGGAGCGAGACGCGAGGCGGCGGCGTAAAGGGTCCTCCATCTGAAGCTTCTCAGCGGCTTGCCGTGCGGGCGCGGGTGGTATTGCTGGCCGCCAGCGAGGGCCCTGGATCTGGCCATTGCGGACGGGGTGGGTCGCTCGCGACAGCATTGCGCCCGCATCCGTCAGCGGTTGCTTGCGCCGGACCTCGAAGAGCGCACCCACGAGCTCAAGCCGCACCCCACCACCAGCTTCGCTAGCGACTCATGGCCGAACATGGTCGAACGCTTCTTCCGCAACCTGACCACGCCCTGCAATTTCCGGCAGAGCGGCCCCACTGGAAACCGGGAAATTGTTCTGGAAATCTCGAGGCCGCTCCGTCTTGCTCGGCGCCTTTATGAGCACTCCCGCCACACCCGCTGAACATGCTGTAATCAAGACCTCCTACGGCGAAATCACCGTCGCCTTCTGGCCCGAGGTCGCCCCGAAGACGGTCGAGAATTTCAAGAAGCTCGTCCGCGACGGCTTCTACGACGGCACGGCGTTTCACCGCATCATCAAGGGTTTCATGATCCAGGGTGGGTGTCCGAACACGAAGGCGGGCGCGAAGGGCCAGCCGGGAACCGGCGGACCGGGCTGGCAGCTCAAGGCGGAATTCAATGCCAAGCCGCACCGGCGGGGCGTCCTCTCCATGGCGCGCTCATCCCATCCCGACTCGGCCGGCAGTCAGTTTTTCATCTGCCACGGCGAAGCCCGTTTCCTCGACCGGCAGTACACGGCGTTCGGGGAAGTGGTGAAAGGCCTCGAGGTCCTCGATCAGATCGCGGGCGTGCCGTGCGCGGGTAGCGAGCGGAGCACCCCCGTCGAACGCGTCGCGGTGGAAAGCGTCTGCATCGTGGCGGCGGCGTAGGAGCCCACCGGGCTCGACTCAGAGTCGTTGCCGTCGAGCGTCGACTGCCTGCATTCGCTTCAGGCCGGCTTGGGACCGTCCGGAGGCACCGCCGGCTTCTCCGCCTCACTCGGACAGGTGCTGAGGCCGAACGGAACGTAGGCCGGGCAGAAGCGCACCACCGCCGTCAAGAGCGGCAGCAGGCCGATGAGGCCCCACCAGCTCTGGCCGCGAATTCCCAAGCCAATGATAACGATACCGACGATCCCTCGGATCACGCGATCCACGGTTCCAATGTTCGCTTTCATGACTGCCTCCTTTGCTCGACCGCGGTCTTGAGCAGATGCCGCGGCATCATGGCCATAGGGCGTGGCCACCATTGGGATCTACTCCCGCCCGCGGCCCCGGTCAAGCCGGACGGACCGAGCGCGAAAGCGGCTGCTGGATCACCTCGGGGCCGGCGGTCCCACCTCCGCGGCGGAAGCGGGGGCTCCAGGCGTTTCGCCGAGGTCAGGCGCCAGTTGAGCCGTTGCGTCAGGAAGTGCAATCGTGCCGACAGCTGCGGCGTGGCGAGCAGGGTTTTCGCAATCTGACCGGCCGCGGCATCGTCGCCCATACGCCAGCGGAGGAGGGCGATGGCGAACCACGCCCGCGTCTTGTCTCGCATCTTTGGCACGACCGCCTGCACGCGATTGACGACATCGAATCGGGGCCACTCCGCAAACGCCTCCACCATGGCCAGCCTTTCATAAGCCTCAAGGTCGCGGGGGCTCAACGCGACCGCCCGGTCCAGCCACCGGCGCGGGGCGGCCGCCTGGTCCCCGGGCAGGCGGTAATCCAGGCTCAGGCCAATCACCATGTGATCCAGCCCGTCGGCCGCCAGCTGCAGGTAGACATACGGATTATCTGAGCCCGACTCGGCGGCGCGCCGCCATTGGTCGAGGGCGCGGCTCCGCTCGCCACCCTGCAGAGCCATCGCGGCCAGGACTTCGTGCGGACGCGGCCGCGGGATGACTCTCCGATGATTGCCGGAGCCGGTCGGCGGCGCCTCCGGGCGCCTGCAGCCGCCAGCGGAGGTCATCGAGCGCCACCTCCCGCCCGAAGTCTCCCGCCGGCCGGAATTCAATCCGCGCGGACAGGTCGCCCAGGATGAGTTTGCCGCGTTGGGCGGAGGAATCCTCGCTCTGCAGGCATCGAACTGCCGGCCGGTGGCAAACAGCACGATCGTCGTCCTCGAGTCATGAAACTGCGGAAGCGAGCAGATCGCCAGCACGGTGGCGCGAAACTGCTCCAGCTTGTCCAACAATTCCCGCGACTCGCTGACAGACGCGCTGCTGAACATCTCGAAATGCGCCGAGCGCGCAGTGATCCACGTTTCGCGGGCAGAGCGGTGGCCAGCAGCGCCAGACCGACTCCAACCAGGAAAGCAAGGCGGGGTAAGGCCCTCACCATGCGGCGAGTCCAGCAGAGTCCCGCCGCCCCGGGCAATCCCAATGTCCTTGGTCGCGGGCCGGCGGGCGCGTCAGCCGATTAAAGGTGATTCCGAACGTTGTTCGAATGTGGCGCAGCCATCCCTGGCTGCATCGGTTGCAGGCTGGAAGCCTACGCTACGAAACGCGACCCGGAGGGCGGCCATCGGGTCCGGTTTGCCAGCGCACGCGGCCGCGAAAACCCGTGAGGCACCAGGAGGCGCTGCCGGCGAGTCCAGGTTTCGCGCTTTCCCGATTTCGCTTTTTCCTATTTGTCCCCTTGCTTCTTCTCCGCCGCGAAATCGCCCCCGCCCTGATGCAACACGAGCCCGATCACGCGGCCCTGGGCATCTCGCTGGAACGTGATCTGGGCGTCCACCACTTTGTAGAAGAACTTGTCCTGGGCGGACGCGTAGACCGGAAAACGGGGCTGGCCCGTCGCCTGCACTGCCAGGCGGCCGTCCTGCACCGTCACATTCACGACGAACGCGGGCGTGAGCGGATAATCGCCGACGTAGTCCTTCAGCTGGCCGGCCGGGAGCATGATCTCGACGGGCCGCTGGACCTCGCCGCGCGGCGCGCGTTGATCCATTCCGTTCTGGCGCAGGATGAGCGCGACGACCTTGCCGACCGCGTCGCGCTCGAACGAAACCTCGGCGTCGACTTCCTTCACCTTGAAATGATCGGCGGACACCGGAACCAACGAGAGCCGCGGCTGACCGGTGGCCTGGACGAACAGGCTCCCGCGATCGGCGGTGACTGACATCACAAACGCCGGCGCCAGCGGAAAGTTTCCCACGTAATCCTCCAGGTTCGCCGGCGCCGTCACGTTGATCCCGGCCGGATTGGCCTCCACCTTTTGAGCCCGATCGCCGCGCAGCAGTTTCATGCCGAGCCCGTCCGGGCTTTGACCGCTGTTGACGAGCACAACGATGCCGCGTTTGCCACGGGGCTCGAAGCCAATAAAACTGCGGTAGCCGCCCGTGCCCCCGTTGTGCCAGACGATGGGCGGATGGTCGGCGGTCAGGTGCCAGGCAAGCCCGATCGAGCCGACCAGCCCCACCAATGGC
This sequence comes from uncultured Verrucomicrobiae bacterium, assembly GCA_963722225.1. Taxonomy (GTDB): domain Bacteria; phylum Verrucomicrobiota; class Verrucomicrobiia; order Opitutales; family Opitutaceae; genus Fen-1467. Next base: position 6,657 of record CAVRNM010000067.1, read on the forward strand.
CGCTGCGGCTGCTCCGTCGCAGTGAACGAGGCCGCCAGCGGCGTCTCGCGCAGACCGAGACACGCCTGCAGAAACCGGGCCATGTCATGCGGCGAGGCACGCAGTGCGCCGGCCGGGGCAATGGCGTCGCACGTCCAGTTCGGAGCCGGCGCGCCTTTCTCGTCGTGCCCCGGCGCCATGTTTCCAGGCACAGTCGTGCCGGTCATGCCGAGCGTGGTCTGCTTCAGCCCGAGCGGATCCAGCACGTGCTGGCGCAGGGCCTCGGGGTAAGACTGACCCCAGGCCGCCGCGAGAGCCTGGCCGAGCACGGCCGCGCCAAAATTCGAGTACGCATAGTCCGCTGGCGCTTTAACATCCGCCGCGCTCTTGGTCAGCGCGGCGAGCAGCTTCTCCGGCGTGAAGTCCGCGTAGGGATCGCGCATGTCAGCAGGGAGGAATCCCGGCGGCAGGCGCGGCAGGCCCGAGGTGTGGGTGGCCAGCATCAGAAGCGTGATCTGGTCCAGCCGCGCCCGCCCTTCCGGAGTCGCCGGGACCTTCAGGTATTTCGTGACCGGATCGTCGCGGCTTACCTTGCCCGCGCGCTCGCTCTCGGCCAGCAGCAGCGAGGTGAAAACCTTGGTGATGGAGCCGATCTCGAACTGCGTGTCCGGCGTGATGGGCCGGGCGTCAGCCTTGGCGAAGTGCCCGGTCTGAAAGAACTGCGCGCCGTTCCCGTCCACCCAGGCAACCGCCACGCCGCCGGGCTTGTCCTGGTTCCAGGTGTCGATGAGGGTCTGCACGTCGGGAGTGGTGGCGGCGGAGACGGAAGCCATCAAGAGCGGGAAAGCAATCCCGGCCCCGTAACGGAGATTTTTCCAGGTAAGGATCAAGGTCTGTGGTTTCATTGGAGGGAAGAATCGAATCAATTGCTATGAAAGGCGGGCAATCCCGCGGACGGTCTGGAGCTCTGGTGTAGGGCGGGGTCGCCGGACCCCGCCATTCTTCCAGACATGAGGCGGGGTCCAGCGACCCCGCCCCACATCCCCGGATGATTTTTCTAGGTCAGCAGGCTCTGGTGCAGCTTCTCGAGTTCTTCGAGCCGGGGCTCGATCTGCTTCCGCACGGCGCGGCGGTTGAGCACCCAGGCACCCCAAAAAGAGAGCGGCAGGACGATGCCGACATAGGCGAAGATCCATGCCAGAGCGGCCGGATTCTGCAGCAGGGCGGAAAAAAGCTCCGGCTGAGCCTTGATGATCAGCACGCGCACCACCGTGGCGCCACCGATTGCGATGGCGCCGCCGCACGGTGCCAAATACCATGACCAGATATTGAGAAGAAGATGGCGCTGATGCCGTAGCTCGGCGATATCGGCTTCGACCTTGGCGACCAGCGGCACATCCGGGCCCAGCCGGAGCCGGTGAGCCCGGAATCGTTCTCGGACAAAGAAACCGGAGATTCCGAGAATCAGCGCGATGGCAAAAACCATTGGCCAGGCTTCTTTTCCGACGTGCCACCAAGAGTAGGCAAAAACACCCGAGGCAAAAACGCCGGCCACAGCCTCAAGGATATCACGCATAAAAAGCGTGGCGGCGAGCTTGCGGCGTTTCTTCTCAAAGGCTCCCCGGAGCGTCGCGAGGTCGGCGCCGGCGCCGACCGGCAATTCCTGGCGCTTCCAGATTGCTTCGTAATCATTCCAGTTCATCGGTCACTCCTTTCAACAATGCGGCGAGGCGCTTGCGGGCGCGGGTGAGCGCGACGCCGACGTGGTTTTCGGTCATTCCCGTCACCTCGGCGATGTCCCGGTAGGCCAGCCCGTCGAGCATCAGCAGCACGAGGGCGCGCTCGGAGGGCGGCATGGCCTGCAACGCCGAATAAAGCTGTTCGAGCAAATCCTTGTTGCCCGCGGTTTCAGCCGGGGTCGCCGCGTCGGCCGCCAGCCGCGAGAGATCCGCCTCCGGCTCGATGCGGCTCTCGCGGCGTTGCGCGCCCCGGCGCCAGGTCAGCGCCGTGTTGAGGCACACCCGGTAGATCCATGTCGAGGGCTTCGCCTGGTTCGCGAAGCGCGGCAGCGACAGCCACAGCTGGAACATCATCTCCTGCTGCAGCTCGCCCACTTCGGTTTCGCCGCGGGCAAACGACCGCGCCACCTTCACAAAGATGCCGCGATGCTCCTCAAGCCAGGCTTGAAACGTCGCTTCGTGGTTGGCGGGCGGACTCATCACCTCTGATTAGTGACCGCCAGACCCCAATCCTTACACGGGGCGCTTCGCTTTTTCGTGCGCCGCGTGGGCCAGCGAGACGTCGAGATACTTCTCGGCCCAATAACGCAGTCCGGCCTGCTCCTCGTCGCTGAGCGAACGGACCACTTTGGCGGGCGCCCCCAGGACCAGCGAGCCCGGAGGCACCACGGTTCTCGGCGTCACCACGGCTCCCGCCCCCACAATGCTGCGCCGCCCGATGCAGGCGCCGTCGAGGATCGTTGCCCCCATGCCAATCAGGCACTCGTCCTCGATGGTGCACGCGTGGACGATCGCACCATGGCCGACCGTGCACCAGGCGCCGATCACCGCATCCAGATCGTCCGCCAGATGCACAATGGCGTTGTCCTGAATATTGGAGCCTTCGCCGACGACAATCCGGGCGATGTCGCCCCGCAGCACCGCCCCGTAGAAGACGCTCGACTTCGGGCCGAGCGTCACGTCGCCGACCACGGTCGCGTTGGCGGCCACCCAGTAGGCCTTGGCGATGTCGGGAGTCTTGGTGAGGTGGGCCTGCAGTCGTTCCTGGGTGGTCATGCTGTTATCTGTCTTATGTGTCGCAACGCGCGACGATTCTGTTGGAGGGCGGTGCGCCGTCACCGCCCCAGAAACTCGTAAATCACGGCCAGCGTGCGCTCGACGGCCCCGCGATTGTGCGCATGCCACGCGAGCACCGCGGCACTCATCCGCGCGCGCAGCGCCTCGTCCGCGAGCAGCTCGACGCACACCGCGACCAGTTCGCTTTCGTTGAGCACCTCGCGCGCACCGCCGCCCTCGCGCAACGCGCGGGCAATCTCGCGGAAATTGCTCAGGTGCGGGCCGAAGAGCAGCGGCTTGCCGAGCGCCGCGGCTTCCACCGGCGATTGCCCGCCATCGTGGGGCGGCAGGCTCTTGCCGCAAAACACGACATCGCCCAGCTGGGTGAGCGTCCGGAGCTCGCCCGTCGTGTCGGCGACCGCGACATCCACTTCATGCGGCGCCATTCCATGGGAGCGCAGGTGAAAACGCAGGCCCGTCTTGCCCAGGGCGGCGGCAACCACGTCGCGCCGCTCGGCATGCCGGGGCACCAACAGAAGCGAGACCGCCAAACCGCGGCTTCGGGCGGCCTTCAGGGCCTGGACGAGCGCCAGTTCCTCGCCATCCCACGTGGACGAGCCAAGCAACACCAACCCATCCCGCAAACCCAGCGCCCGCCGCAACTCATGCCGTTGCGGCTCATCCAGCGGCGGGATGGTCAGATCGAGCTTGATATTGCCGAGCGTCCGCAGCCGCTCCGCCGGGAACCCCAGCTCGCGAAAACGCGCCTCGTCTTCGGCGGTGACCGGCAGACTGCAGGCAATGCCGCCGAGCAATGGCGGAACCAGCCAGCGGACCCGCGCCATGCGCCCGAAACTGCGGTCCGACAACCGGGAATTGACGCTGAGCACCGGCGCCGCGTGGCGGGACGCCTGGTGGATGTGCTCCGGCCAGCGTTCGCCTTCCATGAGAATCGCCAGATCCGGACGGATCCGCCTCCAGGCCCGGAGGCTGAACCACCACCAATCCAGGGGAAAGTAGCCGAGCGCGATGACCAGGAAGCCGTACCGCTCCCGGGCGATTTCATGGGCGGTGCTGGTGGTCGTGGTGAGATAGACCTCAACCGAATCGTCCTTTTTCAGCGCCTCCAGCAGCGGGCCGATCGCCAGCATTTCGCCCACGCTCACCGCCTGCAGCCAGATGCGTCGCACGCCGCGCCGCCTGGGCGGCAATGGCGGCGTCCCGCCGAAGCGGTGGCTGAAATTGGACCCATACCCCCCGCGTTTCCGCATGCGCCGGAAATAGTAGGGCGCCGCCACCAACAGCGCAGGCAGAAAGAGTAACCGGTAAAGCCAGATCACAACGGTGTCGAGAGTCGAGCGTCGAGAGCCGAGGGCGGCCCTGCTCTGACTTTGTTCTCATTGATGTTCAGCGATCGGTTCAAAGCCGCGATGCGCTTGGCGGCACTCTCGACGCAGGTCAGCAAGGCTTCCAGCGATTCCTTCCCAAAGAATCCCAGATCGCTCGCGAGGTACAGATGAGAAGCCAGCTCCATGGCCGACCCATAGGATTGTTCCAAGAAATGAGCAAAATCCCGCTCAGAGTTGCGGCCCGAGCCTTCAGCGATGTTTGCCGAAATTGAGACCGCTGCGCGCCTGATCTGGGAGGTTAACCCATAAAGTTCCGCCGTCGGAAAGCTCTGTGTCAGGCGATAGATGTCGCGACTGAGATTCCGGGCTTCGTACCAGACCTGAAGTTTCTCGAAACGGAAGCGCGGGGCGTGATCTGGGGATGCAGTATTCACCAACCTTTTCTGATCAGCTCCTTTACGCCGGGCAATCTGCAATAATCAGCATTCATTCCTCGACTCTGGACTTTCGGCTCTCGACTCCCCTTGGTTCACTGTCCCAACACCCAGGCGAAGATGAGCGGGACCACAATGGTGGCATCGCTCTCCACGATGAACCTCGGCGTGGCGGGGCCCAGCTTTCCCCAGGTGATCTTCTCGTTCGGGACGGCTCCGGAATAGCTGCCGTAACTGGTCGTCGAGTCGCTGACCTGGCAGAAATAGCCCCAGAGCGGCACGCCGGTCCGCCGGAGATCCTGATGCAGCATCGGCACGACGCAGATCGGAAAATCGCCGGCGATGCCGCCGCCAATCTGGAAGAATCCGATCGAACCGGCGCCGCTCTGGCGAAGCGGCCGGGCGGTCTTCGTGTACCACTCCGCGAGAGTCATCATGTACTCGATGCCCGTCCGGACCGTGTGGACGTTCTTCACGTCGCCCTCGATGCAGTGGCCCGCGAACATATTGCCAAGCGTGGCGTCCTCCCACCCGGGCACCCACATCGGCAGGTTCTTCTCGGAGGCGGCCAGCATCCAGGAATGCCGCGGATCGATCTGGTAATGCTTCTTCAGCCCGCCGCCGCGCAGGATCCGGTACATGAATTCGTGGGGGAAGTAGCGCTCCCTGGCGCGGTCGGCCTTGACCCATTCCGCCAACACGGCGGCTTCGATCCGCCGCATCGCCTCCATCTCGGGAATGCAGGTGTCGGTCACCCGGTTCATGTGCCGGTCCAGCAAGGCCTTTTCTTCCGCGGCTGACAGGTTCCGATACTGCGGGACCCGCTCGTAGTAGTCGTGGGCCACCAGGTTGAAGATGTCCTCCTCAAGGTTCGCCCCCGTGCAAACGATGGCGTGCACCTTGTTCTGGCGGATCATTTCCGCGAGGGCGATGCCAAGTTCCGCCGTCGACATCGCACCCGCCATGGCCACCAGCATCTTGCCCCCTCGCTGCAGGTGGGTCTCGTAGCCCTTGGCGGCGTCCATCAAGGCCGCCGCGTTGAAATGGCGGTAATGGTTGGCGATGAACCCGGACACCGGACCCTTGGACTTGGCCAAGGCGGCGTTGATGTCCTCGGGACGCACCCGATTTCGTCGTGCTTTCATGCCGGGAAAATAGAGGGGCGACCGGCTGGTGGCCACAAAAAACACCTTGGGAGACAACCGCATCCGTTCGCCGCGGCCCTGGCGCCGGGCCCGGCGACCCTGGGCTCCAGCGGACGACCGTTGCAGTCACAGGGGCCCTGAGGCGCCGCCTCGCCAGGCGGCCTTTGGACTCTTGCCTTCCCTCACATCCTGCGCAGTTTACGCGATCATGATGCCCTCTTTGCGCCGCCAGTGTGTGTTCCTTCCCATTCTGTTGGCCTTCGCGCTCTTTGTGCCGCGGCCGGTCCCGGCCGCACCGCCGGTGTTTGGTCAAGAGACAAGCGATCTCCGCCCAGACCCGGCGGCGGTCTGGGGACATCTTCCCAACGGACTTCGCTACGTGGTGCTGCCCAACAAGGAGCCTCGCAGTCGCGCCAGCCTGCGGCTCGTGGTTGGCTCCGGCTCACTCTACGAAACCGAGTCCCAGCGCGGTCTGGCGCACTACCTTGAGCACATGGCTTTCAACGGCAGCACGCACTACGCGCCCGGCACCCTGGTTGAATATTTGCAGCGCCTCGGCATGGGTTTCGGGGCCGATACCAACGCTTCCACCTCCTTCGAGAGCACGGTCTTTCAGCTCGAACTGCCGAACTCCCAGCCCGCCACCCTGGCCGACGGTTTCCAGATTCTCGGCGACTACGCCGGCGGCCTGTTGATTGAACCCCAACAGATCAACAAGGAGCGCGGTATCATCCTCGCCGAAAAACGCACCCGGGATTCCGTTGAGTACCGCTCGTGGGTTGCCGAGAGCGAATTCCTCTTGGGCGAATCGCTGATCCCGAAGCGCCTGCCCATCGGGCTGACCGAGGTCATCGAAAAGGCCCCGCGCGAGCAGTTCGTGGATTTCTACAACGCCTGGTATCGTCCGGAGAACCTCGCCGTCATCGCCGTCGGCGATTTCGACCCGGCCGCCGTCGATGCCCAGATCAAACAGGCCATGGGCCCGCTGCAGCCCCGCGCTCCCGCCCGGCCGCAACCCGACCTCGGCCACCTTTCCGCCGCGCCCGGCCTGCAGGTGGCTTTTCACCCCGAGCCCGAGGCGTCCCGCGCCACCGTTTCCATCCAGACGCTGACCCCGTACGGCGGCGAGCCCGACACCGCGGCCAAACGCCTCCGGGAACTGCTGCGCGACCTCGGTTTTCAGATGCTGACGCGCCGTCTGTCCATCCTGGCCAAGAAAGAGAATGCTCCGTTTGTGGAAGGTCACGCCGACATCAGCGACAGCTTCAGGTTCTATCGCAACGCCTCGGTCGAGCTGAACTGCCGGCCGGAAAACTGGCGGGCGGCGCTGGCCGTCGCCGAGCAGGAACTTCGCCGGGCGCTCGAATTCGGTTTTCAGCCCGCCGAATTGGCGGAAGCAACGGCGAACTACCTCAATTCCCTCGACCAGGGCGCCAAGAGCGCCTCCACCCGCCGCTCGGACGAACTCGCCTCCGAGCTCATCTCCTGCCTGCTGCGCAACGAGGTGTTCACCCATCCCGCCGCCGATCTCGCGCTGTTCAAGCCAGCGCTCGAGAAGGCCACCGTAGACGACTGTCTGCGCGCCTTTCGCGCGGCGTGGGCGGTCGAACCGCGCTATGTCTTCGTGACCGGCAATGTTGACCTGACCAGGGAATCCGCCGCCCCCGCGCAGATCATCACCGGCGTCTACGAGTCCAGCCGGGCGGCGGCGGTGACGCCGCCCGAGAGCCTCGCCAGCGAGGCCTTTGCCTACACTGATTTCGGGCCGGCCGGCAAGGTCGTACGCCGTGACCATGTCGACGACCTTGGCATCGATTTGATCGAGTTCGCCAACGGCGTCCGCCTCAACTTGAAGAAGACGGACTTCGAGGCGAACACGGTCCGGGTCAACGTCCGCGTGGGGACCGGCCTCCTCACGGAGCCCGCGACCGAGCCGGGACTCGCGTTCCTGTCCAATCTTGCGTTCATTACGGGAGGCCTGGGCAAGCACAGCATCGACGACCTGCAGCGCCTGTTCGCTGGCAAGACAGTCGGACTTGATTTCGCAGTCCGCGACGATGCCTTCGCCTTCAGCGGCGCCACCAATCGCGAGGATCTGACTGCGCAACTCCAGTTGTTCACCGCCTATCTGGTCGACCCGGGCTACCGGCCCGAGGCGCTGCGGCAGGCGAGGAAGATTATCGAGCAAACTTACAACCGGTTCGCTCATACGCCGACCGGTCCGATGCAGACTGAAGTCCCCCGCCTGCTCGCCAGCAACGATCCGCGCTTTGGCCTGCCCGCCCAGGAGGTAGCGGCGGCTTGCACGCTCGACGAGATGAAGGCCTGGCTCACACCCCAATTGGCTGGCGGCGCCGTTGAGATCGGCATTGTGGGTGACATCGACCCCGACGCCACAGTCAATGCGGTGGCCCGGACCTTCGGCGCCCTGCCCCAGCGCGCGCCCAAGCCCGAGCTCGCCGACGCCCGCAAGGTGTTTTTCCCCGCACGGTTCACCAAGAGCTATTCCGTGCCGACCGAGATTCCCAAGGGTCTGGTCACGATCTACTGGCCGACCACCGATTCGCGCGACGTCCGGGTGGCCCGTCGGCTCACGCTGCTCGCCGAGATTCTTTCCGACCGATTGCGCGTGAAGGTGCGCGAGGAAATGGGCGATGCCTACAGCCCGCAAGCCGTCAGCCGGCCAAGCGACACCTACACCCATTATGGATTCCTTTTCGCGCAGATCAGCATCGATCCAGCCCAGACCCAGAAGATCGTCGACACCGTCCTCGCGCTCGCCGCCGACCTGCAGAAGCACGGTGCGACTCCCGACGAGCTCACCCGCGCCAAGCAACCGATCCTGACCTCGCTGAAGGAATCCGCGCGCACGAATCCCTACTGGCTCAACGCCGTGGTCGCCTCCTGCCAGGAGTTCCCGCAACGGCTTGACTGGTGCCGAACCCGCAGCAGCGATTTCGAGGCAATCAGCAAACCGGAAATCGATGCGTTCGCCGCGCAGTACCTGGACCCGGTCCGGGCCTTCCGCGTGATCGTTCTGCCCGCAGCAAAGAACTGACCCGGACTGCGGCAGCCGCACAGCCCGGCGCTTCGAGCGTCGGGGTGCGTCCGGTTCGCCCCGATGGATCCCGCGCATCCGGTGGCGCGGGCAGAGTGCGCCGTCCCTCGCGCGCTCAATGCGCCGCGGGCCACCCAGGTGCTGGCATCGGAGAGAAGGTGTGTGACTGGAATCTGGCCTGGGAGGGAACGATGCGGTCGGGGCAATTCTCGCACCCGAGTTTCACGGACTGGTCCAGTGCAGGATTCAGGGCGGGGTCGCCGCACCCCGCCAAATGAGAAATGTAATGATCGGGAGGCGCGGTTCGGCGACCGCGCCCTACATTCGCCCGAATCGTTCCGGCTGCTTAGGCCAGATTCCAGTCACGCGCCATCGGAGAGACGGCACCTCGCTTCCGGCGTGACTCCTT
>CAVRNM010000068.1:0-50406 GCA_963722225.1 uncultured Verrucomicrobiae bacterium
TGCGCGCCGCTTCGACTCATGGTATTCTTGCACTTGCCGATGGCGCTTTGACCTCAGCCAGCACCGCCGCTATTCGCTCTCGCCCGAGACCGTCTCCTATCTGCAGGAGCTCAAGCGGCCGGTGCACATTGTCGTCACGCTGACCCCGGACTCCGACAATGCCGCCGCGGCTCAGGCCTACCAGGACGTGCAGAACCTGCTCCGCGAATACGTCTATATCACCGCGACCAATCATGATTCCGCGGCCGATCGCGACGGCCGCATCCAGGTGGATTACCTCGATGTCTACAAGAACCGGCGCGAAGCCGAGGCGCTCGGGGTCGACCAGCCCGACGTGATCCTGTTTCTCTGCCCCCCTGACAGCCGCCGCACCGTGCGGCTCGTCGAGCTCTATGAATACGAGCATGCCCGCCCGGTCTCGTTCAAGGGCGAACAGACGATCACCGCCGCCCTCCTCGATGTCTCGAAACCGGAAAAGAGCAAGATCCGCTTCCTGACCGGTCACGGCGAGATGAGTACGGACGACGTTAGTCCGGTGCGCGGACTTTCGGGGCTCCGCGAGGAGCTCCGCCTGCGCAATTTTGACGTTGAAACCCTCGATCTCTCCATCACCCGCCGCGTGCCGGAAGGCGTGGATCTCATCCTCATCAGTTCGCCGACGGGACGCTTCCAGCCCTTCGAAGAGGAATTGCTGCGGCAGTACCTCACCACCCGCGCCGGCCGGATCATTCTGACGCTCGATTACGGGCGGGAATGCGGCTTGGGCAACCTGTTCTCCGATTGGGGCGTGCGCGCCGACGACGACGAGATCATCGACACCAATCCCGAATTCTTCGCCGACAATGGCGACCTGGTGATCCGCCGCCTCGGCCTCGATGGCAGCCATCCCATCACCAAATCCTTGGTCGACTATAGTTTTGCGTTGCGCATCAGCCCGCCCCGCTCGGTCCGGCCCGATCCCGACCGGCCGCCGGATCGCGCCCTCAAAGTCTCCATCCTGGCCTCATCCTCCGCCAGTTCCTGGGGCGAATTCAGCTACCGCGTGCAACGACCGCCCGTCTTCGACGCCGGAGCTGATCTGCGGGGCCCGCTGGGCGTGGTCGTGGCCTCGGAACGGGTCAGCCCCGGTTCCCTGCCCCTCAGCGTGCCGGGAGGGCGCCTGGTGGTGATCGGAACGGGGGACATATTCTCCAACCGCCGTCTCGCTGACTCCGGGTGCCAGACGCTCGCGCTCAATGCCATCAACTGGGCCGTGGATCGCGACACCCAGCTTCATTTTCCTCCGCGCCCGATCGAACATTTCCAGCTGTCCCTTTCCCAGGAACAGCTCGCCAAACTCCGGCTGGGGCTGCTCTTTGCCTTGCCCAGTGCGGTCGGTCTGCTCGGTCTGCTGGTCTTTTGGACGCGCCGCCGCTGAAAAAGAAACTTAAAGGCTGAAGGGCTGATCGACTGAACGCTGCCACCGCCCAACCCACGCCGACCCGCCCGGCATCCACCTTTGCCCTGACCGTCAACTTCACGAATCGCGCCGCTTCTCCCCGTTTCCGTCCTTCAGCCTTAAGTCTCTTAGGTTTTCCGCCCTTTTTGTCATGCGCACCAAAGTCACGCTCGTGCTGCTCTTGCTGAATGTCGTTCTCTTTTTCTCCATCTTCACCTTCGTGCACCGGTGGCGGACCGACGCGTTGTGGGAAGCAAGCCGGACCCGCGTGCTCGGTCCGGAGGCCGCCACGATCCAGTCGCTGGAGATCGCCGGCAGCCGCTTCGCCGCACCCATCCGGATCGAAAAAAGACCGGAGGGCTGGATGATCACCAGACCCACCGAGTGGCCCGCCAACCCGCACGCCGTCAGCCGGATTCTCAGTGAGTTGATGCTGCTCGATCACTTTACCAGCTTCCTCGTCAAGGACCTTTCAAAGAGCGGCCTTTCGCTGGCCGACTACGGCCTCGACAAGCCCCAGATCACCCTCACCTTCACCGCCGGCGTGGACAATGGCCCCACCGGGACGGTGACCCCCGTCCCCCTCAAGGCCGTTACGCTGCGCGTCGGGGATAAGACCAAGGTGGGCAACCGCCTCTACGTCCTGTCGCCCGACGGCCAGCGCATTCACGTCGTGAGCCGCAGCCTGGCCGACAGCCTTGCCCTGACCATGGATCAGCTCCAAGCCGACACCATCTTCAACATCCCGCTCTTCGAAGTGCGTTCTTTTAATCTCCAGACCGGCGCGCCCGCCAACCTGCGGAGCCGCCTGCGCCGCGATGGGTCGCGCTGGTTGTTTGAAGCGCCCATCCTCGCCCGGGCGGACCGAATTCAAGTGGAACTCGCCATCAACGCCCTGAACGCGCTTCACACCCGGTCTTTTCTCGACGCCGCAGCGGTGCCCGCGCCCGACCGGACCGGCCTCAACAACCCCTCGTTCCGTCTCACGCTCGAGGGCAACGGCCGCCGTGAGACCCTGTTGCTGGGCAGTCCGGTGCCGGCCAGTGAAGCCGCCGCCGGCAAGTCGTCGACGGATGAGCCCCCCCCCGAACCGGCCACGGAGTACTATGCAAAGATGGACGACCGGGCGCCGGTCTTCACCGTCCTGTTCCCCGACCGGCTCTTTGGCACCCTGCGCAACTCTCAGGAGGAACTGCGGGACAAACACCCGCTCGACTTTGATCCGCGTGCGCTCACCTCGCTCACGCTGGTCGCGCCCAACCGGCCGGAACTGACCCTCCAGCGGCTGGGGAGCCCCGGACAGCCGCAGCCAACCGATCCGTGGCAGGTCGTCACCCACGCGGCCAACCAGGCGCCCCAAACGCTGTCCGCCGAGCTTCCGCTGGTCCAGCGGTTCATCGAGAAACTCAGTTCGCTCCAGGCGCTCAAGTTCCTCCGCGACGCTCCCCAGAACATCGAGCTGGAGAACTGGGGTTTCAACCGCCCCGAACGTGAAATCACGCTCAACTTCTCCACCAAGGGCGCCTTTGCCGAGGGCGGCTCCACTGCCCTGTCGTCTTCGGTCACCCTGCTGATCGGCGTCGCCACCGAACGCGACGGTCTCGCCTATGCCAAGCTCGCCAACGAGCCCTTCGTGTACCTCGTCGACCCCGACATCCTGCGGGAATCGCCGGTGACCGTGAACTATTATCGGAACCGCTTGCTGCGCGAACTCCCCGCCGGCGCCCGGATCACCGGCCTCTCCCTCACGGATGCGACGGCCCGGACCGAGATCTTTGCCCGTCAACTGGCCGGCGGTGAAACGTGGGCTCAGGCCCTGGCCAAGGAAGCGGAACCGAGGCGGACGGCGCTGCTGGGCCTCCTGGACCAGCTGGGCAATCTGCGGGCCAAGGATTTCGTCCTCGACTCGTTCCCGCCGACGGTGGAGATCGGCGGAGAAATGCGCCCCTGGAAGTATGCCCTCGAAGCGACGCTCTCCCTCGTCGGCGGCACGGGAGGCCAGACCGACGCGATCAAATTGTTTTTCACCGAACGCACCGGCGGAGGCACCCAGTTTGCCGGCTCGCCCGGCTTCAACGTGGTTTTTGAGGCCGACCAAAAGCTGCTCGACGCGCTCTTCAACCTGACGCACGGCCCGCAGGAACCGGTGCCTGCTTCACCCGCGGCAGCCGCCGTTGAGGCCGCCAAGCCGGCCGGGCAGTGACCGGGAGGAAAATGCCGGAGCGACAACCCGCGCCGCCAGCCAAGGGAGGAATGGATCCACTGATCACCACGCGGGAATCCCCACCGCCAAAGCCGCGCCCATGAGCCTGCAACGGTCCCTTTGGTTTGCCCTGCGCTGGTGCGCCGCCGGAGCGCTGCTGGTCGCCCGCTGGGTGGTCTGGCTGGTGCTGATCGCGGGCCTCGGGCTGCAGGTCTGGGTTGTCACGCGCGGCGAGATGGAGCTGCCCGATTTCGCCCTGCGCGCTTTTGAACGCCGTCTGGCGGCCTCGGAGATCACGGCGCGTTTTGGCCGCGCGATCTTTGATCCGACCGGACGGGTGGTGATCGAGCACGTCCAGCTTTTTGGTCCCGACCGATCGGTGCCGCTGGTCACGATCCGCGCCGCATACGCCCGCCTGGAGTTCCTGCCGCTGCTGGTCGGCGAGATTCGCATGCACGAGATCCGCCTCACCGGCGTCGACCTGCGGGTGCCCGCCATGTTGTCTCCCTCCGGCACCGATGAAGCGGTGGTGAGCGACCTCGATGGCGTGTTCCAGGCGCAGCGCTCCGACTACCACATCGCCGTCTGCACCTTCCGCGTCGCCGGGGTGGCGGTCACCAGCCAGGGGCGATTCCACCTTCCGGCGGGGATCAAATCCCGGCCCGGTTCAATGCAGCTGCTTGACCTGATGTTCGAACGCTACCTCAGGGCGGGCCGCAAACTCATCGCGCTCCGGCCCCAAATCGAGGCCTTGGAGGAACCGCGCCTGCAGTTGACGCTCACCGCGTCGGCGGATGCCGGAGCCCTCGTTGAGGCCGAGCTCCTGGTCGACTCCTCCCATTCCGAAGCGTCCGGCAAGCTGTTGTCGGGCCGGGCGCGAACGGTGTTCCCGTTGTTGGGCGGCGCGCCGGTGGCCACCGCGGTGACGATCGATGCGGAACAGGTGGCTTGGAAACAACAGGCCCAGGTGGCGCGGCTGCATGTCGTTCTTTCGGGCTTGCTCGTCCCCGATCATTTTGTGTTCACGCCGCAGACGGTGCGGCTGACCGCGGCCGGAGGCAGTGTCCTGGGCGTCCCCTTTGCCGCCCCGGCGGCTGAACTTACGGTGGCGGAGTGGCCCCGCGTCCAGGGCAACGTCGTGCTGTCGGCCGCGGGATCGCCTCTGGCGGCGCGCGCCGACGTGGAGACCCGGCGGGGCGAAGGGAGAATCGACCTCTCCTCGTCGCTGGCGCCGGAATTGCTGCGCCTCGCGGCCGCCCGCTTCGGGCTGAAGGCGGCCCGATGGGTGACTTTAAGCGAGCCGGCGTCGCTCCGGGCCCGGATTGATCTCGCGGCGGGTTGGAAACCGGAGCGCGCCGAAGGCGATATCTCCGTCCGCCACGCCATCGCCCACGGCGTCGCGATCGACGCCGCGGGCGGACACATTGTCTACGCCGGCCACGGCCTCGACGTGACGGACCTCACGTTGTTCCAGGGAGACAACGCGGCCTACGGGTCCTATGCGATGGACACGGCCACCAACGAGTACCGTTTTCTACTTCACGGCCATCTGCGGCCGCTCGACATCTCGGGCTGGTTCACCGGGTGGTGGCCGCGTTTCTGGCGCGGCTTCGACTTCGCGGCGGTGCCGCCGGCGGCGGACGTTGACGTGGCCGGTCGATGGGGGACGGCGCAGGAATCCGTCGTCTTCTGCCAAGCCGATGCGGCTCAGCCGGGCATCCGCGGGGTTCCATTTGACCGAGTGCGGACCACCCTTTTCTTCCGCCCCGACTACTTTGAAGTGTCGGAGTTCAAGGCCGAGCGCGCGGGCCATTCCGGCCAAGGCTCGTTCACCGTCGCCGTCGATTCCGCAAATTCGACGTACCGCACGCTGGATTTCAACGCCGCGTCCGACCTCGATGTGGCTGAGTGCGCGCGGCTCTATGGTCCGGCCGGCATCGCGCTGGCTGCGCCGTATCAGTTTGCCGAACCTCCCGCCGTGCGCGTGGCCGGTCATTTCGACGGCCCCGGCGCCCCGGGCGGACCCCGCACGCAAATGCATTTCACCGTGGCGGCCAACAACCGCGGGACGTTGCACGGTTTCCCCCTGGACTCGCTGAAGTTCTCCGCGAACTACCACGACGGCGATCTGGACCTGCAGGACATCGAGGCGGGGTTCGCCGGCGGCGCCGCCACGGGCTGGGCGCGGATCGAGGGGCCGCGCGACACGCGGGCGGTCGCCTTTGACGCCAAGCTGGGCGGGGCCGACCTGGCCCGCGTCATTACCCTCATTGATGACCTTCAATCCCCCGGAAAACCGGCGGGCTCCGACCGGCCCGGAGAGCATTTGCTGCGCCGCGCCTCGAACAGCCACCTCGACGGCCGGCTGGCCGCCTCCGGCCGGCTCGGAGAACCGTTCAGTTTGCATGGCGACGGCCAGATGACGGTCACCGGCCAGGAACTAGGCGAGATTCATCTCTTCGGACTGCTCTCCGAGCTGTTGAGCAAGACCCTGCTCAACTTCACCTCGCTGCGCCTCGACAGCGCCCAGGCGAGTTTCCGGATCGACGGCAACAAGCTGGTCTTTCCGCAGGTCAAGTTGCAGGGCCCGCGCGCTTCGATTGACGCCAAGGGCGAGTATTTGCTCGAAACCAAAACCCTCGACTTCAACGCCCGCATCTACCCCCTGCAGGAAAGCAAGTTCGTCGTGGCCGACGCGCTGGGCG
This sequence comes from uncultured Verrucomicrobiae bacterium, assembly GCA_963722225.1. Classification (GTDB taxonomy): domain Bacteria; phylum Verrucomicrobiota; class Verrucomicrobiia; order Opitutales; family Opitutaceae; genus Fen-1467. Next base: position 6,347 of record CAVRNM010000068.1, read on the forward strand.
CCTTGCTCACGCCGCTGTCCAACGTGCTTGAGTTGAAGCTCACCGGGCCGCTGGGAAAGCCGTCGTGGGCCTTCGCCTTCGGGCCGACCAGCCTCCTGCGCGCCCTCACCCGCCCGCTCAACACCGGGCCGCTCGCCCCAAGCGGAATGCCATCGCCCACACCGCCCCTGGCCCCGCCGGGAAAATCTCCGTAGCTCCGCCGCTCTCCAGCCATCAATTCCGGGTCGGTTCTTCCCGGCGAAAAATCCTTTGCCCCGGCCTCGGCCCCACGCCTAGCTTCCAGGTCACCGCCATGACCCGCTCCTCCTCCCCTGCCGCTCACGACTGGCTGAACGGCGCCTCAGTGCTCGGCAGCAGTGCGCTGGTCCTGATCGGACTGTTTGTGCTGGCGGGTCAGGAGCCGTGGATCAATGCCGTCCTGCCACTTCCAGCCGGCGATGCGCCGATGCGCCTGGACACCGCGCTGAGCGTCTGCCTGCTGGGTGTTTCGCTACTGGCCCTGGAATCGAGGACCGGCCGTTTCGCCTGGCTGGCCGTGGTGCCAGCCGGGATCGGTCTCCTCACGCTGGCCCGGCTCGCCGGCGGCCCGAATCTGCGTCTGGATGAGTTGACCGCTCCGCTGCAGAATGCGATCGACTCCGCTCAGCCCGGCCGGATGCCGGGGCTCACCGCGCTCGCGCTCCTGGCCGCCGGCATCTGCGTCTTGCTGTTCAAATTTCCCCAGCTGGCGCGATGGCGGGCCCTGGTCATTGCCCTCGGCGCATCGCTGACCATTTCGATCGGACTGGCGCCATTGGTCGGTCGGATGCTCGGACTTTCCGAAGCGTCGGTCCTGCGACCCAGTCCGCTGGCGGCCGGGTGCTGCGCGCTTGCCGGAGCCCTTCTCCTGAGCTGCCACTGGCGGCGCGAGCTTGACCGTGCCGACGGCGTGCCGGGCTGGCTTTCCGTGCCGGTCGTGGCAGTCGGCGCCACCCTGACGCTGCTCTTCGCCGCCGCCTTGCGCGATCGCGAAGCGGGGTTTGTCCGGTCGACCACCCAGCTGGCCATCAACAATGTCGCCACGGTTCTGAATCTCGAGCTGGACAATGAGGCCCAGGCTCTTGTGCGCATGGCCGCGCGCTGGATGCGGGCCGACCAGGTTACGGACGCCTGGCGCGACCAGGACGGCGCGGCCTATCGCGAGAATTTCCCGGCGCTGCGCTCGCTGACCTGGATCGGTGAATCCGGGCGGTCCACCTGGATCTTTCCCCGCGCCGGCAATGAATACCTCCTCGGCTATGATCACCGGGCCGATCCACTGCATCGGAAGCTCATCCAGCAGATGCAGGAGACGGGCCGGCCGGCATTCTCCGGCCTGACCCAGCTGCCGCTCGGCAGTCCGGGTTTCCTGATGTGCGCGCCGCTGCCCGCACCCGACGGTTCAATCCGCCAGGCGCTTCTGGGCGAATTCTCCTACCCGGCCATGATCGAAGCGGTCCAAGGCCGCCTCCGCCTGCCGGCTCTCTATGCCCTCACGATCGATGCCGACGGCCAGCGGGTATCCGAAAAGTTTCCCGCCGGCCCCGTCCGCCAGGACCTGCGCGAGGAGTCGACCTTCAATCTGTTTAACCAGCGGATTCGCATCAGCCTTTCCCCGGCCGCCGCCACCCTGGAACAGGGACGGCGCTACTTTCCCGAGCTGTTCACCACGCTCGGCCTCGGGTTGAGTCTGGTGCTCGGCGCCGTGGCCCACCTGGCCCGGATCGGGGGAATGCGCCGTCGCGCCGCCGAACAGGCCAACGCCCGGCTGCTGGCGGAAAACGAGGACCGGCGGCGGGCTGAACAGGCCCTGCGGGCCAGTCAGGCGGCGACGCGCAAGCTCTCGCTCGTCGCCAGCAGCACGGACAACCTGGTCGCCATCACCGACGCCGCCGGCCGGCTCGAGTGGGTCAACGAGAGCGTCGTGCGGCTCTTCGATTTCAGCCTCGCGGAAATCGTCGGCCGCGCGCTCACCGCCTTGCTGGCCGGACCTGACGCCGATCCAGCGACCGCTTCCCGACTGCACGACGCCCTTCAGCGCGGAGTTTCGTTCAACGCCGACCTCAGTTGCCAGACGCGCGCCGGCCGGAACTGCCATCTTCACCTCGATCTGCAACCCGTGCGCGGCGAGGCCGGAGAGGTCGAGAACTTCATCGCGATCATGGTCGACATCACGGCCCGGGTGGAGACGGAACAGCATCTCCGCCGGGCCAAGGAAGAGGCCGACGCCGCGTCCCGCGCCAAATCGGAGTTTCTGGCGTCGATGAGCCACGAGATCCGCACGCCGATGAACGGCGTGATCGGGATGACCAGCCTGCTCCTGGAAACCCCGCTCACGGCCGACCAGCGCGAATGCGTGAACACCATCCGGACCAGCGGCGATTCGCTGCTGTCCATCATCAACGACATCCTCGACTTCTCGAAGATCGAATCCGGCCGGATGGACCTGGAGCAGCACCCGTTCGAGCTGGCGATCTGCCTGGAAGAGGCTTTGGACCTTTTCGCCGTTCCGGCGGCGGTCAAACGGATCGATCTGGCGTACTTCGTCCACGGCAATGTGCCGGTGTGGATCCTCGGCGACGCCGCCCGCCTGCGCCAGATCATCGTCAACCTTGTCAACAACGCCATCAAGTTCACCCCGAAGGGTTGCGTGTCCGTTGAGGTCAGCCGGACGAGCGCACCCGTCCTGGAGAAGCGGGAAACGCCGTTGCCGGCGCCGTTTCCGGGTTCACGCGCTCCCATTCCGGCCGGCGACCCCTTTTGGTTGGCGATTGCGGTGCGCGACAGCGGGGTGGGCATCCCGACGGAAAAACGACACCGGCTGTTCCGGCCGTTCTCGCAGGTGGACTCGTCGACCACCCGGAAATACGGCGGCACCGGGCTCGGGCTCGCCATCAGCCGGCGACTGTGCGAACTTATGGGCGGAACGATCGGAGTGGAAAGCCAGCCGGGGCAGGGCTCGGTCTTCACCGTGGTGATTCCAACCCAGCCGGCCTTTCCGCCGGGGGAACCGGCGCGCGAAGAACTTCCGCCCTCGCTGCGCGGCCGCCTGGTGTGGGCGGTGGACGACCACGACGTAAACCGGCATTTTCTGACTTCGACGCTGACCGCGGCCGGGCTCTCGTGCGTGGTGATGGAGTCGGCCCACATGGCCCGGGTGCAGGTGGGGAGCGGCGAGCCGCCCACCCTGCTGATCATCGACCAGTTCCTTCCCGACGGTGAGGGTCGGCGTCTGGCCCAGGAACTTCGCGCGGCCTGGCAGAAGCCGCAGCTTCCCGTGCTCTTGCTGCTGCCGGCCGGCGAGCCCATGCCACGCACCTGGCTGGAGGAACTGGCTCCGGCGGCGCATCTGCTCAAACCGCTGAAGGCTGCGCCATTGCTGCTGACCATCCGTTCGCTGTTCAGCCCTCCCGTCGTCCGGCCCGATCCGGCCGCCAACGCCCAGCGGTTGTTGAGCGATGAGATTCCGCTCAAGATCCTGCTCGTCGAGGACAACCCCGTAAACCGCAACGTCGCCCTGAGCCTTCTCGCCCGGCTGGGTTACAAGGCGGATTCGGTGGTCAACGGCGCCGAGGCCGTCAGCGCCTGTGATGAAGGCAGCTACGATCTGGTCATGATGGACCTGCAGATGCCGGTCATGGACGGCCTGGAGGCGACGCGCGAGATTCGCCGGCGCCTCGCCGCTGATCGTCAGCCCAGCATCGTTGCCGTCACGGCCAACGCCCTCGTTGGAGACCGCGAGATGTGCCTCGCGGCCGGCATGAACGACTATGTCACCAAGCCGCTGAAGCTCGATGGTCTGGCCGCCGCCATCCGGCGCAATTCCCCGCCCAAGGTGGCGCGCTGACATTGCGGCACGGCTCCTCGAGCAGTCCTGCGTGTTTACAGCTGCCGTCGGAACGCCTCGATCTCCGCCGCCCGCGCGGGATCGTCCCGGAGATTGGTTCCCTCGCCGGGATCCTTTTCCAGGTCGAAGTAGAGCCAGGGGTCCCCGTCCGCCGCCAACACAAGTTTGCGGGCAAGGGTGCGGCCGCCGCGCCACACACGGTCGCATTGCCGGGGCAGCCGCACCACGCTGGGCATTGAGATCCTCTGAAACTTCCCCCCGGCGACGGGGCGTTCGCCCTCAGCCCAGCCCACCGTCAGCTCGGCCAGGTCCGCCAGCGACACCAGCGCCGGATCCCTAACCCCGCATCTGCCACGTTCGGTGCCCGGAACCCGCACGAGCAAGGGGACGCGCACGCTTTCCTCATGCGGCCAGCCTTTGCGGAACAATCCGTGGGCTCCATGCATGTCGCCGTGGACCGACGTAAAAACCACCGCCGTGTTCTCCCGTGGCGCCGCGGCGAGCAATCGGCCGATCGCCCGGTCAGTCGCCTCCACGTGAGCGTAATATCCGGCCAGTTCACGCCGGGCGATCGACTCCGCGTCACCACCACGCGGGACATTTGGCGGCAGCACGATCGCCGGCGGCCTCCATTCGGTCCCGCCGCGCGGAACCGGCGCGTCATAGGGCGGATGCGGGGGCTCGAGGCTCACGACGCAAAACCACGGCCGAGCTCGGATAGCGGAGACCCTAAACCGGGGAGATGATTCTGCTCCCCCAGCATCCGCTTTCCGCTCGCCGGCCTCCGGTTTCCACTCTCCGGTCTCCGGATTCCGGTCTCCGCTCTCCGCTCTCCGGTATCCGGTATCCGCTCTCCGGTATCCGGTATCCGCTCTTTGGTCTCCGCTTTCACGCAACCACGCCGCCACCCGGTCGCAGATGACATCCGACTGGTATCCGGCAAACTGCGTCGGTTCGGGCAGCCGGGTTCCATGGAGCCAGGGATCGTTCAGGAGAAACCCGCTTTCAAAACCCTCCCAGAATTGGAACCCGCCGCGTCGTCCGGGGGGAACCACGATCTTCGCATGCGCCGGTCCGACCAGCTCCGCCTGCGAATCCCGTTGAAAGAGATGCCACTTGCCAAAAAAGGCCGTTGCATACCCGCGCCTCCGCAGCCGGTCCGCGACGGTCCGCGCCTCCCCGGGAAGCGGATCGAAGTAATCACGCACTCCGTTCTCCGGCGACAGGACCCCGGTCAGCATCGCAGCCCGCGCAAAGGGGCCGAACGGATGCGGCGTCACGGCCTGCGCATAGTCGACCGCCTCCGCCGCCAGGGCATCAAGATTCGGCGTGCGCGCATTGGGATCGCCGGCGTAACCCGTGGCCTGGGCCCGCCACTGGGAAGTGACAATCCACAGAATGTTGGGCGGCGCGGCGATCATGACGTTGTACTCCGGTCAACCACGGGTCCACCCGCTCATGACCGATCAGGTCTGATCAAGACATTTTCGCACCAACGGGACCAGGGTTTTCACTTCATACGGCTTGGAAAGGAAGGCGATTCCCAACCCGGCGGGCAATCCCGAGTTCGCGAGGTCAACGCTGTAGCCGCTGGAAATGATGACCTTCAGGCTGCCCTTGGCCTCGCGCAATTGTTTGGCCAGACCAAGCCCGCTCATCCCTTCCGGCATCACCATGTCGGTGAACAGCAGGGCGATCTCGGCGCGGTGCTGTTCCCATTGCCGCAAGGCCTCAGGCCCGTTGGCCGCCTCCAGGACGTGATACCCGAACCACTGCAGGCTCATCACCGCCATCCGCCGGACCGCCGCCTCGTCTTCCACGACCAGGATCGTTTCATCACCGCGAAGCTGTTGCGGATCGATCGCCTGGGTTTCGCCGGCCGATCCCTTGACCAATTCCGGGAAGTAGACGCGAAAGTTGGTTCCGCGGCCCACCCGGCTCGACACCTCGACCCAGCCCGAGTGTTGCTTCGCGATCGCGTAGACCGTGGCCAAACCCAATCCCGTGCCCTTCCCCGGCTCCTTCGTCGTGAAAAAGGGCTCGAAGATCCGCTTCATCACCTCCGCATTCATGCCGCAACCAGTATCCCGGACCGAGAGGCAGACGAACTTCCCGGCGCGCGCCTCCGGGTTGGCGGCGGCGGCCTCGGCGCCCAACTCCACCAGCCGGGTCTCAATCGTCAGCGGCCCGCCGTTCGGCATCATGGCATCGCGCGAATTCACACAGAGGTTGATCACAACCTGCTCGACCATTCCGGGATCTGCCTCGATCTGCAGACGGCGGGCCTCGTTGCGGAACTCCAGGCTGATGTGCTCACCGAGCAGCCGTCGCAGCATTTTCAACAGATCGCGCACGACGTCATTCAGGTCCACGGGCTTCACCTGGATGATCTGCCGGCGACTGAACATGAGCAATTGCCGGGTCAGCGCCACCGCGCGCTGGGTTTCGGCCTCCAGTTCCTGCAGCGAATTCCGCAGGTGCGGCGCCAGGCTCGAATCATGCATCAGCAGCTCGAGGTGCATCAGCGTCGACGTCAGAATGTTGTTGTAGTCGTGCGCCACGCCGCCGGCGAGCTGGCCCACCGCTTCCATCTTCTGCGCCTGCCTCAATTGTTCTTCCAGACGCCTCGTTTCCGTAATATCAACGGCAACACCCATCATGCGGACAGCCACGCCGGCAGAATCATAAAAAAACTGGCCCCGTCCTTCCAACCAGTGGATCGAGCTGTCCGGCCAGTTTACCCGAAACGCGTGCCGATAGGGCGTGCGAGCGTCGCGGGACCGCGCGATCGCCGCCTCGAGCCCCGCCACATCCTCCGGATGCACGAGGCGCCTGAAGGCCTCGTACCGACCATCGAATTCCCCCGGCTTTAGTCCCAGGAGCCGGACGAGCTGTTCGGTCAGGCGCAAATCACCCAAACGCGGATCCCGATCCCAGATCCCCATGGCACCCGCGTCGAGGGCCATGCGCAACCGCAGTTCGCTCTCCCGGCTCGCATTCTCCGCCTGCTTTCGCTCCGTGATGTTCTCGAAAATCGCCGTGAAATGCTCCCGCTCCGTGCTGTAGACGGTTACGAACAGCCACCCGCCAAATGCCTCCCCATAGGTCTCCAGTGTCTCCGGCTGCCCGGTCAGCGCCACCCTTCCATAAACCTCGAACAGCCCCGGGTGCGACTCCCGGAGGCCGGGAATCACCTCGGAAACTCTCCTCCCGACGACATTCTGCAGCCCGGTCAGCCGAGCGAAGGCCTTGTTGACGTGCAGGTAGACGAAGTCCCGCGGCTGATCGTTTTCGAACGACATTCGGCAGTGGGCAAATCCGTTCAGCATGTTCTCAAACAGCTTCCTGTATCGATCTTCGCTCCGGCGCAGCTCCTCCTCCGCACCCTTGGGTCCGATGTCTCTTGACTGGCTGCGCCACAGACCTGAACCCGGTTCTCCCAGCTCCCGACGCACGATTGCCGGCAATCGGGACAGGCTGTCCTTGCCCAGGAAATCCCTCGCGCCCGCCTGCATCATCTCCACCGCCCGGTCCACCCTGGCCTGGTCGGAGATCACGATCAACGGGAGGCTCCAGTTCGTCTGCAAGACCGGCAAGAGAGCGTCGCCCATCTCGGGACACAGCGTGCGATGATCCGCCACCACCAGGTTCCAGCCCTGGCTGGCAAGCGCGGTGGACAATTCGTCTGCGGTCTCCACCCGTGACGCCTGGACTTCCCATCCGTCAGCCGCCAGCAAACGGACGATCATGTCCGCTTCATCGGCGGAGCGATTCACCTGCAATAATCGCACAGGTCGGCTCATGGAAATCAGGCGGCCAAGAAGACGAAGTTCCGGCCGCGAGCACAAGCCTTACCACTCGCTCCGCCCGATCGCCTGCCCGCGTTCGCGGTTATTCCAGCCGCCGGAGCACGAGCGACGCATTCTGTCCGCCAAAACCAAGATTGTTGCTCAGCACGACCCGCAGCGGAGCCGAGCGCTTGACGTTGGGCACATAGTCAAGGTCGCATTCCGGGTCGGGCTGCTCGTAGTTGATCGTCGGCGGCACTCCCCCGGTCTGGAGCGCCTTGGCGCAGATCAGCGCCTCCACCCCGCCGGCGGCGCCCAGCAGATGACCCGTCATCGATTTGGTCGAACTCACCATGAGCTTGCGCGCATGGTCTCCAAAAACCTGCCTGATCGCCAGCGTCTCGAACTTGTCGTTGTAAGGGGTCGATGTCCCATGCGCATTGATGTAATCGATCTCGTCCGGGCGCACGCCGGCCATCGCGATCGCCCGCTTCATCGCCAGCGAGAGTCCGCGGCCCTCCGGGTCGGGCTGGGTGATGTGAAAGGCATCGCAACGTGGCGCCGTATCCGGCCAGCTCGCAATAAATGCGGGCGCCGCGGGCCTGGGCATGCGCCAGGGTCTCCAGCACGAGGATGCCGGCGCCTTCTCCCATGATAAAGCCGTCGCGGTTGAGATCAAACGGCCGGCAGGCCTTTTCCGGCTGGTCGTTTCGCGTGCTCATGGCCTTCATCGAGCAGAACGAGGCGTAGGAAAACGGCGTGATGGCCGCCTCGCTCCCGCCCGCAATCATGACGTCGGCCTCGCCCCGCCGCATCGCGTTGAATGCCTCGCCGATCGCGTGGGCGCCCGACGCACAGGCGCTCACCACGGAATAATTCGGGCCGCGCGCGCCCAGGTCTCATCGCCACGAGTCCCGCTGCACATGTTGCTGATGAGCGAAGGGATCGTGAAGGGCGACACTTTGCGCGGACCGCGCTCCCAAAGCACCCGGAGTTGCTGCTCGTAAGTGTGCATCCCGCCGATGCCCGAGCCGATGATCACCCCCATGCGGTCGGAGTCTTCCGCCGCCGGATTCAGACCGGCGTCGGCCACCGCCGCCTTGGAGGCAATAAAACCAAAGTGCGTGTAACGGTCGTTCCGCCGCGCCTCCTTCGGATCCATGAGCTTCGCCGCGTCGAAGTCGACGATCTCGGCCCCGATCTTGCAGGGATAATCCGTGACGTCGAACCCCGTCACGCGGCGTGACCCCGCTTCGGCCGGACAAGGATGTTGGCCCAAAAACCTTCGACATCCAGGCCAAGGGAGCTGACGACGCCGAGGCCGGTGACAACCACCCGAGGAGGAGACTGAACAGAATCCATGTGTACAAAAAAGGCGCCCTACCGAAAAGTCCCTATGGGCCACCCGGCAGGACGCCAAAACCCGAAAAAATGATTACTTCGAAGAAGACTTCTCTTCGATATAGGCAATCACGTCGCCGACCGTCTGAAGTTTTTCAGCGTCAGACTCCGGGATCTCGCCTTTGATCTCGTCCTTGAATTCCTCTTCAAAAGCCATGATCAGCTCGACAGTGTCGAGCGAATCGGCGCCCAGGTCATCGAGGAAAGAAGCTTCCGGGGTGATCTGCTCCTCGTTAACGTTCAACTGGTTAACGATAATTTCTTTAACGCGTTGTTCGATGGTTTTCTGATCAGCCATGTTGTATAGTTGGGCAAGGGTTTGGGCTGCTCTTTGGGATCACATCACCATGCCGCCGTCAACGGTAAAAACTTGACCGGTGATATATCCGGCCTCCTCCGAACATAAAAACGCCGCCAAATGAGCCACGTCAGCCGGCTCACCCAGCCGCTGCATCGGAATATATTGCAGAGCTGCTTTCGTTACGTCCTCGCTGAGGACGGCCGTCATGTCGGTCTTGATGAAACCAGGGGCGACGGCGTTGCAGGTGATCGAACGACGGGCAAATTCCTTGGCGATGCTCTTCGTGAAACCAATCAGTCCCGGCTTTGCCGCGGAGTAATTGGCCTGGCCCGCATTGCCGGCCACGCCCGCCACCGAGGAGATATTGATGATGCGACCCCAGCGTTTCTGGGCCATGGCCCGGCCCAAGTGCTTCGTCCAGTGAAAAGCGCTCGTCAGATTCGTTGTAAGTACCGAATTCCAATCATCCTCCGACATGCGGAACAACAACCCGTCGCGGGTGATGCCGGCATTGTTGACGAGGATGTCAATGTTGCCAAACTCGGCCAGCAGATCCCCCGCTGCTTTTGCCAACGGCAGCCCCGTCGGCCACATCGACGGCCACCGCCTTGGCCTTCCCCCCGGCCGCCTGAAGCTCCCCGGCAACGGCGCCACAGTTTGCCTCATTCTTGCTGACGCAGATAACCGTGACGCCGGACTGGGCGAGCACTCCGGCAATGGCCTTGCCGATTCCCCGACCGGCACCAGTGACAAGCGCGACGCGATTGTTAAAGGTCATGAGATCAGTACCGCGAATTGCGCAGAAATGCGCGAGCCGATTTTTCGCCCGCCCGCAAGAAAGCGAGGATTTCCTTTGCGCGACAAGAAACAAGGGCCTAACAAAGACATCCAATCCGTTTCGTCGTCAGGTTCTTCCTCCGCACCCAGTTTCCAAAATCACACCGATCATGAAGACGAAGTTCTCCGCTGTCATCGCCGGTTTGCTGGTCGCCGCAGCCTCCTCCGCCGCGCCCCTGATGGAAACCACCGCGATCCATTCCCAGCCCGATGCCGCCTCTCCTGCCATCGGCTATCTCAAGGCGGGCACGGATCCCATCGCCGCCGCCAACGCCACTGCGCCCGCCGGGTGGATGGCGGTCGACTTGCCCGGCCCGCACGAGGCTTACGTCAAGAACGACGACTTCAGCAAGAGCCTCGACATTCATGGGGGCGCCGCGATCCGCCTGAAGCCCAAGGCCGATGCCCCCATCCTCGCCTTGATGCAGGAGGGCGACAAGACGGAGATCACCGGCCTGCGCAGCGGCTGGACGCAGATCAAGCTCTACAAGACCATTGTCGGCTTTATTCCGATCGGCGGGACCGCTTCCTCGCCGGCCGCCGCCCCGGTTCCAGCGCCGGCAACGGGCGCTCCCGCCGTGCCGGTTGCGGCACCGGCCCCCGCCGCCCCGCCCGTCAGCGCCGAGCCTGCCACCGCCCTGCCGCGGGTGCTGCAGGGCATGCTGGTGGAGACGAAACGCCTGCTCGTCGTCGGCCCCCGCCCGGATTACAAATATCAGCTCAACGATCCGGCCGGCAAACGAATGGCCTTCCTCGATGTCAGCAAGGTGGCGCTCCAGCAGAGAATCGAGACCTACGTCGACCAATTGGTGACCATTTCGGGAGTCATCAAGCCAACGAGCGACTGGAAGAACCTCGTCATCGAGGTGCAAACGCTTGAGGCGAGGTGATGCTCCCACCGGCGGCTTCGTTGCCGCCGCCTTCTTCCTCCCTCATGGACATCATCGACGGGCACCGGATCGCCGCGGAGATTATCGGCGAGCTCAAAGCGGAGGTGGCCGCACGGTCCGGGCGCAAACCGTGTCTGGCGCTCGTGCGCGTCGGCGACGACCCGGCGTCGGTCTCCTACGTCAGGCAAAAGGAGAAGACGGCCGCAGAGGTCGGCATTGTGGGGCGGGTGCTGCTGCCGCCCGCGACGATTTCGCCGGCGGAGCTGTTTGCGCTGATCGACCAGTTGAACGCCGATCCCGCCGTCGACGGCATTCTGGTTCAGTCCCCGCTGCCGCCGCACCTCGATGAACTCGCCGTCTTCCGCCGGATCGCCCCCGCCAAGGACGTCGACGGGCTGGGCACCATCAACCTCGGCAAGATCGCCCAGGAGGACGAATCCGGTTTCGTCTCCTGCACCCCCGCCGGCATCCTGGAGCTTCTCGCCCGTTCCGGCGTCCAACTCGCGGGCCGCCACGTCGTGGTTCTTGGCCGCAGCCTGCTCGTCGGCAAGCCCGTCGCGCTGCTGGCCGTGCAGAAAAAGGCCTGGGCCAATGCCACCATCACGCTCTGCCACTCGCAGACCACCGGACTTCCGGCCATCGCCCGCCAGGCTGACATCCTGATCGCCGCCATCGGCCGGCCGGAATTCGTGACCGCGGAGATGGTGAAGCCCGGTGCCGTGGTGATCGATGTGGGTATCAACCGCGTGCCCGACTCCACCAAGAAATCGGGCTATCGCCTCGTCGGCGACGTTCATTTCCCGTCGGTTGCCCCGCTGGCCAGCCGGATCACCCCGGTGCCCGGCGGCGTGGGCCCGATGACGGTCGCCATGTTGATGAAGAACACGGTCAAGGCCCACCGCCAGTCGCACGCCGCGTGACCCGTCCACGCCAATCTTGCCATCGGGCCCAAACTAAACCTTTAATCTCCCCCGCATGCCTGCGCCAAAAATCCTGGTGGTCGACGATCAACCGATCAACGTTCAGCTGCTCAAACGCAAGTTGGAGCGGGAAGGCATGCAGGTGGTCGCCGCGTATTCCGGGCAGGAGGCGCTCGACCTCACCGCCCAGGAGAAGCCCGAACTCATCCTGCTCGATGTGATGATGCCCGAGATGGACGGCATCGAGGTGTGCCAGCGCCTCCAGGCCAGCGAGGACACTCGTTCCATCCCGGTCATTTTTGTCACGGCGCGCAGCTCCAAGGAGGGCAAGCTCGAAGGCTTGGGCGTGGGCGCGGTCGATTACATCACCAAGCCGATCGACCTCGACGAGACGCTCGCGCGGGTGCAGACGCAACTCCGGTTTGCCGCGATCAACCGCGAAATCATCGATTTGCAGCGCCGGCTCACCGAATCGCGCCGCGCCGCCACCATCGGGGCCGTCACCCAGGGCATCGCGCATAACCTCAACAATCTGCTGGGGGTGGTCATCGGCTATCTCGACCTCATCAAGGCCTACGCCGACAAGCCGGAATTGGTGCGCAAGAACGCCCAAAATGTCGAGGATGCGGTCCAGCGGATCGTCGTGATCATCCGGCAGCTCAGCTCGCTGGTGGTCAAGACCCGCCTGAACGTCACCCAGATCAGCTTGCAGCGCATTCTGGAGGGCGGCGTGCAGCGCTATCAGGCGGAGTACAAGACCAACCAGCCCGTGGTCGTTAATAATCCGCTCGGCGATTTCATCATCGAAACGCATATCGAGGTCTTCGAGGAGGTATTGTCGAAGATCCTGATCAATGCCTGGGAAGCCTACCCCGACGGCACTCCGCCGGACCAGCGCCCCATCACGCTTTCCACCGCGCTCCTCGCGCAAAAGGACGAAGCCAGGATCGTGGAAATCCGGATCGAAGACCAGGGTCGCGGCATCGATCCGGAGATTCGCGATCACATGTTTGAACCGTTCATCAGCGGCAAGCGCACCGTTGGCGTGGGAATGGGACTCACGGTCGCGCGCCATTCCCTCCGCAACATCGGGGGCGAGGTGATGATGGAAGACCGCCCCGGCGGCGGCGCCGTTGCCATCTTGCTGCATCCGGTCGCGCAACCCAAGAGGAAGCAACCCACCAGTGAGTGAACCTCTCCCCGCCGCCCAGGAAGGACGGTTCGCCTTTATCGGCGCCGGGCGCATGGCCTCCGCCATGGTCGGGGGATTGCTGACCACCAAGGCGGCCCGGCCCGCCGAGATCGCCTGCATCGGCGGCGATGATGACACCGCGCAGATTCTCGCCGGGCGCACGGGCATTGCGGCGGCGCCCGATCTGGCCTCGCTTCTGGCCTCGGCCGACACCGTCGTGCTCGCCTGCAAGCCGCAGCAACTCGCCGGGCTGGATCCGCGCCTGGCCGGCCTCACCGCCGGCCGGTTGGTGATTTCAATTCTCGCCGGCAAGCGGCTGGCGCGCCTGGCCGGGACGTTTCCCGGGGCCAGGAACCTGGTGCGCGCCATGCCCAACACCCCGGGCCAGATCGGCGCCGGCATCACGGGCTGGGCTTCGCTCAGTCCGCTGAGCGCTTCCGATCGCGGCATCGTGGAGACCGTGCTCGGCGCCTTGGGGGAAATGGTGGCGCTCAACGAGGCCGACCTCGATGCCGTCACCGCTCTCAGCGGCAGCGGGCCGGCTTTCCTGTTCGAATTCGTCGCGGCACTCCGCGAAGGCGGCGTGGCCGCCGGACTGCCGCGCGACGTCGCCGCCAAACTGGCCCAGGCGACGGTGCTTGGCTCCGCCCGCCTCCTGGCGGAAACCAGGATCGAACCGGAAGCGCTGCGCGACCAGGTGACCTCCCCGCACGGCACGACCTTCGCCGGCCTGCAATGCCTGGCGGCGCGCGGCTTTCGCGACACCCTCAAGGATACCATCCTCGCCGCCAAGGCCCGTTCCGAGGAGCTCTCGCAGGATGCCTGACCAGGGAAGGGATGGCTTTTCTCCGTCTTCGGAGCCGCGCGCGCCAGCCCGGATGTTTCACACTTTACTCGATAGCCTGCATGCAGACTGTAGACGACCCGCGGACCGAGCACACTGGCCGGAACATCCGGGCTAAGCCGGATCGATGCAGTCGGGGCGATTTCATACTCGTGGTTCGACGCACAGTTCGGTCGGGCGTTGTAGGGCGGGGTCGCCGCACCCCGCCACTTTCGGCAAAACGGCGGGATGGCGGATGTCGCGCCTTGTGGCGCTCGGTACGGCGATCCCGCCCTGCATCCGACTGCATGGGTTCGGCTAAGCCCGCATATCCTTTGACAATCGCCAGCACAGGAACCATCAGCAGAAAAATGATCGTGGCGATGGCAAAGACTATGAAATATGCGGGCTAGCGAGTGGCCCCGCCATGAACATCGCCCCGATGCCTGCTCCAGACTCCTTCACCTCGAAACCCATCCTGGTCACCGGCGGCGCCGGCTTCATCGGCAGCGCGCTCGTGTGGGCGCTCAACCAGCGCGGCCGGACCGACATTGTCGTCACCGACTTCCTCGAACCCGCCAAGCGTTGGAACGGCGTGGTGGCCCTGGACTCCGGCCGCGACAGCAAGCGCCGCAACCTGGCGCCCCTGAGATTCAAGGACTACGTTGAGGCCGATGTCTTCCGCGCGCGGATTCAGTCGGCTCCGCAGGCCTTCGGCGAGTTCGGCTCGGTCTTCCACCTCGGCGCCTGTTCCGCCACCACCGAGTGCAACGAGTCCTACCTGCGGGATAACAATTTCGGCTATACGCGGGATCTCGCCGAATGGTCGCTCGCCCAGGGGGCGCGCTTTGTCTACGCCTCCTCCGCGGCCACCTATGGCGACGGCACCGCGGGCATGGACGACCAGGACGACAATCTCGCCCGCCTGCATCCCCTCAACCTGTACGGATGGTCCAAGCAGCAGTTCGATCTGCACGCCCAGAAGGCCGGCTACCTTGGCCGCATCGCGGGCCTGAAGTATTTCAACGTCTACGGGCCGAACGAGGACCACAAGGGCGACATGCGCTCGCTGGTGCACAAGGCCTGTGAGCAGATTCGGGCGACGGGGAAAGTCGGCTTGTTCAAGAGCTACCGGCCGGAATTCAAGGACGGCGAACAACAGCGCGATTTTCTCTATGTGAAGGACGCCGTGGAGATGACGCTGCATTTCGCCGAGCGGGCGCCGGCGGCGGGCGGCCTCTACAATCTCGGTTCGGGCCAGGCGAACACATGGCTGGCGCTGACCTCGGCCATCTTCGCCGCGCTCGGCCGGCCGCCGCGCGTCGAGTTTATCGAGATGCCCGAGGTGCTGCGCGACAAATACCAGTATTTCACCCAGGCGGACATCACCAAGCTGCGCGCCACCGGCTACTCCCGGCCGCTCACCCCGCTCGCCGACGCCGTGCGGGGTTATGTGCAGAACCACCTCGTGCCGGACCGGCGGCTGGGAGAGTAAGCCGGAACAGCAAAGCCCGGCTAACGGACGGAAGGAGACACGCTCGATCCCTGCCGGGGCAGGCCGTGCGCAGAGATCTCCTCCGGTCCGGCACGATCACCCAACGGTCTGCGAATCCCCGTTGGGAGGTCCACGGACAAGGTCCTCTTGCACGGATTCCGCACCACCGGGTTGGCCGCCTCATCGAGAAGCCTACGCTCGCTGATGAAATGAAAAAGCCCGCCGTTTCGGGCGGGCTTGTAGATTAGACTGGAGTTGGACTTATTTCGGGAACCGGCGACGGAGCGCAGCGAGACCAAAAACGACTGGCCGGGCATCGAGTGGTTCGCGCGGAAGAATCCGACGGGATTATGTGTGAATTCTCGACAAGAGCACGCGTTGCCCCTACCGATATAATTGAAATAGGCGCAGGCGATCGTGTGAGGGCGATGTCGAGAATTCACACATGACCCATCGACGGCCGCTGGATTTATTGCATGTGGCCGCTGCGGTCAGCCTAAGCGCGAAGGCATTTCTCACCTGCGACGGACGGCAACTTGCGCTGGCGCGTGCGGCAGGCCTCCACGCCGACAAGATTTAGAGCGGTTTAAATTGCACTGTAGCCGAGAACACGAACGTAGCTGCGAGCGTCAGCGAGCGGATGGCTCGTCCGCTCGCTGACGCTCGCGGCTACACTTTTTTGAAACCGCGCTAGGTTCCGCGCATAGGTGAACAAACCGGCCGGCCGGACGAACCACGCGCCGGCGCGCACGGCCACCGGCTCCGGCCGCGCGACGAACACGTGCCAGCCACGGTCCCGCGCGCCTTCGTCAGGGGAGCTTCAGCAGCTCTTCCGGCGCCCACGGACCGGTGCGCGTGGCGACCGCCGCCCGGATTTCCTTCACTTTGTCCGGCGAAACAGCCGGCGCGTTGTTGCCCCACTCCGACCGGACGTAAGTCAGGACGTCCGCGATCTGCTCGTCCCGCAGTTGCGGGCCGAAGGCCGGCATCGAGCTGCTGAACGCGGCGCTCTTGACCGTGATCGGGCCGCTGAGCCCGTTCAGGACAATCCGGATGATCCGTTCCTCCGGACCCTGCGCCCATTCGGATCCCGCCAGCGGCGGATAGGCCCCGGGCAGCCCCAAGCCCGTCGTCTGGTGGCAGGCAATGCAGTTCGCAAACACCCGTTTGCCGATCACCTTCGGGTCCTGGACCGCGGGCGCCGCGCCGCTTTCCAGCATGCCCGGCAGGATCCGCTCGTCGTAAACCAGCGGATCAAATCCTCCCGAATAACGCCCCAGGTAGATCGCGGAGAAGAGAATCAGCGCGCTCATCAAACCCAGCAGCATAAGCGGCAGCGGCGAGTAGCCTTCCGTCGGTTCGGGCTTCTCGCGCAGCAGTATCGCGTGGACCTGCTGCAGCTGCTCGTCGGATGCGCCGGCCGGCTCCGGCGGCACGGGGTCGGAGGGATCGGCGCTCATCGGGCTCCCCCGCCCTTGGGGGGCACGTAGGGTTTCGCCTCGGGAAACTCGTACGTGTCCTTGAGACTCAGGAGATAGGCGACAAGCGCGTCGGCGCGGGACGTCGGCACGAGCTCGTAGCCGGGCCGGTCGAGGTCGTGCCGCTTCGCGTATTCAGCCGGCAACTTCAGCGCCTGCGGCGACCGCTCGCCCACGATCCGGCGATACTCGAACAAAAACCCGAACGGCGCCATGATCGAACCGGGCGAGGTTAGCCGCGGATCGAACAGATGGAGGTAGTGCCAGTCGGCCGAGGGCTGGCGCGCCCCGATGTTGCGCAGGTCGGGCCCGGTGCGCATCGTGCCGAGGTAGACCCGCTTGTCATTCACATAGTCCCGCGCCACGCTCTGGCGCTCGCCCCAGCCGCGCTCGGTGTCCGCCCCAAAACCCGGCCGGCGCACCTGCTGGGAATGGCAATACAGGCAGCCGAGGTCCTGGTAGACCAGCCGGCCGCGCTCCGCCTGGCCGGACAGCTTCTCGGGATAGGTTTTGCCCTCATTCTGGTCGTAGTACGGAGTCAGGCTGCCGTACTGGATCTGGTTGGTCAGCACGATGCCCGTCCACGAAAATGCAAGCGCGAAGAAAATGCCGAGAAAGATGAGCGGGCCCCGGTTCATCGGACAGAGGGGGTTGGCCCGGCCGGCGGCGGTTGGAAGAGCGTCGGGGCGGTCACCCCGGAGGAACGCCGCCCCACCAGCATCCACACCACGTTAACCGCGAAGGCGACGTGGCCGATGGTGATCACGATGCCGGCCACGCTCCGGAGGAACAGCCAGGGAATCGTGTGCTGCGCCACGTCAAGGAAGGCGATGCTCGCATTGTTCATTTCCGTGCCCTGGATCCAGCCGCCGATCGAGAGTTCCAGCCAATAGAAGGTGATGCCGATCGCGGTCGCCCAGAAATGCGTGCGGATCAGCGTGGCCGACGGCCACTCCTTCAGCAGGAGCCGCGGCAGGATGTAGTAGACCGAGCCGAACATCACCATGGTGAAAAAGGCGTACATGCCCTGGTGGGCGTGCGCCACGGTGAAGTGGGTGAAATGCGTGACCTCGTTGAAACCGCGGATCGCCATCGCCGAGCCGGTCAGGCTCACCAGCGTGTAGTTCACCGCCCCAAAGACGACGAAACGCAGCGTCGGGCTGTAACGGAGGGCGCTGAAACTGCCCACCATCGTCAAATGATGGTTGATCGCGGTGACCACGACCGGAATCACCATCATGAGGCTGGCGGCAATGCCCGCCGAGATCACCCAGGCGGGGACCGGTCCGCCGATCAGGTGGTGCACGCCCGCCCAGTTGTAGAAGATGGCGAGCGACCAGAAGCCCAGGACCGAGAGGTAATAGCTGTGGATCGGCTTCCCCAGCACCTTCGGAATGAAATAATAGGCGGCGGCCAACCCGATCGGGGTGAACCAGAGTCCCAGGACGTTGTGGGCGAACCACCAGTTGACCAGCGCCTGCACCGTGCCCCGGGCCGGCTCGAAGATCAGCATGATCTGCGCCACCGAATAGAGCCAGGGGAACCAGAAGAGCGCGGCAAGCAGGTACCACTGCGAGACGTAAATATGCTCGGACTTGCGGAACCGGAACGTAATCACCGCCCACACGCCCACCAGCGCATACGCGACGAAGAGCAGCGGCGTCGCGTACGGGGGGATCTCCAGCCATTCGATCGACGTCGAATCGCCAGCTAGGATGCCAATGACCCCGACCGTCACGCCGAGATTCCAGAAGCACGCGGCGACGATGAGCAGGCCTCCATGCCGCAGTTTCGCGCGCGACAACCGGGCCATCAGCCAGAAGGCCACGGCAAACGCCACGTTGGTGCTCCAGCCGTAGATGACCGAGTTGAGATGCGCGGTCCGCGCCCGGCCGAACGTGAGCCACTCGTAGCCACCGAGAAAGTCCGGCGTGTGGAGCTTGATGGAGGAGATCAGCGCGAAGGCGGTGCCGATCAACAGCCACACGAGACCGGAAAGCAGAAAGACGATCACCGGCCATTTCGCGGAGGCGTCAATCTCGCTCAGCTCGGCGCGCGCCACCGCGTCGGTCGGCGTGGCAGGATGGAGCGAGGCGGCAAGACTGGAGGCGGTGGCCATGGGCAAGGGCGGCAATCAGATCAAAGATGGAAGAACGTAGATGAAAGAGCCGGATGCGCTGGGTAAAGGATTTGAGCTGCGTTCCTTGAGATTTGGCCTTTGGAATCTGGCGTTTGGGATTTGGTTTCTTGCCGAGGGCTTACCGCTTCCAGCTTAAAGCTCATTGCTTACTGCCTCCGACCTTCGGTTTCCGCCGCTGCGCCGGGAAATGATCGGTCATTTGCCCAACCGGCTCCTCCTGGTCGAAGATCGACACCGCCCCCCGTTCGAAGTCCCGGAGCTGCCCGTGCCGAGACGACCAATACAGCGCATACACCGCCGTCGCGGTGAGCGCGGCGCCGACGAGGGCAATCAGCGTGTAGAAAATCCATTCCATGCGGCTTAAGGTTTTCGGGCGGCGTTGACGTCCCGTAATGTCAATTGCATCGCGCGATCGAGCGGGAGCTGCACGATCCCCTTGTCCCGGTCGATCCACGCATAGGAGGTCGCGACCGCCTGTTCCTTCGCGCGCATCTCGTCGAGGTGCGTCTGCCGGCCCTCCGCGGTGAACTTCCACTGCTCTTCCGGCGGGATCCTGGCCAGGTCCACCTCCGGCGCCAGGCGGCGCTGCGGAAGGTAGGCGAGGGAAAGGACGAGGACAAAAATGGCGAAGCACCCCACCACCGCCAGGAAGGTCGACCAGAAGCTGGTCCGGCTTTCCGCGGTCCCCGACGGCGACGGTGAATTCTGTGACGGTTCGGACATGGGTGATTTTCGATCTACGACTTACGATTTAAGTCTCTTGATTGATGATCTCTGGTTCCTGACATCCTGATTTCCACATAGTCTGACTTCCGCGTTTTGGTGGGTCATTCCGCCGAACCCTCATGGTAACTGAGGCACTCGGCAATCCGCGGGTCGCGGGTCGGCAGGAGCTTCGTGGTGGAGAAACTCCGGAGGTAAGCCCAGACGCAGATTCCACCCACCCCGGCCAGCGCGGTGAGGTGCCAGGCCAGCAGGGGCGAGAAAAACGGCAGCGGATGCCCGGCCGCGTCCCGGACGGCCGGCAGCGTGTTGAAGCACAGGTCAATGAAAAGCATCACCAGGATCCACCACGCGATGAAGCGCGCCCGGTGGGGCTCGATTTTGTTGCGATAAGACAGCAGATAGCAAAACGGAAAGGCGAAATAGAGGAACAGGAGGGACATCCCGACCCAGTACCAGTCGCCGTACTCGCGCAAATTGAAGTAGAAGGTCTCCTCCGGCACGTTGGCGTTCCAGATCAGGAAGTACTGGGAGAAGGCGATGTAGGCCCAGAAAACCGTGAACGTCAGCATCAGCTGGCCGATGGAATGCAGATGATTGCGATTGAGGATGCCGCGGTAATCGCCCCGGCGGTGCAGCCAAAGCATCAGCAGCACGCCGACGGCGAGGGCGCCCCGCATTCCGGTGGCAAAAAAATACACGCCGTAAATGGTGGAAAACCAGTGGTAATCGAGGCTCTTGAACCAGTCGATCGAGGCAAACGTGATCGCGAAACCGCTGAGCGGGAGACCCGCGGCCGCCCACCGGCGACTGGACCGCGTCCACTTCAGGTCGCCGTCCACGTCCTGCCGGAACGAATTGCGGCGCACCACGTACGCCAGCCAAATCCAAATCCCGAAGAACAGCACCAGGCGCAGCGTAAAGAAGCCGACGTTCAAATAGCCGGCCTTCTTGAAATAGAGGATGTCCTCTTCGACCGTCTCGTGCGAACCGGGCAGCACTGACCCCGGGTTCATCCACAACCAGATCAGGCCGGGCCGGAGGTACGCCGAGACCGCCAGCAGCGGGAGAAAGAGCAGCCAGAGCCATTTCAGCGCGGCCAGCCAATGTTCATATTGCCGGCGGATGACGACGCTCCAGCTCGCGTCGAAAATGTGATGGAGGAGCACCAACATGAGCATCCCCACCACAATCAGCGTCCAGTAGCCGACCGCCATCAACCACGACAGCGCCACCCGGCGCGGGTCGGACACGAAGAAGCCAACCGCGGTCAGCGCGGTTCCGGCCAGTCCGACGCCCAGCGCGACACCGGCCTTCGCCGCCGGCGCGCCCGCCGTGGCCGCAGAACCAGGGAATGACGGGCTGGCCTTCATAATCCCAGGTCCGCCTTGTGATCCGCCGGCACGTCCGAAACCGTGCCCTGGCGGGCGCGCTCCAAGGCGCGCACGTAGGCGATCACCGCCCAGCGGTCCTCGGGGCCAAGCTTGTCAGCGTACGGCGACATGGTGTTCTTCCCGTTGGTGATCGTGTTGAAAATCTCCCCCTCGGGCATTTTGCGAATGCGGTCGTCGTGATACGACGCCGTGGTCACCATGCCATAGCTCTTGGTGATCCCTTGTCCGTCGCCGAGGGCGCCGTGACAGGGGGCGCAATAGATCGTGTAGCGCTCTTTCCCGCGCTGCATGAACTTCTCGTCCAGCGCGAGCTCCGGCGGAAAGCCGCGGGCGAACTCGCCGCTGGCCGTCTGGCCGCGATAGCGGAAACCGTCCGCGCGCAGAAAATCCGGATCCGGCGCCAGCGTGCGCCCGCGCGGCACCACCCCGGCCGGCAGCGGCCGGTCGGCGCGCCCGTCGGCGAAAAACCTGGACTCGGCCTGCGGCTTGTATTTCGCCTGCCGGTTCATGTCGGGGAACACCTCGATCGGCGGCCGGGTGGAGCGCCGGCCGCGAAAACCGCCGATCGAGATCGTCAGCACCACGAGCAAGGCGGTCACATAATAGACGGTGCGCATGGCTTATTCCGCGTGTTTCATGCCGCTGTCGGCGCCGTCAGCAACCGTAGGGGCGCAGACTTGCTGCGCCCGCTCGCGGCCGGCGCGACCAGACCGCGCTCTGTTGGTGCCTACCTGGTTCATGCTTCCAGTTCCTCGATCTCCCGGCCGCCCAACTGCTCCAGCAGCGCCCGGGTCTCCGCCGCGTCGTAGCAGGGGTCGCGCGCCTCGATCACGACGAAGAACCGGTCGTCCATCGCGCGCTGGAAATGCGCCTGCTTCATCACCGCATGATAGTGCATCGGCAGGCGGTTGAGCAGGAACATGCCGAGGATGGTCGCAAACGCCGTGAACAGGATCGTCAGCTCGTAGGAAATGGGAAAGGCGAACAGCGGACTGAAGAGCGGCTTGCCCCCGACCATGAGCTTGAAATTCCATGCGCCGGACCACCAGACCAGCCCCATGCCGGTGGCGAAACCAACGATGCCCCCGGCCAGCGAAATGCGCGGAACGAGGGAGCGGCGCACGCCCATCGCGCGATCCATGCCATGAATCGGAAACGGCGTGATCACGTCCCAGGATTTGTACCCGGCATCGCGCACCGCCGCCGCCGCCTGCATGATGTCAGCCGGCGTATCAAACATCGCGATCAGACCGTAGGGTTGCTCGGGCATGGTGGACAATGAGGGAAGAATTAAAAACCGAGATTCAAGAGTCAGGAGAAATTGGCGTTTGGGCTTTGCGGTTTGTTCCTGGGGATTTGGCTCTTGGGACCTGTTCTTTGAAACTTGGAGTCTGGGATTTGGAGTTTGGAGTTTGGATTTTGGTGTTTGAGAGGTCTCGCCTAATGGTGTCCATGGTGCGCATCCGCCTGCGGCGTCACCGCCTTGATCTCGGCCATCGGCATCATCGGCAGGAAACGGATGAACAGCAGGAACAGCGTCCCAAACACCCCGAACGTGCCGAAGAAGGTGAAGATATCGACCACGGTGGGCGAAAGATAGCCCCAACTCGAGGGCAGGAAGTCGCGGGTCAGCGACGTGCAGATGATCACGAAGCGCTCGAACCACATGCCCACGTTGACCAGCAGGGAGAGAATCCAGACCCACGCGGTGTTCCGGCGCACGCCCTTGAACCAGAAGAACTGCGGCACGATGACGTTGCAGACGATCATCGTCCAGTAGGCCCAGGCGTAGGGTCCGAAGGCGCGGTTGATGAACGTGAAACCTTCATTGGGATTGGCGCCGTACCACGCAATGAAGAACTCCATCATGTACGCGTAGCCCACCATCGATCCGGTCGCCAACGCGATCTTGCACATGTTGTCGATGTGATACTGCGTGATCAGATCCTCGAGCTTGAACACCGCGCGCAGCGGCAGCAAGAGCGTCAGCACCATCCCGAAGCCCGAATAGATCGCGCCGGCCACGAAGTAGGGCGGAAAGATCGTGGTGTGCCATCCGGGGATCAGCGAGACGGCAAAGTCGAAGGACACGATCGTATGCACCGACAGCACCAGCGGCGTCGCGATCCCGGCGAGGATCAGGTAGGCCATCTCGTAGTTGCTCCAGTGCCGGTTGGATCCCCGCCAGCCCATCGCAAACAGGCCGTAAAGCCATGCGCGCACGCGCTGGCCTGCCGCCGTGAACCGGTCGCGCAGTAGCCCGAGATCCGGAATCATGCCCACGTACCAGAACAGCACCGACACGGTGCCGTAGGTGGAGACCGCAAACACGTCCCATTCCAGGGGCGAGCGGAAATTCTGCCAGATCCCATTCGAGTTCGGGAGGGGAAACAGGTACCAGGCGAACCACACGCGGCCCACGTGGAAGAGCGGGAAAATTCCCGCGCACACGACGGCGAAAATCGTCATTGCCTCGGCCGCGCGGTTGATGGACGTGCGCCATTTCTGCCGCAGCAGGCACAGGATCGCGGAAATCAGCGTGCCGGCGTGGCCGATGCCGATCCAGAAGACGAAGTTGACGATCGGCCAGCCCCAGTTGATCGGGCTGCGGTGCCCCCACACGCCGACGCCCGTGCCGACGAGGTAGATCAACCCGGCGACGGTGAACGAGGCGATGAAGCCCGCCACGCCGAAGCAGATCCACCACCAGCGGGGCGTCGGACCTTCAATGATCCCGCAGATCTTGTCCGAGATCCAGGCGAAGCTGCGGTTGTTCTCCACCAGCACTGCCCGCGGCAACGCGGCCGGCTTCACTTCCTCGAGGATGGCCGGAGCAGCGACGGTGGCCTCTGCCGCTTCAGACATTAGACAATCCTCCGGTCAATGGTGTCGCCGCAAGCGCCAGCGAGTGGAACGTATCATTGTAGGGCGGGATCGCCGTATCCCGCCATGTTTGGCAGCACGGCGGCGTTCGGCGACCCCGCCCTACAAGGCGGACCAGACCGTTCGTACAGCGGCGTACGAACATCGCCTCAATTGGGAAAGCGCCTACGTGCGGTCGCAACAGAATCCCTCGGTAGTTCACTTGTCGCCCTCCTTGGCCCGAACTCCCGGCTCCGCCGCGGTCCGGCCTTCCGCCTGCTGGTTCTTGAGGTTGTACTCCCGCCGGCTGAGCGGCAGGTCGGCGTAATCCGGCATCCGCGGATTCGGGTTCCGCACCTTGCCGAGATAGGTCGTGCGCGGCCGGACATTGAGATAGCCGAGCACCGAGTAGGTCCGCGGCTGGGCCTTGGCCTTCACCACCGCGCTGTTTTCGTCCAGCAAGTTGCCGAAGACAATGGCCTCAACCGGGCAGACTTGCTGGCAGGCGGTCTTGATCACGCCGTCGGGCACGTGGACATCGCCCGGCTGGCCGGCCTGCGCAGCCTTCACCTTCTGCAGGATCTTCGCGTTCTCGATGCGCTGCACACAATAGGTGCATTTCTCCATCACGCCGCGCATTCGCACCGTCACCTCCGGATTGCGGACCATCTTGAGCAGTTCCGGCATTTCCTTCTGCGGGCCGAAGGGCCCCAGGTACAGCGAGTCGGTCGCATGCTTGTTCCAGTCGAAATAGTTGAAACGGCGCACCTTGTACGGACAATTGTTGGCGCAATAGCGGGTGCCGACGCACCGGTTGTAGGCCATCACATTGAGGCCTTCCTCGTCGTGCACGGTGGCATTCACCGGACAAACCATTTCGCACGGCGCCAGCTCGCATTGCTGGCACGCCATGGGCTCGAGCGAAACCTGCGGATCCTCGGGAATCTCCCGGTTGCCGTCGCCGCCAAAAGCTCCCGTGGCGATCCGGCCGTCGGAGTAGTAGCGGTCGATCCGGATCCAATGCATCTCCCGGCCGCGAATGACCTGATCGCGGCCGACAATCGGGATGTTGTTCTCCGCCTGGCAGGCCACGACGCAAGCCTGGCAGCCAATGCAGGTGTTGAGGTCGATGGACATGCCCCACTGATGGTAGCCTTCATCGGCCCGACCGAGCTTCGGCGTCTGGTAGAGCGAATTCCCGCGCGGCATCTCGGTCGCCTTCTCCGCGGATGACAACTGCGCGCTGGCCGGGTCGTAGGGCGGACTGTGCGGCTCGAGGCCGATGGCGGCGACGAACGCCGGGTTGCGCATGAACTCGTCGACATTGGCCTCGCGGATGATCTCCCGGCCTTCCATCGACCAGTGCTCCTGGGTGTTGGCGAGCGCCTGTTGCTCGCCGGCCAGGACCTCGACGGTCGCTCCCACCGCGGTGTCCAGCGCCGCGCTCGTCCGCAACGCGTAGGCGCTGAAGCCGGCCCCGTTGCCCACCCGACCCGAGGCAGTGCGGCCGTAGCCGAGCGGAAGAACGATCGTGTAGTTTGCGAGGCCGGGCTGGATCTGCAGCGGGCCGCGCACCGTGCGGCCGCCCAGCCTCACCAAGCCGACCGGCGCCATCTCCTTGCCGTTGACCCAATTCGCGGCCTCGCCACGAGCCACGGGCAGCAGGCCGTCCCCGCCGGGAACCACGCCCAGGTCCTTCGCGAGCCGCGGCGAAATGAGAATGGCGTTGTCCCAGGTGAGGCGAGTGATGGGGTCCGGGCACTCCTGCAGCCAGCCGTTGTTGGCAAAACGCCCGTCATCGACCTTGTGGTCCGCTACAAAACGCACCTCAAGGCTCTCCGACCCGACCGCCGGCGGCTTCGGCGCGAGGGCGTTGATCGCGCTCGCCGCGTCACCAAGGGGCTCGATCGCACCGATCTCGGGCCAGGCCGTCCCCGCGAGCAGGCCGTCGTACAAAAACTGCCGGAAAGTCTTCTCCGGATCGCCGCCGGCCCGCCGGGTGATGGTGTGGTAGACCTGCGTGTAGGGATCGGTGGTTGCGTCGC
This sequence comes from uncultured Verrucomicrobiae bacterium, assembly GCA_963722225.1. Classification (GTDB taxonomy): domain Bacteria; phylum Verrucomicrobiota; class Verrucomicrobiia; order Opitutales; family Opitutaceae; genus Fen-1467. The sequence goes on from CAVRNM010000068.1 coordinate 32,501, forward strand.
CGAGAATCCGCGCCAGCAAGGCCAGCTCTCCCATCCCGTCAAACAACGGAAGAATCATCGGCTGCACGGGAACGATGGTGCCGTCGGCGGTGCGGGCATCGCCCCACGACTCGAGGTAGTGCGTTCCCGCCACATGCACTCCGCCCAACGCCGAAGTCTCGTCGACGTAAGTGCCGTGGCGGATGACCTCGGGCACCGATTTCTGCAGCGCCGGCCAGTCGAGGTCCGCCGGCGCATTGTAGGCGGGATTGCCGCCCAGGATGAAAAGGGTCTTCACCGCGCCGGCCTTGATGCGATCCGCGAGCTGCTGGATCGTCGCCGCGGACGACGGTTCGGCTGCGACGAACGCCACGGTCCGGCCGAGATTGCCCAGCGCCGCGTTCATCAGATAGGCGAGCGCATGCACCGCGGCGGGTTGATGCGCGCCCGCCACGACCAGGCCCGCCCCCCGGTGCGCGAGCAGATCAGCGGCGCATCCGGAAATCCATTCCGGTTTGACGTCGAGCCCCAGGGCGAGCGTCGCGAAGGCGTCCGTCCCCAGCACCCGGCCCGCCAGCGCCGCGGCCAGTGGCAAGACGTGACTGCTGGCGATGCGCAGCCGGTGGTCGGCCATTGCGCCGGTGGTCGTGAAGGCGCTTTCCGCCACGTAAAGGCGGTTCATCCGGCCGGCCTCGTCCGGCGACTCCACGCGTCGCCCCCGGGCAAACTCGCGCGCATGGGCCAGCGCCGCGGGCTCAGCCTGGAGAAAATCGCTGTCGAGACTTACGATGCGCCGCGCCGCGGCAAAGCGGTAGACCGGCTTCAAATCGCGGCCAAAGACAACGCGCGCCGCCCCAACCGGCGGTTCGTCGGTTACGGGTTCGAATTCCGCCCAGATGATCCCGGGAAATTTGTCCTTCAGCCGGGCGGCCAGAGCGGCCCGGGTCAGCGAACTCGAGGCCTCGGCCAGGAAGGCCAGGCCGGCGCCCTGGTTCGCCGCGTATTTCCCGCCGACCGACGCCAGCAGATCATTGACGGCGGCTGCGGACATTTCCGTCCCGTCCTTCTGGTGCGCCGTGGCACGGTCGGGATCGTACAGGTCGAGGAGCGACGCCTGGGCAATGAGGCTGGTCGTTCCGCCATGCGGGGCGTAGGAGGGGTTTCCTTCCAGCTTGGTCGGCCGGCCCTGATAGGTCTCCGCCACCAGCGGCACCGCCGCGCGCCGCAGCGGCATCGCGGTGGCGAAATACAGCGGCAGGCCATCCTTCACGTCCTCAACGGACTTGCCGTACGGCAACACGTACGCTTCGGGACGCCGGCACCCGGCGAGACCGATGCCGCCCAGGGCGAACGAGGCGGCCATCAGTTTGAAAAACTGGCGGCGGTCGACGCCATCGAGCTGCGCCGCCCCCGCGGGGAACTCGCGGTCCAGATATTCCCGGAACCCGGGCGTGGCGGCCAGTTCGTCAAGACTGCGCCAGTAGCGCGGGCCGCTGAGTTCGCGGACCGTGGGGGCGGGATGCTGGACCTGGCGTTTCATTCGGGGAAGGAGCGAGAATCGAGGAGCCGGAAGCTAGTATTCAGGAGCTCAGCGGCAGTTGCAGGCCTTTCGTGCAATGGTCCCTGCAATTTGGAGTTTGGCCATTGGGATTTGGAACTTGCTCTTTGGTCCTTGGAACTTGGCACTTGGTCCTTGGGGATCTGGCGTTTGGGATTTGGGCTTTGGAGTTTCTCTTCCAGTTAGCGGTGGCAGCCGGAGCAGCTCTGCGGCGGCTTGATCTTCGCCTGCTGAATGAACCGCGCGGCGTCGGCCGTTCGGCCCTGGGCGGCGAGGGTGGATGAGGCCAGGTGGTAAATGTCCTGCGGGGCGCGCAGGAACTGCGCCGGGTTGCGGTGACAGTCGAGGCAGAATTTCATGCTCAGCGACTGCACATGGGTGACCACGGTCATCTGTTCGATCCGGCCATGGCATTCCACACAGCTGATGCCACGGTTCACGTGAATCGCGTGGTTGAAGTAAACGTAATCGGGCGCCTTGTGCACCTGGACCCACGGCACGGGTGCGCCGCTTTCGAAGCTCGCGCGCACCACGGCCAGCGCCGCGCTTTGGGGCTTTACCAGTTTGTGGCAGTTCATGCAGGTCTGCGCCGTTGGGAGATTGGCAAAGCCCGACTGGTCGACATTGCTGTGGCAATAGCGGCAATCGAGCCCGAGCTGGCCGGCGTGCAAACTGTGGTCGTACGGCACCGGCTGCACCGGCGCATAGCCAACCCGGAGGTACTTCGGGGTGCAGTAGTAAGTGACGGCCGCCGTGACGGTTCCACCCAGGACGAAGAGATAGAGAACAATCTGGAGGGGGAGCGAATTGGACCGCTTCGAAAAAACGTGCGACATGGGCCAGGGCGTCTCCGGAGATAAACCGCCGCGGCGGTCAGGGCGAATCCGCGCGGCGGGGCACAGCACGCGGCTCAGGTCGGAGGACGAACGGCCCGGACCAACCCCGGGGAACCTCCCGCCGGGGGGTCCCGGAACGGGCCAGCCCGCGCGACGCGAGGCCGGCGGCACCAACCAGACCGGCTAATCTGGCGAGGAATGATTTGCGCGAACAGTGCGGGCTCACGGGTTCGTCAGGTCAACGGGATCAAGGGTGGAAAGAGAAGAAGCGTAATGGCTTCCGGGATGTAAACCATATTTTGCCCGGATGCCAGACGGGACGCGGAATCATTAGCCGACGATGCGCATCCATTGCCAATGCTAATCACAAACGTAATGACAAGATATGCGGACCGGGTGCCGGCCCGCCGTCAGCCGACGAGCTTCCGGTCGATCTTGATCACCACCTTGAAGACCCCGGAGTTAACCCCGTCCTGGACTCTCGGTCGATGGGCATCCGATGGATGGAAGATCGCAAAGCTCCCGGGAGCCATCCGCAGGGCTGTCGCCGGCCGGGCCGGGGGCAAAGCGCGGGGAGGCAGGGCGGAGGGGCGGGGAAACGGGGAATCGGGCCACGGCCTTCGGGCGGGAGAAAGGCCGGGGACCGGTAGAAAAGGACGTCCTTCTCTCCGTCGTACCCGCCGTCCGGATCCAATTCGGACGCCAGCCACCAATCGATCATCTCGCCGCCCGAGAAGCAGGATTGGAGATCGACGTAGCGCCGGTGGCTCTCGAACCGGCCTTGGGCGCGCGGCGCCGTCTCGTAACCGTGGACATTCGCGTAGATCTCCTCGCCCTGCAGCTCCTGGATGCCAGGCGGCGTCGCGGCGGTCGCCTGTCCCAGCCAGTCAAAGGCCAGCTTCCACGCCGGGGTGGCCAGCAAATGAGCATACGCATCGCAACCAGAGAGATGACCGTAGAGCACGGAGAAAGGAGCCAGGAATCAGGGGGCTGGCACCGGACGCCAGGGGACGGATGACCGGGAGCCAGCTGTCAGATGACAGAACCCTGACCGATGTCCAGTCGTCCGCGCTGCCGGAAAGGCCTGCCCGAGCTCATGGAGCTGACCAACGCCTCGCAAACGACGATAGCCGCCACCAAATGGTGCGTAGGGCCGGCGCCGTTTCGACAGGCTCAAGGCCCCGAGCGTGCCGAGGCGCTTGTCGCCGGGCCAATTATCGACGGGATGAGGGTCCGCCGACGAGCGGCGACTCTACGCCTCCTGCACCAGGCCGACTCCGCGGCGGCGGGTTTCCCATCAGATCGCATAGTCATCCGGCGACGAGCGTTCGTTCGGGGACCTGGGCACATCGGACGCCTGCTCCTGCTTCTTGTTGTAAAACAGTCGCACGTCGGCCCGGCGAGTGTGCAACAGCTCGGTGGCACGCTTCAACGCCCGCTTCGTGCTCATCGTGAGATTGGTTTCCGCGGGAAACACATTCTCGGGGCCGATCTGCGCCAGCGCACCGCTGTTCTTCAGGACGCTCATCACATCCGCGTTGCAGCCGCTGATGAGCATGTGGCGGCCGCTGCCCTGCAGATAATCATGCAGATTTTCCATGGCCATGACCGTCGAGGCATCGAGGTGGCGGGCATTCTTCATGCGCAGGATGAAGACCCGGATGTGGGCGTCCTCCGACAGGCGCCGGATCTCCTCCTGGAACAGGTCGGCGGCGCCGAAGTACAGCTCGCCCTCGACGTGGATGATCGAGATCTGCGGATTGGCCCGCGCGGAAGGATCCTGCAACTCCGCAAGCTGGCCGCTCTCGTTGAAGGCATATTCGACGAGCGAGGGCGTGCTGGTTTTCTGCAGGAACAGCACCAGCGCCACCCCAATGCCCACATAGATGGCCGTCTCAAGCTTGAAGAAAAGCGCGGCGCCAAGCGTTACGGCGAACACCACGGCATCGGACCGCGTCGACCGCAGGGACACCCGGATCTGCGCTTTGTTGACCAGGCGAAGGCCCACGCGCATCAGGTGGGCGGCCAGGGCGGCAACCGGGATGTAATTGAAGACCGGCGTGACCAGGAACAGGATCACCAACACCACCAGGCTGCTGAGCATCGAGGAGAGCTGCGACGTGGCGGCGCTCTGGTAATTCACCGCCGACCGCGTGAAGGAGGAGGAACCCGGAGTCACCCCGAAGAGCCCGCACGCCATGTTTCCGACGCCCATGCCCAGGAGTTCCTGGTTGGGTTCGAGCGCCTGGCCGCTCTTGGCCGCCAGCGATTTGGTGATCGCGGTGGCCTCCAGCATCCCAATGATGGCGATCGCGATCACGGTGCTGGACAGCTGCGACAACACGGCCCACTGCGTCGCGAGCGAGGGCAGCCACTCCAGCTGGGGAATCACCGCCATGAGCGCCCCCTCGTCCTGCACCAGCTTGAAAGGCACCACCGTGAGCCCGAAAATGTGGTCGCGGACAACCAGATACGCGAAGAACCTGGCGGCCAGACCCAGGACAGCGAGGCCGATGAGTGCCTCCGGCCAGGACCGGCGCCAACGCTTGATTCCCTCGAAAATCGCCAGGGTCAACAACCCGATGCCGATGGCCCACCAGGAGAAGGCGTCGTCGCGGACCGCCTGGGCCACCTTCGTCAGGACCGTCACGAAGCTTTCGCCGGCCGGCACATGGAATCCCATGAAATTGGGACCCTGGCTCGTGATGAGAAGCACGCCGATTGCCGTGGTGTACCCAATGACGACCGAGCGCGAAATGAACTTGGTCACCTCGCCGAAATTAAACAGGCCGGCGAGAAATTGCGTGAGGCCGATCAAAAAAGCCATGTAGGCCGCCAGCGCCAGCGGGTGGAGGCCGAGGTTGGCGTTGCCCGTGATCGTGGCCGCGGTGATCAGGCAGACCGACGTCGTCGGGCCAAACACGTGATAGTGCGAGGAGAAGAACAGCGCGCTAAAGAAACCGCCGACCACGACCGAAATGATCACGGGCATTGGCGGCAGGCCCAGGATCAGGGCAAAGCCAATGGCCTGGGGGACCGACACCAGCGTCAGCGTCGCCCCGGCGACCAGGTCCGCGCGAAGCCGTTTCCAGCTGTAGTTCCGGAACTCCCCGACCAAGGGGAAGCTCACCCGGAACATCTTGGCCCGCAGCGCCTGGGCGTCCGTTATGGTTTCTCTGACAGTTTCCGCGACACTCATGCAGGCAACGGCAATTCTACGCCTGCAATCCGATTTTCTCCAGAATCCGCTGCAGATCGTTGTTGCCGGCGTATTCGATAATGATGCGGCCGCGCTTGGGCGTGTGCTGGAGGGAGACGCGCGCGCCGAGGTGCGTCGTCAGTCGTTTCTGGATGTCCGTCACCGCGGCGGCCTCGGCCGGCGGCACCGCGCGGCCTTTGCCCGGGCCGGCGGGAGCAGCCGGATGGCTTTGCGCGATCTTCTCCAGCACGCGCACACTCAGGCCCTCCTCGATCACCCGCCGGGCGAGGATCGCGCGCCGCGCCGGCTCCTCCAGCCCGAGCAACACCTTGGCATGGCCCGGACTGAGCAGGCCCTTCGCCAGATAACCCTGGATCTCGGCGTCGAGCAAGAGCAGCCGGAGGGAATTGGCCACCGAGGCCCGGCCCCGGCCCACCCGCTCGGACGTCTGCTCCTGGGTAAGATCGAAATCCCGGATCAAACTCGCATAGCCGTACGCCTCTTCAATCGGATTCAGCCCCTCGCGCTGCAGGTTCTCAATCAACGTGAGCGCGGCGGAGGAGGCGTTGCTGGCCTCCAGGAGGCGCGCCGGAATGGTCTTGAGCTTCAATGACTGGAAGGCGCGCCAGCGACGTTCGCCGGCGATCAGCTGGAATTTCTCGCCCACCTTGCGTACCACGATCGGCTGGAGCAGCCCCTCCGCCCGGATGCTTTCGGCGAGCTCCTTCAGTTGCTCGGGATGGATGTCCTTGCGCGGCTGATACGGACTCGGCTCCACCAGGTGCACCGGCACTTCCTGGAAACCCGGCGCCGCCGGGGCGGCGGCGGCCGGACTGGCCGCCGCCTTCGCTTCGATTTTCGGCGCCCCGGGGGTGCCGCTGGCGATCAAGGCTCCGAGGCCGCGTCCAAGTCTGGATTTCGGTAATGCCATGGGGGTGGTTATTTCTGCTGCGGAATAAACAGCGTCTGCCCGGCCTGCAGCCGGGTCGGATCGGCAATCTTGTTGGCGTTGATGATGTCCTGCATCCGGGCATTCGTCTTGTGCGCGATGCTGGAAAGCGTGTCGCCCCGCTGCACCGTGTAACTGACGCCTTCCTTGGGATAGTCGTCGGTGAACGTGGGCGTGCTCACCGCGGGCCGGAGGGCGGCGCCCTTGGCCAGCGCATTGATCGCCGCCTGGGTCTCGTTCGCCAGCTTCTCCATCTGTCCGCTCACCACCTGGAGGGTCTCGCGGCGCTGGTCCCGCATCGCCGCCTGCAGGGTCTTCTGGAGATCCGCCAGGGCTTCATTCATCTGGGCGAGCGTGACGTAGGTCTGGCTCGACTTTGACTGCAGGTCGTTGTTCGCCCGCTCGAGCTGTTCGACGCGGAGACTAAGTTCGTTCACCCGCTGGGTGAGCAGGCGGACGTCCTCATGGAGGCTGGCGACCTCGAATGCCGGCGAATTGTTCTGCGCCGGCAGCCTAAGGGAGGTGAGAATGACCGCGGCGACCAACCCGGCAACACAGCGAAAACAAGTGTGATGCGGCATATGTGCGCCAGCATTGGAAGAAACGTCGGCAAAAACAAGCGAAAGCCGGGAGGGTCTCCGGCCCGGCGCATCTTCTGATAATCGGTGATTCCGAAGGTAGCGCAGCCATCCTTGGCTGCATCGGTTGCAGGCTGGAAGCCTGCGCTACGAAACGCGACCGCTCGTTCATCACCGATGGCGCCGGCTTGCTGCCTGCTCTCCCGTCAATCGGGCGATGCGCCCATCCCGGCCCGGCGGAACGGAGGCGCGTTTTAATTGTCGCCCCGCCCGGGGTGGTGCGCGTTGTTCCGGACGCGCTCAACCGGGACTATGCATTCGAGTATAGGGCCGTCGCCGTTTCGACAGGCTCAAGGCCCCGAGCGTGTCGAGGGGCTGGTCGACGGGCCGCTTGCCGGGCGCCAACGGTCCGGCCACAAGGGCCGACCCTACCTTCAGTGAAGGGGCGCGGATGTTTCCCTGCATATTCATGGCCCAACTGCATCAATCCGGCTCAGAGCGTCCGGCGGATAAGCGGCTCCACCTCAGCCACGTTATTCCCACCTCGTGGAATATCCCGCCTGCGCGCCGCCAACATCCCGCAGGAAAGGCTGATTCGAGACCAGCGGCGTCATCGGCACCGACGGCAGGCGCGTGCCGGGAGGAACCGTGAAGCCGCGCAGAAATTCAGCCGCCGGCAACATGCGCCCCCCGGAGCGCTGCAGCTGGCGCAGGCGGAGGACTCCGGCACCAGTCGCGACCAGCAACCCGTCAGCGTCGGCGCCCAGCACCTCGCCGGCCGGCCGCCCCGAGGAACCCGGGTCGCTCCCGCCGGCCCGGTCCGCCAGCCCGAGCTTCACCGTCAAGCCGCCAATCTCCACGGTGCAACCAGGCCAGGGATAAAGACCGTTGATCCGCGCGCCGAGCACGTTCGCGGACGCGGCGAAATCCAGCCGCCCGTCATCCTTCACGAGGCGCCGGCAGTAGGTCGCCCGCGCCTCGTCCTGGGCCATGAACGTCAGCCTCCCGTCCCGGAGCCGGGGCAGCGCGCGGGCCAGCAGCGGCCCGCACGCCGCCGCGAGCCGGCCTTCGACTTCGCGCGCCGTGTCGAGCGGCGCGATGGGCACGCGCGCCTGATCGGCGACCGGCCCGGCATCCAGCTTCCGCACGACGCGCATCAGCGTGATTCCTGTTTCCGATTCGCCCTGCGCGATCGCCGTCTGGATGGGCGAGGCGCCGCGGTACCGGGGCAGCATCGACGCGTGCAGATTGAGCGTGCCGAGGCGCGGCGTGGCGATGAAGTCGTCCTTGAGGATCTGACCATACGCTAGCACCAACGCCACGTCGGCCTGTTGGGCCGCCAGCCAGTCGCGTTCGTCCGGCGACAATTTCTCCGGTTGCCGGACAAGCACGCCGCGCGCCACCGCCCATTGTTTGATCGGGCCGGCCCCGGTCTTCTGACCGCGGCCGGCCGGCCGGTCGGGCTGGGTGCACACCGCCACGAGGGACGCCAGCGCGCCGCCCTCCCCTGCCAGCCAGTCGAGGAGCGGCAGGGCGATGGGATCCGATCCCATGAAAACCACTTTGAGCGGCGCGGTTGCCTGGTTCTGGTTCATCTATACCGGAAAGAATTCATTCCTGATTCTCCGCCATGCTTCAACGTCGTCCGGGTGAATGAAGAGGGCGACCCGATCAACCGGACCAAGCTTGGTTGAGCGAGGCTTGGGCAGAAACGTCTCGATTTGAAACCGGATGTTTTCCTTCTCCAGGCGCGGCAAAATGCGCTCCGCCTCGTCCACCGCCAGTCGCCCTTGCGCCAGAAATTCCTCGCTCTCGTCGGAACTCATCGGAGGGAAGGCTGCTCACGCCGCATGGTCTCGACCGGCCGCGCCCACTTGACGCGCCACACCCGTTTCAGCCGAAACGATGCCGTTGGCTGTAGGGCGGGATTGCCGAATCCCGCCGATCTGCCGAGAGTGGCGGGGTGCGGCGACCCCGCCCTACAGCGCCCCACCGAACGGTGCGGCGAACTACGAGCAAGAATCGCCCCAACTGCAAGGATCCGTCTCAGCGGTGGCCGCGACCATTTCCCGGTCGGGCCTGACGAAGCCGCTGCTCTTATAATCGGGATCGGGGACACGGAGGATTGCGGAGGTCATAAAGCGTGAAGGCTGGCGGAGCCGAAGGCAACGTTAGTCGCCATCCGGTCGTGTCCTGATCTGAGGGCGTAAGTCCTTCAAGTCCCGGCTTGGGCGACGATTTTCCGCCCCGCTAAAAATAACGATCAAGAAAAGTGCGTTTGTGGCGATACCCTGACTTGGGGGTTCCGATGTCCCACGTTCATACTATAGGCGGCTACACCACCGCCGTCGAATACCAGGAGCACTTGCTGCAGATGAAGGCAGCTCGGGAATCCGAACGTGACGCGAACGACCGGCGCAAGGCTCGCGTTCGGGCGTCTGATTTCAAGGTTGACCCTGATCGTGACCGGGGAGGCCATTCCGAGAGCGAAGCCGATTCCGAGAAAGAGGCCGGTTCCGAACAAGAATCCGATCCCGGCCCAGACGGTGGTTCCCTTCGCGGGTACGCCTAGCAGAGCGCGGAAGGAGTAGGAGCGCGGAGGGCGAAGCGCGACGCGCTCCTAGACTGCGCTTTTCTCCCGGCTCAGCACCGTCATCATCGAGAACGCCTCGGTGGCGAACACGGCATGGGGGAACCCCGGCGGCAGGTGCAGCAGGTCGCCGGCCCGCAGGGGTGTCTTCTTGCCGGCCAACGTGAATTCGCAGGCGCCGCTGAGGATTTGAATCAGCGCCCGGGCGGGCGTGCTGTGCTCGGTGATCCGCTGGCAGGCTGCAAAGGCGAAGAGCGTCACGCGCACGCCATCCTGGTCCTGCAGGGCGCGGCTGACGATGCCGGTGTCCGAGAATTCCGTTGCTTCAGCCAGATTCAGAACGCTGGCCTTGGTTGGATCAAAAAGCGTGGATTGAGCCATGGGAATAAAATGCGGCCTTGCGGTGCTCACAATTCTCTCATGCAACTCCACAGGCTGTCCAGTGCCGCGTTGTAGGGCGGGGTCGCCTGCCCTGTCGCATTAGACGCCCCGGCGGGATCCGGCGATCCCGCCCCACATTCGAAGTGGTGTCGTTCCCGCTCAGCGACGATCATAGACTAGGGTCTGCTCCACTTTTCCCGGCCCCCTGAACGAATCCATGATGGAATGGATGGAGAGTCGGTCCCCCCGGTTTTCGAGCGTCCAGGTTTCCTGGGTCTTCATCTTGAATCCCGGAGGACCAAAAACCAGAGCGATCGTCGAATCCATGGTGATGGTCGATCCATCGTCGCCCAGCCGGGCGACCGTCGTGCGGGGGGATCTCATGACCACCGATTTCGATTCGGTCCCGTCGAGCGGATACTTCGCCTCGGTGGTCTCATCGTCGCTGGATTCTCGAACAATGGTCGATTGCACGGTGAGCACATTGCCCTCGTGGGTGACCGCGAGCCGGGCGGGGGAGAAACCCGCGCCCATCGGACCGAAATGGCTCGCCTCCTCATTGAGCACCCAGATGCCGGTGAAATCCCCTGACGGGAGTGCGACATGGACCGGCGGCAATCCGCACGTCTTCCGGTAGGCGGCAGTCACTTCGGCGTACTTCGCGTCATTCAATCCGAGCATGCGCGGGGAGCTCATCACGACGGCATATTGCTTCTTGGTCGTGTTCCGCACCATCCCCGACCAGATGGCATAGTAGGTCCAGAGCGGCTGTTTTTCCAGGATCTCGGGGGCCGGGGGAGCGCCGACTTCCGCCAGGGCGAGCGGTTTGCCCTGCGACAGCTTCACGAGGCTGTCATAATACGATTGGGCGAAGTCGTTCCCGTAAACGTCGAGGCCCAGCACATCCACATATTCGATGCCGGGAAAATATTTCGCGTGCTCCCGCTCCGGCTTTTCGCTGACGCGATCCATGCTCCAGAGCCAGATCAGGTTCTTCAGCTGGTGGTGATTGACCAGCCGGTCAAAGAGCTGGCGGTAGAGTGCCGCCGTGGTGTATTGCCCTTCGTAGCGCCCGCCCCACCAGAACCAGTCGCCATTGTTCTCGTGGTAGGGCCGCCAGAGAATGGGGACATGGGCGTCCTGCAACTGCTTGAGAAAACCGGCGATGACGTCGACCTGCGCGGCCCAGTGATTGTACAAGGCGGTGCCCGGCGTGAGGACATCCTTGAACTGCTCGTCGAGGAGCCGTCCTTGGACGCTCTTGAGCATCTTGGGATCGGCGCCAGGCAGGGGACGGAAGGTGACCGGCTCGTCGGCGGTGGGCGGCACCGCGTGCCAGCAGAGGCTGATGATCGAGCCCATCTGGTGCTGGCGGATGGCCTCCTTCACGATGTTGGGACGCGCCAACGTGGAGTCCGAGTCACCGGCCGCGGCGAATCCAAAATCGCAGGTCCAGACCGCCGGATATTTGCCGATGTACTTGGCCGCAAACTTCGAATTCCGGTCGCCTCCCATCGGGGGATTGTGCCGGCCCGTCAAGGTGTAGTGGCCGGAGATCTCCTGCAGCGTGGCGAGCAGCGCCGCGGCTTCAGGCAATGCATCCGGAGTGACCGGCTTGATGACCGGATCGGCGCCGAACAGGGCTTGGCCGAAGAGCAGCGGAAGGCAGGCGACCCCTAAGGTTTTGCGGAGTGAGTTCATGGTGGTTGGATTGAGGACAGAAAGGCGGAACCGGGTGAATCAGGGCAGGACGGTGACCGTTTTCCGAAGGGTCAGGTCGGGATCGGGGAACGGATAGTCGTAGGTCGCGGCGGCGCCGGAAATGCCCGCGCCGAGCACTACCGCGAGAATGACAGGGCGGATCTTCATGACGGGAGTGATTGCCCAAGACCGAGAAAAAGACGAATCCGCGATTGCATCTCCATGAGTGGATGCGGGCTACTTGATCTCGCCGTGCATCGCCGCCTTGGCGAATTCTCCCGATGGACTGAGCTCGTAATTCCAATTCTTGATCAGGGTCGGCCCCCACGTCGGATCGAAGCACCACACCGTCCAGCTGATGCCTTTCCCTCGAGATACTTGATGATCTCCGGGCCATAGGTGGCATTGCGGGCGCCCGGACCGGTCGGTTCTGCCGCGGGCTTTTCGCCGTTCGGCGGCGGTGGCTTCGCGAAACCGCCGAATTCCGTGGCGATGACGGGGTACCTGTCGGCCACGAAGCCGAAATCCAGTTCCCATTTCGGCGCCCATGGCGGGGGACGTTTATTGGCGTAGGGGTGGACGGAGTACGCAATGCGCTCCGCGGCGATCGGAGCGAGGCGCACGGCGTCAGGTCGTACGCCCAATCGAACCCCGCCACCACCGGGATCACCTGGGGATTGGTCGCGCGAATCATGGTGATTTCGCTCTCCACGATCTTCTTCCAATCGCTCCAGGAAACCGGACCCAATTGATCGCGGTAGGTGGTGGGTTCATTGAAGAGTTCGAAGAACGCGACCGTGTCGTGGCCCGCAAATGCCGGGCCATCATCCGCCAGAAATTGAAGGTTTCCCTCTGGGTCGTGTCGTACATCGGGTCCTGAAAGACCTCCGTCTCGAGATTCCCGATGCTGTGCCAGTCCAGCATGACATACATGTCCAGTTCCGTGCACCAGCCGACGGCTTGGTCGAGCAGCTTGATGTACTCCGCCGGAGTGCGTTCGCGCCAGGCGACGGGATGGACGGGGATGCGGACGAATTTGGTGCCCATCTCCTTGACCTTGATGAAATGGTCCTTGTTCCAATGTCCCGGCATTTCGAGCTGTCCGGATCCGAGATCGCCAATCCGCGGAACAGAACCGTATTCCCCTCCGGATCCACGAACTGTTCCCTTTGACCGGGATCACGGGCATTTTCTTGTTATCAACCGTGTAGGGGCGCTGCCCCGGAGTCCGATCCCGCCACCGCAAATGAGTCCGTGGCGTATTCGGTTGACTCGGGGTTCGCCTTGCGCGGCTCTTCTTCGTCCGCGTCACTTCATCTTGATCCCGTCGCCAAAGGCCACGACCTCCACCGAGATTTCTCGTCCGAGACGAGCTGGCATCTGTAATCGATGGGGTTCCCGCAAACTCGATCGAAAAGCTAACGCGGATCCGTTCACTTTGCCGCGCTTGATCTCATTGGCGCCCATCGGGGAGTCGACCGTCCGGTCAATTGCTCGCCCGTGACGGCAAAAGTGAAAAAAAGGTCGGGACCGGTGCCGGCGTCCGGCAATGGTATCGACGTCTTCCATCTTCCGCTGATTCTCCGGCGAACGCACCCGCGACCGAAGCCACGAGCAGGACCAAGGCAAGTTTCCACTTTTTCATGAGTGATGTTAGTCGGGAAGGGAGAAATATCTGGGCCAGCCTTTGCTCAAGTCCACTCCCTAAGCCATCGGACGGGCACGGGGAGCGTTCATTGCTATTCGCCACAAGAATACGCTGTCCAACCTTTAGGTATCGTGAAGAATTGAGCCGTGCCGCACCTTTCCGCGAATCACCCCTGGAGGGGCGCATCCCCGATTGACGGTGAAGCAGGCAGCAAGCCTGCGCCATCGGCGACTAACGAGCGGTCGCGTTTCGTAGCGCAGGCTTCTAGCCTGCAGCCGATGCAGCCAGGGATGGCTGCGCTACGTTCGGAATCACCGACAATCGGGAGATGCGCCACCCCAGGAGGATGGCGAGAAAAATTGGGAGAAAGTCCCACCGACATCACGTTGTTTTGGGTATCGGCGGCTCGGCAACGAGACGCGGGCTGAGACATCCGGGGCACCGAATGGTGGTCCTCCTTTACGTCGCTGAAGGTTGGGATAGCTAAACTGTCGTCATACTTCCATGACCCGCCTTAAATTCATCAACCTGACTGCCGCCGCCACCGGCTCTCGCTCATCGCCCGCCCCGGGCTGGCCCAGTTATCTTCATTCCGCGCCCCCAGACGGGACCCCCGCGCTGGCGCGGGTTCAACCTGACCGAGAGTCAACGGCGGCCCCCGCGGAGGCCGCCCCGATCGGCCATCCCACTGGAAGTCGGATTCCCGATAGGGGCGGCCTCCGCGGGGGCCGCCGTTCATCTCGGTCAGGTTGAACCCGCGCCAGCGCGGGATTTTCGGCTGGGGGCGCGGAATGGGGGCGGGCTGGGCCAGCCCGGGGCGGGCGATGAGCGAGCCGGTGGCGGCGGCGGTCAGGGTGATGAATTCGCGGCGGGTCATGGAAGTATGACGACAGTTTAGCTATCCCAACCTTTAGCGAGCGTGAAGGGACATCCATTCGGTGCCCCGGATGTCTCAGCCCGCGTCTCGTTCCGAGCCGCCAATACCCAAAAACAACGTGATGTCGCTGGTTTTTTCTCCGAATTTTTCCGCGCCATCCTCCTGGGGTGGCGCATCTCCCGATTGTCGGTGATTCCGAACGTAGCGCAGCCATCCCTGGCTGCATCGGCTGCAGGCTAGAAGCCTGCGCTACGAAACGCGACCGCTCGTTCATCGCCGATGGCGCAGGCTTGCTGCCTGCTTCACCGTCAATCGGGAGATGCGCCCCTCCAGGGGTGATTCGCGGAAAGGTGCGGCACGGCTCAATTCTTCACGATACCTAAAGGTTGGACAGCGTATTCTTGTGGCGAATAGTAACGAACGCTCCCCGTGCCCGTCCGATGGCTTAGGGAGTGGACTTGAGCAAAGGCTGGCCCAGAAATATCTCCCTTCCCGATTAACATCACTCATGAAAAAGTGGAAACTTGCCTTGGTCGTGCTCGTGGCTTCCGTCGCGGGTGCGTTCGCCGGAGATATCAGCGGAAGATGGAAGACCCCGATGCCATCGCCGGACGGTGGCACCGGTCCGACCTGTTTTTCACTTTTGCCGTCACGGGCGAGCAATTGACCGGAACGGTGGAGTCCCCGATGGGTGCCAACGAGATCAAGCGCGGCAAAGTGAACGATCGGCGTTCAGCTTTTCGATCGAGTTCAACGGGAATTCATCGACTACAGAGGCCAGGTCGTCTCGGACGGAGAAATCTCGGTGGAGGTCGTGGGCTTTGGCGACGGGATGAAGATGAAGCTGACGCGGACGAAAGAAGAGCCGCGCAAGGCCGAAACCCCGAGTCAGCCGAGTACGCCACGGACTCATACGTGGTGGCGGGATCGGACTCCGGGCAGCGCCCCTCACGGTTGATAACAAGAAAATGCCCCTGATCTCGGTCAAAGGGAACAAGTTCGTGGATCCGGAGGGGAATACGGTTCTGTTCCGCGGATTGGCGATCTCGGATCCGGACAAGCTCGAAATGCAGGGACATTGGAGCAAGGACCATTTCATCAAGGTCAAGGAGATGGGCACCAAATTGGTCCGCATCCCCGTCCATCCCGTCGCCTGGCGCGAACGCACTCCGGCGGAGTACATCAAGCTGCTCGACCAAGCCGTCGGCTGGTGCACGGAACTGGACATGTATGTCATGCTGGACTGGCACAGCATCGGAAATCTTGAGACGGAGGTCTTTCAGGACCCGATGTACGACACGACCCAGAGGGAAACCTTCAATTTCTGGCGGATGATGGCCCGGCATTTGCGGCCACAACACGGTCGCGTTCTTCGAACTCTTCAATGAACCCACCACCTACCGCGATCAATTGGGTCCGGTTTCCTGGAGCGATTGGAAGAAGATCGTGGAGAGCGAAATCACCATGATTCGCGCGACCAATCCCCAGGTGATCCCGGTGGTGGCGGGGTTCGATTGGGCGTACGACCTGACGCCGTGCGCCTTGCTCCGATCGCCGCGGAGCGCATTGCGTACTCCGTCCACCCCTACGCCAATAAACGTCCCCCGCCATGGGCGCCGAAATGGGAACTGGATTTCGGCTTCGTGGCCGACAGGTACCCCGTCATCGCCACGGAATTCGGCGGTTTCGCAAAGCACCGCCGCCGAACGGCGAAAAGCCCGCGGCAGAACTGACCGGTCCGGGCGCCCGCAATGCCACCTATGGCCCGGAGATCATCAAGTATCTCGAAGGGAAAGGCATCAGCTGGACGGTGTGGTGCTTCGATCCGACGTGGGGGCCGACCCTGATCAAGAATTGGAATTACGAGCTCAGTCCATCGGGAGAATTCGCCAAGGCGGCGATGCACGGCGAGATCAAGTAGCCCGCATCCACTCATGGAGATGCAATCGCGGATTCGTCTTTTTCTCGGTCTTGGGCAATCACTCCCGTCATGAAGATCCGCCCTGTCATTCTCGCGGTAGTGCTCGGCGCGGGCATTTCCGGCGCCGCCGCGACCTACGACTATCCGTTCCCCGATCCCGACCTGACCCTTCGGAAAACGGTCACCGTCCTGCCCTGATTCACCCGGTTCCGCCTTTCTGTCCTCAATCCAACCACCATGAACTCACTCCGCAAAACCTTAGGGGTCGCCTGCCTTCCGCTGCTCTTCGGCCAAGCCCTGTTCGGCGCCGATCCGGTCATCAAGCCGGTCACTCCGGATGCATTGCCTGAAGCCGCGGCGCTGCTCGCCACGCTGCAGGAGATCTCCGGCCACTACACCTTGACGGGCCGGCACAATCCCCCGATCGGAGGCGACCGGAATTCGGGGTTTGCGGCCAAGTACATCGGCAAATATCCGGCGGTCTGGACCTGCGATTTTGGATTCGCCGCGGCCGGTGACTTGGACTCCACGTTGGCGCGTCCCAACATCGTGAAGGAGGCCATCCGCCAGCACCAGATGGGCTCGATCATCAGCCTCTGCTGGCACGCGGTGCCGCCCACCGCCGACGAGCCGGTCACCTTCCGTCCCCTGCCTGGCGCCGATCCCAAGATGCTCAAGAGCGTCCAAGGACGGCTCCTCGACGAGCAGTTCAAGGATGTCCTCACGCCGGGCACCGCCTTGTACAATCACTGGGCCGCGCAGGTCGACGTCATCGCCGGTTTTCTCAGCAGTTGCAGGACGCCCATGTCCCCATTCTCTGGCGGCCCTACCACGAGAACAATGGCGACTGGTTCTGGTGGGGCGGGCGCTACGAAGGGCAATACACCACGGCGGCACTCTACCGCCAGCTCTTTGACCGGCTGGTCAATCACCACCAGCTGAAGAACCTGATCTGGCTCTGGAGCATGGATCGCGTCAGCGAAAAGCCGGAGCGGGAGCACGCGAAATATTTTCCGGCATCGAATATGTGGATGTGCTGGGCCTCGACGTTTACGGGAACGACTTCGCCCAATCGTATTATGACAGCCTCGTGAAGCTGTCGCAGGGCAAACCGCTCGCCCTGGCGGAAGTGGCGCTCCCCCGGCCCCCGAGATCCTGGAAAAACAGCCGCTCTGGACCTACTATGCCATCTGGTCGGGGATGGTGCGGAACACGACGAAGAAGCAATATGGCGTCGTGATGAGCTCCCCGCGGATGCTCGGATTGAATGATGCGAAGTACGCAAGCGAATGCTGCCTATCGGAACACGTGCGGATTGCCGCCGGCCCACGTCGCACTCCCCTCAGGGAATTTTACCGGCACCTGGGTGCTCAACGAGGAGGCGAGCCAATTCGGCCCGATGGGCGCTGGTTTCTCTTTCCCCCGGCTCGTGGTCACCCACCAGGGCAATGTGCTCACCGTGCAATCGACCAGTCCGAGAATCCAGGGATGATGAGACCACCGAGACGAAATACCTGCTCGACGGCACCGAAACGAAATCGGAGGTCATGAGATTTCCCCGCACCACCGTCGCCCGGCTGGGCGACGATGGATCCACGATTCGATGGATTCGACACCGCTGTGCCCTTCGGGCCTCCCGGATCCAAGTTGAAGACCCAGGAAACCTGGACGCTGGAGACGAGCTGATGA
>CAVRNM010000069.1:0-49719 GCA_963722225.1 uncultured Verrucomicrobiae bacterium
ACCGGGCACCGCCCGCCCGCTGAAGTTGTTTCCGGCTGATCCCTGAACCACTCGCGGGCGCTCGCGGCCGTCTGGAACGGTGGCCCACCGGGCGGCCCGGAACAGGGCGCGGCTGGCGGATCGCAACAATATACCGCTTGCAGAATATACTTTTTACGGTATATTAATCGCATGGATCTCGTCCGCATTTACGAATGCCTGTGCGACCGCACCCGGCTGCGCATCCTCAACCTGCTGGCGGCGGGGCCGCTGTGCGTCTGCCACTTTCAGGCGGTATTGCGCGAGCCGCAGGTCAAGATCTCGAAGCACCTCGGCTACCTGAAACGGAACGGAATGGTGGAGGCCGAACGCCGCGGCAACTGGATGGTCTATCGGCTTCCGCGCCGGCGCGCCCCCGAGCTCCAGGCGAATCTCGCCTGTCTTCAGGACTGTGCGGCCGAGGATCCCGTCTTTCGGGGCGATCGGGCGCGACTGGCGCGGCTCGCCCCGGCGGTGCCGGGTGCGAGTGCCTGTGGCTGCGAGCGTGGGCGAGCGGAGGGTTCGCCCACTCGCTCACGCTCGCGGCCACGCCTTTTCTGAAACAGCTTTAGATTTCCCATGACCTCACGTCCACCCTTCAAAGTGCTGATCCTTGGCACGGGCAACTCGGCGCGGTCGATTCTCGGCGAATATTTTCTGCGCGCCCTCGGCCGCGGACGATTCGAAGTCTCCAGCGCCGGCTCGCATCCCACCGGTAGCGTGCATCCACTGGCCGTGCGCGTGCTCAGGGAGCGCTACGGGCTCGACGCCACCGCGGCGCGCTCGAAATCCTGGGATGAGTTCAAGAACGTGGACTTCGATTTTGTGATCACCGTGTGCGACCGCGCCCGGGAATCATGTCCGCTCTGGCCGGGTCGGCCGGTGGTGGGACATTGGGGTTCCCCCGATCCGGCGGCGGTGGAGGGTTCGGAGGAGGTGAAATACCGCGCGTTCGTCACCGTCGCGTCGGAGATCGCCCGCCGGGTCGAGTTATTTTGTGCCTTCTCGGACGAGCAGCTCGCCGCTTTTCGTGCGGAGGACGTCAACGTAATTGCCGAACAAAGCCGGCGCGCGCCAGCGGAGGGGCCGGAACAGTGATGTCCGGGCGCCATCCGCTGCTGGGCCGGCTTTCGTTTCTCGACCGCTATCTGCCGCAAATACCGACTGCCCTGACGGCGTGGAGCGTGGGAACCACCTCGGTCCCGATCGCGATCGGATTGATCCTGATGATGTATCCGCCGCTCGCCAAGGTGCATTACGAGGAGCTGGGCGACGTGTTCCGGGACCGCCGCGTGCTCGGGCTCTCCCTCGTGCAGAACTGGCTCGTGGGCCCGGTCCTGATGTTCGCGCTGGCCGTGGTGTTTCTGCGGGACCACCCGGACTACTTCGCCGGCCTGGTGCTCATCGGCCTGGCGCGGTGCATCGCGATGGCCATCGTGTGGAACGATCTCGCGCAAGGCAGTTGCGAGTATTGCGCGGGGCTGGTGGCGTTCAACGCCCTCTTTCAGGTTTTCTGCTATGCGCCGCTGGCCTGGTTTTTCCTGAAGGTGCTGCCGCCGGCCATCGGGGTGCAATTGGGCGCCCTCGATCTCTCCAGCATCACGATCGCCGCGATCGCAAAGAGCGTCTTCATCTATCTTGGCGTGCCATTTCTCACCGGTTGGCTGGGCCGGCGGGTGCTGCGGCGGGGTCCGGCGGGCATCGCCTGGTACGACGGCAAATTCCTGCCGCTCATCAGTCCACTGACCCTGACGGCGCTGCTGTTCACGATCTTTGTGATGTTCAGCCTGAAAGGCGACATGGTGCTGCGGATTCCCTTCGATGTGCTCCGGATCGCGGTGCCGCTGCTCATTTACTTCGCGGTGATGTTCGCGGTGACGTTCTGGATGAGCGTGCGCACCGGGGCGGACTACGAGCGGACGGCCACGCTGGCGTTCACCGCGGCAGGCAACAATTTCGAGCTGGCGATTGCCGTTGCCGTGGGCGTCTTCGGCCTCCACTCGGGCGCGGCATTTGCGGCGGTGGTCGGGCCGCTGGTGGAGGTGCCCGCCTTGATCGGCCTGGTGACAGTGGCGCTGCGCTGGCGGAAAAGGTGGTCTGATTGATACCCATGGAGGTGATCCCAGCTCCAAGCGGGGTCTTTGTCGAGGGGGGGAGACGCTTGGTCCGGGTTTCTAGCGTAAGGAATGTGGAACCCAGGAAAGCAGGATTGGGCAGGCAGCTTCATGCGAAGCGGGCAAACCTGATTTCATGATTTCCACATCGGATTCACTCGCCCGTTCGACGTGCTCAGCCGGGACATGTAGGTGAGTAGATGCCGCTCGTCGTCGGACCGTTCCCGCTGTGATTGGAGGTGGCGCCAGTCTGCGACCGGCGATCGCCAGTCGCAGACTGGCGCCACGTACAAATTCGATTTGCTCCGCTGGTTTCAGTTGCAAGGTGGCGCGGGGGCTGCTCTCTTGCGCGGCTCCATGAAGCTCGACATCCCGCAGGGCGATTTCGCCGGCTACCTGTTTGATCTCGACGGCACGCTCGTCGACACGATGCCACTGCACTTTGTGGCGTGGCGGCAGGCGCTGTGGGAGTGCGGTCTGGGGCGGGATCTGGACGAGGATATCTTTTACTCGCTCGGCGGGGTGCCGACGCTGCTGGTGGCGCAACGCATCGGGGAGCACTACGGGGTCAAACTCGATGCGGCACGGGTGGAGCACGTGAAGGAGAAGATCTATCTGGAGCTTCTGCAGGACGCGAAACTCATCCGGCCCGTGGTGGAATTCGCCTGCCGCGTGGCGAAGACCCACCCCGTCGCGATTGTCACGGGCGGCATGCCGGAGGTGGCGCAGGCGGCGCTCGAATCTGCCGGCCTGAGCGCATTGTTTTCCATTGTCGTGACCCCGGCGGATGTGCCTCCGGGTCACGGCAAGCCGGCGCCGGACATGTTCCTGCTCGCGGCGCGGCGGATGGGCGTGGCGCCGGAGGGGTGCCTGGTGTTTGAGGACGCCGAGCCCGGAATCGCGGGCGCGCGTGCCGCCGGCATGCAGGTGGTGAGGGTGCCGAGTCGCGGACTGGCGACGCCGGGACGCCGGGATGGTCCGGTTGCCATGTAGCGCCAGTCTCGGACTGGCGATCTTCAGCGGTAGAGTTTCGGAACGCCGGTCGCAGACCGGCGCTACGGGCAATCTGCTACGGGACGGTGGAGTCGCCGTCTTCGCGGATCCGGTGGATGATGACGGGGTCGCCCGCGTCCAGTGCGCCGGTGGTGGCGGCGTTATCCCGGTTGCGCGCGAGACAGAAGAATCCCTCGGCATTGGGAAAGGCGACCCACAGCCCCGGCTTCACGCTGGCGAAATCGCGGCCGTAGAAGACACGGTAGGTTTGTCCCTTGGCAGTGACCTCAAACCACGTGTCCGGCGCAATTTCGGCGGCGGAGAAATCGGCGGGCTGCGCATTGAGGAGCAGATTGCCATCGACCGCGGTCACTTCGGTCACCCTCGCCTCGAAGCCGCCCTCGTCGAGCGGCCGGACCTGGGAGGGGCCCGGAACCGGCTCCTGGGTGGCGTCATAAAACACCGGTGCACCGTCCATTTTTGGTAGAGCAACGGGCCGCTGGTCGAGCAGGTCGATCAGGGTGCGCAGCGCCACCAGACGTTCGCGCTGGTTGACGTTCACATGGCCGGCGCGCGCCACCTTGAGGAGCAGCGGCCGGTTTTGCCGGTCGAAGGGCGCGGTGACATACTGCCGCGGGCCGTTGAGTTCGCTTTGATTGGTGAGGAATACCAGGGGAATCTGGGGTTGGAGATTGAAAGGGATAAAGTCATTCTTCTCCCGCGCCTGGAGCAGCGCGTCCACGGCCACGGCGCCCTGATAATGACCGGAGAATTGCTCGGCGATCAGCGTGACGATCGTGCCACCCATGGAATCGCCTTCCAGCAGGACCCGGCGCGGCTCGCCGCAGGTGGCGGCGATGTGGGCGCGGAGGTTTTCCAAGTCGGCGATGGCGTCGCGGATGATCGCGCCGTTGCGGCGATAGCTGGTCTGGGCGACGACCCAGCCCTCGGCGAGCAGGGTGCTATGGGCCAGGTGGTTGGGATTGAGATCGGCCACCAAAGGAGCTGTTTTCGCGCGGTAGTCGTGGGCGATCAGCAGCACGCACCCATTGCATTGGGCGGGCCGGGCGATGACAAATTTCGCCCCCTCGATTTCACCTGTTTCGAGGCTGATGCCCGGGGGAATAATCGGTGCTGGAAGGACAGCCGGAGCGGCCAGGCCGGCCCATCCGGTCGCCAAGACCAGCGCCGAAAGGACCGGCCGGAGCCGGCGAAAACCTGGGGAAGGAACTTGGATCGCGACGCTCACTTGGCGGCGGCCCGGCGCAGCCGGTCATTGATCGCGAGGCCCGGGCCATTAGGCGGGGCAAGTTCCGCATGCAGCCGGGTCCAGGAGCCATGGTCCAGCTGGCGGAGCAAGGAGAAGAGGCGGCGGCCCGCCTCGGCAACATTACCGCGGGTGCTGAGCCAGTGCACGTTCTTGGCGGCGCCGGCCCAGTCCGGTTGACGAAAGCAAATCCAGGCTTCGTCGGACCGGGCCCGAGCCACCATGGCGGCGGTGATGCGACGGTGGAGGCGCAGGGGCCGGAGCGGGCTGTAGTGGCGGGGCATCAGACCCGGGGCCGGCGCCGGAATCGCGGGGTTTCTGCGCCCCGACCCGTCGCGAATGGAAACGCCCAGCACGCGGGCGAGTTGCTCCGCGGTGATCACCCCGGGCCGCAAAAGCACGGGCCGGCCGGGATCGCGGACATCCACGATCGTGGATTCGAGCCCGTGCCGGCAGGGGCCGCCGTCCAGAATATGCGCGATGGCCGACCCGAGACCGTCCCGGACGTGCGCTGCGGTGGTGGGACTGACGTAGCCGAAAGGATTGGCGCTCGGCGCGGCGAGGGGGAGCCCGCTGAGGCGCAGCAGACGGCGGAGCAATGGATGCGCGGGCATGCGCACCGCCACGCTGGACAGGCCGGCGGTCACCACGTCGGGGACGACCCGCTGGCGCCGCAGCACCAGGGTGAGCGGACCGGGCCAGAATGCGCGGGCGAGCCGGGTGACCGCGTCGTTGGATTCGGCGATCCGGGCCAGCATCCGCAAGTCTGCGACATGCACGATCAGCGGATCGTTGGCGGGGCGGCGTTTGGCGAGGAAGATCTCGCGGCAGGCTGCTGCGTCGAGGGCATTGGCGGCCAGGCCGTAAACAGTTTCCGTGGGAACGGCGACAAGGCTGCCGCGCTGCAGGACCCGCGCGAGCCGGCGCAGGTTTTCCGGGGTGCCGCGGTAAACTTGAGCAGAGAGAGTCAAGGGTAGGGGCCTGGCTCAGGGAACTGATGGGGACGCGACGTCCTCGTCGCGTTCCCTTTCTTCTGAAAGCAAAAAGCCGGAGCCCAGGCTCCGGCTCGGCGAATGCTCAACGGGCGGCCAGCGGCCTACAGGGCCAGCAACATGTGGCGGGATCGCTTCAGGGTCTTCGTGACCGCGCGCTGGTGCTTGGACGTCAGCCCCGTGTATTTCCGCGGCAGGATCTTGCCGGTGTCGGTGACACAGCGGTTGAACATTTGCGGGCTGGTAAAGGGGATCTCGGCAGGTGTCAGGGTTTGCGGTTTCGTTTCAGGCGTGGTCATAGCGGAAGGAAGTGGGGAGCGGGAAAGGCTGGACCGCAGGCTGACGTTGTCAACCTGCATTTTCCCGCTGGGAACGCTCACTTTTTCGTACTTTTGGCGTCGGCGGCCAGGGCTTTCTCAGCTTTGGCCACCATCTTCTTCAGCATGTCGTTGGAAATGGGCTTGTGCAGGCAGCCGACCACCTTGGGGTGATCGATGTAGTTGTCGGGATTGAAGAAGCCCGACATGATGATGAAACGGGCATGGCACTTTGTCCAGTTGGCGTAGGTCTTCATCATCTGATCGCCGCCGAGGCGGGGCAGATTCAGATCCAGAAGGACGAGATCGATGCCGTTGTTGGTCTCGTCCAGCAAGGCAACGGCGTGCAGGGCGTCCGACACGGCCAGCATGTCATGCCCCCACGAATGGAGAAGTTCGTAGAGCAGCGCCCGGTAATTTCGGTCATCTTCGACTAGGAGAATCTTCATGGTGGGTGCAAAATGACTCGGGACCTCGGGTCGCCGAGCCGTTCGCCGACCAGGGGAATTTCCTAGTAATAGCGTAGGGTCTTTTCACCGCAATGATTTAACGCGTTACGCCATTGTCAAAAATTGCGCGCCGAAAAGCCGGCAGGGACCATGCCCGTGTGCGGGCGGTCACTCCTGGCTGCCCCGGTACTTGCGCTCTCCGGCCGGTACCGCCAAGGGAAGGCGGTTGGGCGGCGGAGGCAGCGGACAGGTGGCGAAAGGCGTGAACGCGCAGGGCGGATTCGTCGCCAGATTGAAGTCGAGCACCACCCTTCCGTTCTTCGGCGGGGCGGCGTCGAGGAAGCGCATCGGATGGCTTTCGCTGCCGCCCGTCGCATCCGAGAAGACAAAAAAGAGCGGATCTCCAGGGTCTTCCACCAGCGGCCACAATTCGTAGGTCCGGCCGTCGCGCTGGAACACGGCCTTGCCCGGGACGCGTTCGCGCGAGACGTTGCCGATGATGTTGGTGATCGAAACCTCGCGCGGCGGCTCGAACGGAACCCACTGCGCCTCGATCCGCCACCCTGGATCAACGGGGAAATAATCAAGGCCGGGGAAGTGCAGACGACGCTCGGCGGCGCTGTCCTTGACCCGGAGGGCCTTCCGCCCGCCGCGCTCGATCGTGACGAGGCTCACCGTGCCGGAGGTGAGGACCATGGGCGGGACATCGCCAGCCGCGGGACGCAACTCCCCGGGACGCGCGGGTTGCCCGTCGATCTGGGCGGCGACGCCCAGCGCCGGCGCAAACATCACCCGGCCTTCGGGGGTGAGCGTGATCGTGCCCAGATGGGCCGGTCCGGCGGCCAGCACAACCCGGTTGTCCGGGGCGCGGCCGACAGGGCTGTCGCCCAAGGGCAGGAAATGCAGGCCGACCAGAGTGAGCCAGCCGTCGGGCCGGGTGAGGCGCTCGACGCGCTGGGCCCGCGCCGCCTCGATCTGGGCGGCAAAATCATCTCCGGCAGCCGGTGCGATTACAGCGAAAGCCAGCGCCAACAGAATCAAAGCACGGGATTTCATGCGGGGAATGATGGGACGGCTGGCGAAACGATTCTAAAGTCCACCCGAGCAATGCATCCAAGGCCCGACGAGATCTTTCACGCCGGTCACTTTCCCGGTTGGTCGATCACTGCGTCATCAAGGGAGACCTCAATCTCGGTGAGCTCGCCCGTCCCTTTGGAGAGCGCGTACCAGGCCTTTTGGTAGACAACAAATCGATATCTTTTTTTATTCCCCGAAGAACCCCTCGAATCAAATAAACCTCCCGGGGTTTCCATCGATAGACCGTCCCAGTCTTGGCGTCCCGTCCGAAGATGTTCTTTTCATCACCTTGATTCCGATAAAAGATAATACCGTCGAGTTTCCCGAGGAACCGGCTGCTCCCAGCCAAGGCAAATTCCTGGTTCACGATCTGTTCATTCAATGCCTTCGCCGCAATTCTCCGCTCCTGCACTGCGAAGAGAATAAAAGGGCCATCGTGCACGGTCCCGTCGTCCTCCCGCTCCCGGTCGCGGAGGAATCCCTTCCCCTCTCCGTACGGATAACAGTGCAATAATCCATTGCCGACCAGTATATCCGAGGCGTGGGCGGTAGAGTACAGGAGCTTCAGGTGCCTCCATTCGTTGTCGTTAGCTTGGCCGTAACCGTAATCCTCCCGGGCGAATTTGTCCCCGGTATAAGTCCAAAGGGTGAAATCAATGAGGTTTTTGCCCAGGCAAATCATCAGCCGGGGGTCGCCCAGACCAAGTTCGGGCAAAGTGAGGACACGGTCGCCCTGGGCCGTTGCCTTTTCGTCCCAGCGTTTCAAGCTGGCGACAGCCGAGGCGGCGCGATCGACGTAGCGATCAATCAGGGAGTCAGCATCAGCCGGATTAGCCGCCACCCTGTAAAAAAGCGGAGCCAGATGCTCGTCCGCCGCGGCATCATAGCCCTTCTTGTTGTCCCGAAAGTGCAGTGGGGCAACATAGACGAATTCATGCCCGGGAATCTTCTCCTCGAACTTATGGAGAACGTATCTGGTAAATCCCTCCTGGTCCGCCGGAACAACGGCCTGCAGCCCGGGAAGGCCCATGAGAATGGCGAGGAAACCGACTAGGAGCGGCTTCTTAATCATCAGAAAGGAATGAGAAAATGGTCAGGCGCAAGGCCGGATGATGCTGGTTGGCGTAGCGATCAATCCGTGCATCTCTATCTCGCCCTCTCGCGTGATTCAACCGATTAGTGCGCCGGGAGAACGGCGGAGGGCGTGACTGGATTCTGGCCTGGGAGGGGACAAAAGGGTCTTGTCGGGCGGGGTCGCCGGACCCCGCCAAACCATAGATGGTGAAATCGGAAGGCGGGTTGCGGCGACCCCGCCCTGCATCCGGCTTTTTGGGCAGATTCCAGTCACGCACCAGTGTAGCGGAATCTGGCCGCAGAGCGTTAATCGATAAAACTCATGCGCGCCGTCGATTGGCGCGACAGTCAGCAGAGGTGGGCAGTGTCGCCAATGGCCGGGGGAGATTCTCTTCCCGCAAGGCCAATCGGGGGCCGGGCCCGGTCGGGACCACAAGCCTCCCCCGGCGGAGGCACCCTCAATACAGAATGGTGACGGTGGCCGGAAGCTTCTCGATTCGGATTTCGTTTGCCCCCGCCGGCAGCAAGCGGCCGTCTCCGGCGACGGATTTGATTCTTTCCGACAGGGGAGACTTCAGGATGATCCGGCCGGGCGGCATCGCCATATCGCCGCCGAGCTTTGCCACGATCCGCCGCCCCGGTCCGCCGTCAGGCGCGGCCTCGGGCTTGAGGATGTAGCAGAGGTTGCCGTAGTAGGTCGGCAGGTTGTTGACTTCGACCCCGGCGGGATCGTTCACCCATTCGTCAGCCACCCCGGCGGCGACGACCAGCGCTTCATCGGCTTCGCGTTCATAGACGAACATGGCCCGGGCCGAGCGAATGAAGTCGGAGCCGCACCAAGTATGCGGCATGTCGCCGATATATTTCGGCGTCCGGGGATCGCGGTACACCACTTCCGCCCAATGATTCCATCCCGGGGGCCGCCGGTCGCTCATCAGGAAGTTCAGGACGTCGCTGGCTCGCTGTTTCTGGTCGAGATAGACAAATGAACCGATGATCCGGTTCTCGTAGGGGGTGTAGTCGTTCCAGGAAACGGTGTTGAGCTTGCGCTTCGTGAAGTAGTCGAAATACCGGTCGAAGGTCCGGTGCAGCTCAGGCTCCGGGATGTTCCCCAGCTCGTTCACCGGCGCAATGCCGATCGTCGTCGAGGTGACGTCAAGATCTCCCAGCTCCACGCAGCCGGGGATGTAATCGATGCCCTTGTTCGCCATCGCCCGTCGCATCGAGGCATAGAGATCCTTCCGGAAATCGTCGCGCTCGGCGGCAAACTCGGCCTGCTTCTCGCTTTCGCCCAGGAGGCCGGCCATCGCGGTGGCATCCTTCAACCCGCGGAGAATGAAGAAATCGTCCCAGTAGGAATGCATCGGCTTGTTCGAGTATCCCTCGTGGCTGATGGATTCGGGAACCAGCCCGTAGCAGGCGCGCTGCTCCGGGGTTCCGTCCTGGTACACGGCGGTTTTTCGCTCGGCACGAAGGCTCTGGATGTAATGCACCGTCTTCACCACCGTGTCCCACTTGGAGCGCAGCCAGGCGGTGTCATGGGTGTAGCGGAAGACTTGCATGATCAGGTAGATCAACTCGCCGTGACTGTCATTTTCGACCGTCGGATCGGCGCCGCGGGAATCGACCACACAGGGTACCTTGCCGTTCGGGAATTGGAACTGGGAATACCAGTCGGCATACTCTTTCACCTCGTCTTTGATGCCCAGCTGGAGCAGGGCGGTGGAGGTCAGCGAGCCGTCGCGAATCCAGGCCCGGTTGTAGTTGCGCGCCCCCGGCTGGATGCGGGGTCCGTCCTGGTTGATGAAGATGTACGCCAGATTGGATTTGATTGTGTTGATGATGGGCTGCGCGGAGGCGGGCAGCCTGACGTCGAACCGGTCGAGCATCGATTCCCACATCCGGCGGGTCGCCGCATGCGCCAAGCCGACGTAACTGTCCGCGCCCGCCCGGTCCATGGACGGCGTGGGACTCCCGCTCCCGCCGTGGAAGGGAACCGCCAGATGATACTCGATCGAGGACGCGCCCGGGAGATCAAATTCGTACTCCAGGGCGGCGGAGCCAAAACCCCGGGCGTCCTGGATCCGGTCCTCCGCGGGGAGGCGGCCCTGCTGCAGGAACGCGGTAATCTCCCCGCGCTCAAATGGCGTCGCCCCGAAACCCGAGGGGGCGTCGATCGCGATGAGCTTCCTTTCGTCCACGGTCAGCACTCCGTGCTCGAACTGCACGCGGCCGATGCGGGCCCACCCCCCGGGGTGCAGCAACCCCTGCCAGGGCGGATTGACCTGAAAGGGACGAATCGCCAGGAACAGTTTTCCCCGGCCCGGCCCGCCGGCATTCTCGATCCGGTAGTTTGCGAGCAAACGACTGTCCGGTCCGGCGGTTCCGGCGGCGAAGGCGGTGATCGTCAGGGTGAGATTGTGGTATTTCCACTCGACCGACGGAATCGGCAGATAGTCTTTTTCCAGGGACTGGCGCGGCGTGACGTCGTTCCAGGTTACCAGTTTGTTCTCGAGGTAGAGAAACGGCTCAATGGTGAAGCGGGTTTGGTCAACCTCGATGGTCCCCGAGTCATTGATCAACGCCTTGCTGTGATCGCGGGGATTTCCCACCGTCGTCCAGAAGCTCTGTTCCTGCAGCAGATATTTTGGATAGAGTCCGCGCGGCTGGTCCCGGGCGACGGCGCTGAAGAAATCATTGGCCGAGGAGCCGAACTCGGCGCCCTGGACCACGAGCCGGGCGATCCCGAAGCCCCGGCCGCTCGCGCTTTTCTGCAGCACCAGCTTTAGGAAGCGGCCCTCCTGGTCGGGCAGATAGACGTAATCGCGGCCCCCTTTGCCCTGCGTCACCGACGATGCGGCCCGCCATTCCCTCCCGTCCGATGACGTGAGCACATCGTACGCCGACGCGTAATCGTCTCCCTGCCAGTCAATCACCAGACCGCCCAATTCCCTCGGATAGCCGAAATCGACGGCCAGCCATTCCGGGGAGTTGTTTCCGGCGCTCTTCCAATGGGCGAGCCTTGATTCCTTGTCCTCCCAGGCCGGTTCGCCGCCCTCCGTTGTTGAGGATGCCTCCACCCGGGCGCGAGCGGTGAGAGCGGCCCGGTCGTCGATGGGTTCGAAGCGAAGATGGTCGAAGAAGACCCGGCCCTTTCCCCCGGTGCCGGAGGAGACCACCAATTCGATCGTCTTGAGATGCCGGATTTCGGCGCCGCCTGACGGGCCCCACGCGAACGTCAGCTGCCGCCGGCGGATATGCTGCGGGGTCCACTGGGTCGGGAAGGTCACATCCAGTTTCTTGATCCACCAGGTGTTTCCCTCCGCATCGATGAGTTTGAACTCGAGATTATTGACCGGGGCATCCGCCCGCAGGTCGAAGGTGAACTGGTAGTTATCAGGAAGATCGATCGAGAAGTCCTTCCGCGCGCTGGCGTAGCCGTAGGCCCCGCTCAAATCGAACTCGAGCATCAGGGCATGGCCGTTTCTCCCCTCCGCCGTGGCCAGGCCCATCCTGGCGCCTTCCGAAGGGACGGCCCGCCAGCCCGCGAGAGTCTCAAATTCGTCGAGCAGGCGGGCCTGCGGAAACATGCAGGCAGGCAGAAGCCAAGCCGCAACGGCCAGCAGCGCGCGCGATCGATGGAATCTTGGTCTTGGGGAAGTCATGGGTTTCCTCCAAAGGTGGTTGGCTCGAGTCTCGGAATGATCTGGGCCGGGGCTTCTTTTCACAGCGGGTGTGGGTGCGGTGGAGAGCGTTGTTGCCGGCAGCCTTACCCGGGAAAGTTCATGGGGGTTTTGCTTCTAGCAGCCTGAAGGGCTCGAAGCCCGACCGCCTGCTAGCCGGAGGGCACCATGTCATGACCTCCCAGTGCATTTCCGCCGGCGGCCCGGGCCTTCCTTTCATCCAGGGATTTCTTGATCTGATAGGCGCGTTCCTCGCTCAAGGGGTACTTGGCGAGCAGAACGACGCCGATCAGGCAGAGGCAGGGCGGCAGCCCGATCTCCCAGAACCGGATCCAGAACAGGGTCGCCGCGCCCTGGGTGGCCATCCCTTCCTGGAAGCCCGTGAGGCGCAGCACATACCCGCTGACGACCGTGGCGATGGACACCGCCACCTTCCACCACCAGTTGTAGACTGCGAAATAGATCCCCTCCCGGCGGATGCCGGTCGTGTATTCGTCTTCGTCGCAGATGTCGGCGATCATCGAGTTGACGAGCGTGAAACAGAACACCATGCCGAGGGACAGCGCGACGGTCGGAATGAAGGTCAGCCAGGGATGCGTCCGGCTGTAGCACAGGATTTTCGACAGGTTGCCCACGATGATGATCCCGAGCGCGACGATGACCGTGGCCCGCTTGCCGAAGCGTTTGGACAGCCACGTCATTGGAAAGACGCCGCCGAGGCCGACCGCGGCCCAGAGGGTTCCATTCTCGGCCATGAGCACCGAAGCCGCGCCCTTGTCGCCGCCAAAGAGGTAGAAGATGGAGATGTAGTTGTTGAAGCCCATCACGAGCTGGAACCCGACGATCAGCAGCACGAACACCGCGACGAGCCGGACAAACGTCCGGTTGCGATAGGTCGTCATGAAGTTCTTCACGATGGGCACCCGCTCCTGCGACTTGACCTGCTTCAGCTTGGTTTCCCGGCAGACCAAGGCGCAAACGAGCGCGCAGGCGGTGAGGATGACACTCATCACGAGGCACACCCATTTGATGCCTTTCACCGCGTCGCCGCCGAAGACCGGCCGGTTGGCGAGAAAGTAGATCCACGGCAGCGTGAACGCGCCAATGTTGCCGATGAAGCTGGCGAAGGCGAAAATGCTGGTCTTCTCGTGGTAATCCTCGGTCAGCTCAAGCCCCAGCGCCCCGTGCGGGATCGCGTAAACGGGAACGACCGTGTAAAAGAACAGCGACACGGCCACGAAGTAGCCGAACATCGCGGGCTTGCTCCAGTCCCGCGGCACCGCCCACAGCAACCAGAAGGCGATCCCGATGAGGATGCCCCCGACCACGAGAAACGGAATCCGCCGGCCGAAGCGCGAGCGGGAGTTGTCGGACAGGTTGCCCAGGAACGGATCCACGACGGCATCCCATAACCGCGGAAACGCCTGGGCCCAGTTGATCCAGACCACGCTGATCCCCAGTCCGACGACATAGACGAGGCCGCTCAGTTGCTGCACCGAGTTCACCGCGACAATGGTCACCACCGCGCCCAGGCCGTAGGCGATCTTCTGCGAAACCGGGATCTTGTCGGCCGCGGCGGTAAGATGGTGCTTCTGCAATTTCATGATTGAGCCGGGGCCTCTTCAATCGGCGGGTGGAATGGTGGGGTTAGGGTCTGAATATGCCCGTCCCGAGGTAACTGCGAGCGGATAGAAATCTGAATGCAAATGTTTGCAATCGCAAACTGGTTGACTAGAACTATCCCGAACGGCTTGTCAGGTGAGTTTGCTTGCGGCGGCAGCTTCCCGCCATCCAGAATGTGAAGAGAAATCAACACCCCATGCCTATTCGCTCCTCCTCCACGCGTCCCATCCGGGTGGGCATTGTCCAGATTGCCGAGCGGCTCGGAGTGTCGCCCTCGACCGTATCGCGGGCGTTGCGGCCGGAAACGGCCCATCTGGTGAGTGCGGAGTCCCGCAAGGCGATCCTCGACCTGGCAGAGAAGCAGAACTTCTCCCCCAACCCCGGGGCGCGGATGCTGCGCAACGGCATCAATTCGACCCTGACGGTGGTCGTGCCCATGGATGAAAACATTTTCTTCTCCGAATTCTACGGGCGGTTCCTGGCGGGGACGATGCATGCGGCGGCGGCGCGCGAGTGGGGCGTGCACATCTGCACGCTGAGTCGGAAGCCGGGCACGAGCTTCCGCGAGGCCATGCAGCACCTGAGCATGGATTCCTCCGGAATCATCTACCTGGCGGAGCCATTGGGTCTGACAGAAGTGCAGGAACTGCGCGGCTTCCGCCGCCCGTTTGTCGTCGCCAAGTCCGTCCTGCCGCCGGAAACCGCGGTGGGCGACTTTGGGGTGCCAGTCGTGGGGGTGAACAATTTCGCCGGAGCCCAATCGGCCGCGAGCCTGTTGCTGCAGCTCGGGCACCGGCGGATCGGCCTGCTGCTTGGCCCCAGCGCCTCGCGCGATGTCCACGAGCGCAGGCAGGGATACCTCGACGCGCTGGAAAAGGCGGGGGTGCTGCCGCGCCCCGAGTGGATTTATGAGGGCCCGTTCAGTGCCGAGACCGGGCGGGAGGGATTCGCGCGCTTCCTCGGTTCCGGAGAGAGGCCGACGGGGCTTTGCTGCGCCAACGATGAAATTGCCTTTGGTGCGATCCATGAAGCGAACGTGGCGGGATTGCGATGCCCGGAGGATATCTCAGTGGTGGGGTTTGACGACGGAATGTGGGCGACCGCCTGCCGGCCGGCGCTGACCACCATCCGCCAGCCGTTGGCGGACATGGCGGAGCGCGCCGTCGGGCTGGTGGTTGAGGCGGCTGGCGCGCCGGGCAAGGCCAGACGGCCGGTTCTCCATGAAATGCCTGCGGCGCTGGTGATTCGCGAGTCGACCCAGCCAATCTGAACCGACGCCATGCAGCAGGAAGGTCGCCTGGCACCGACGATCGCCCCCAAGCGGGCTTCCTCCACCCCATCTCGACCGCGGAATTGCCGTGGGAACTTCTTCGGGGAGCCAAGGCGCCCCCCGTGCGACAACACGGCAAGCAACTGCCTAGAGCGGTTTAAATTGCACTGTAGCCGAGAACACGAACGTAGCTGCGAGCGTCAGCGAGCGGATGGCTCGTCCACTCGCTGACGCTCGCGGCTACACTTTTTCTGAAACCGCTCTAGCAGCCTGTCGGGCTTCGAGCCCTTCAGGCTGCTAAAAGCAAAGCCGCACCTTCCATTGAGCAGGGAATATGATCCGATGAGCCAGTATCACTCCAAATCGTGTAAAGATTGCCGAGATTCTGCCCGTTTCGCCGGGTTAGATTAGGCGGTTTTGCCAGCAGGAGGCTGGCCGGCCGGAAGTCCCACAGCCTCCTAGTGCCGGTGGGCGTTGCCCTGCCCGGCTGATCAAAAACAGCAAACGTTTGCAAGATCGGATCGGGGAATTGCCCCGGCGATAGAGTAAAAAATGGCGATTTCGAGGTTTTTGTTTGCAATGCAAACGTTGTCAGTTACGTTTTATTTACGTGTTACCCGGCCCCGCTGGGCCTGGTTTCGCTTCCGCTACCGCAAATTTCACCCCGCTCGCCAGGTTGCCCCCATGGCTCTGTTTCGCATCCCCGCAGCGTCACGACATCGGCTCTTTCTGGGCGCGGTCGTTCTCCTGCTCGCCATGGCGCAGGGGCGGGCGGAGATGCCGGCGGAAGCCGCGGTGACGCAGGGCGGTGCCGCCGGGCGGCCGGGAGCGCGGCCGGTGCTGAAGCTGCCGGCCGCCGCCGAGGGGTTTCTCAATGAGCTCGAGCTCGCATCGTTTCGCTATTTCGTGGACCAGGCGGATCCCCGCACCGGGCTGGTGCGGGACCGGGCGCGGGCCGACGGCTCGCCCAGCGCCGGCAAGGCCAGCATTGCGGCCACCGGCTTTGCTCTCAGCGCCTGGGCGGTGGGCACCGAGCGCGGCTGGGTGGAGCGAGCGACGGCGGTGAGGCACGTGCAGACCCTGCTGCGGTTCCTCGCCAATGAGGCGCCGCGCCAGCACGGCTTTTTCTATCACTTCATGGAGATGGACACCGGGGCGCGCGCGTGGAAGT
The DNA here is from genome assembly GCA_963722225.1 of uncultured Verrucomicrobiae bacterium. Lineage (GTDB taxonomy): Bacteria > Verrucomicrobiota > Verrucomicrobiia > Opitutales > Opitutaceae > Fen-1467. The sequence goes on from CAVRNM010000069.1 coordinate 16,049, forward strand.
GCGAGCTCTCGACGATCGACACCGGGTTGTTTCTGGCCGGTGCCATCGCGGCGCGCGAATATTTCCACGATCCCGAGATCACCGAGCTGGTCAACCGGCTCTATCGCGAGATTGACTGGCACTGGTTCCTCAACGGCGGCCGGACCTTCGCGATGGGCTGGTTCGACGAGACGGGCTTTTCTCGCTTCCGCTGGGACCGGTACTCGGAGCTCATGATGCTCACCCTGCTGGGGCTGGGCGCGCCCGAGCGGCCGATCGAGCCGGACCTCTGGAGCGCGTGGGCCCGTGCGCCGCTCGGTAGCTACGCCGGCTACCATTACATTCAGGGACCGCAGCTGTTCGTGCATCAATTCGCCCAGGCCTATGGCGATTTTCGCGGCCTGCGGGACGCCTATGCGGATTACTTTCTGAACTCCACCCTGGCCACTCTCGCCCAGCGGAAGTTCTGCAGCGATTTGCACTCCGAGTTCCCCAGCTGGAGCGAGAGGCTGTGGGGGCTCACCGCTTCGGATTCCGCGGCCGGTTACAAGGCCTGGGGGGGACCGCCACGCACCACGGATTTCAACGCGCTGGATGGCACCGTGGTACCGTGCGCGCCGGCGGGTTCATTGCCCTTTGCCCCTGACGAAACTTTGGCGGCGCTCCAATTCATGCGCACCACCTATGGCGATCGCATCTGGAAGCGCTACGGTTTTGTGGATGCCTTCAATCCCGAGACAGGGTGGGTCAATCCGGATGTCATCGGCATCGATCTGGGAATCACCCTGTTGCAGGCGGAGAACGTCCGGACCGGCTTCGTCTGGTCGTTGTTCATGGGTGCGCCCGAGGTGCAGCGGGCGCTGGTCCGCGCCGGGTTCGTGTCGACGAGTCGCGATCTGACCGGATCCGGGCGCGATGAACTGCGGGGGCTGGCGGCCAGGGCGTGGAAATCACTGGGAACGATACCCGGGGCGGGGGCGGGACTGGAGCTGTCGTCGATCATCGCGGCCGAGAAGCTCGGTTTTATCTCCGAGGCGGAGGTTGTGTCCGGGGCTGGAACGCTGTTGCACGAGGGACCGGCGCCGCAGGACGGCGTGAGGGTGGCGGAGTATGCCGCCGGCCTGGTCACCGCGCGGCAGGCCATCCCTGATCTGGCGGAAGAAGTGACGCGGCGCCTTGCGGCGATCGACTGGAAGGCCGTTTCGGCAGGAGCGAACCAGCTGGGCGCCCTGGATCGGTTGGTCGTGTTCTTCCAGGTGGCTGCAGGAGCGCGCCCGCCGTCAGCCTGGACCGGGCTGGAACGCACGCCCCAACTTCTGGGTCCGGTTTACGTGCTCGCGCCGGCAAGCCCCCGCGATCAATTGCTGCCCGGGCTCTGGCTCGACGAGCGGTCGATCATCTCGGGGGCGTCGGCGGCGCAGTTTGCCTACGCCCGCCTCAGCGAGGATACCGGCGCGGCGAAATCGTTTCCCTACGATGTTCTGACGACCGCACTGCTCCTGGCCGAGTTTCCCGCGGCGACGGTCGCCCGCTTGGGAAAGGCGCCGCCGCCGGCGGAGTGGATCGAGACCGCGTCAGCCGAGGACCGCGCCGCGCTGCTCATCAGCGTGGCCAACCTTCTCGTGCCCGATTGCATCCGGCGGTGGTTCCAGCAGGATCCGCTGGTTCAGGCCGGCCGCGCGGCGATTCCGGAGTTCGGCGAAGCGGCGTTTGGCTGTGATAACTCGGTCGTCAGCCGGTGGCAGCTGGCGGGGCCGCAGCGGGTGCCGCCCGAGCGCCTGGCGGTGGCCGTCCCCGCGACCACGCCGCGCGACCAGTGGGTGTGGACCCGGGTGGCCGGCTTGGAGTACAAGGATTCCGTGGCCGACATCCGGCCGGGCGATCCGGCGCTCGCCATGCAGTTCGCCTTCACGTGGGACAAGGACGCGCTGCACTTTCATGCCACGGTGATGGATGAACTTCCGAAGCTGACAACGCCCTCGCCGCGCAATGGCGTGGAATTGTTCGTCGACCCCCAAAACGATGGCCTCATCTGGTCTGGCGCGGATGACAGCCAGTTCAGCTTCAGGGCCAACGGGGCGGTTACAGAGTGGTTCCACAACCGCCCGGTGCAGGCCGAGGTCCGGCACACGGACCAGGGCTATGAAGTCGAGGCTACCATTCCCTGGTCGGACTTGGGGCTCACGCCCCGCTCCGGTCTCGTAATTGGCGTTTCGCCCGCGGTGGTCTCCGAGGGCACCTTCGAATGGGAGCCCTCGCTGAAGTTGAACTGGCGCTACTTTGGCCGCGCCGACGAGCGCTACGAGCTCGGCACACTGCGCCTTGAATAGGCCCGCTTTGATCATGCTTACCGCAACGCCGCAAACGAACTCCTGACCTCCATGAAAACCCCACCTCGTCGCAGTCGTCCCAGCTTTTTCCCCCCATACCCATGCAAACACAAAAAATACCCAGATTCGCGTCGGCGCTCTTGCTGCTGACGCTCGGCCTGGCCGCCTCATCCGAGGCACAGACACCAACCCCCGCCAGCCCAGCGGCGGAGGCACCCGTGGTTCAACTCGATCCGTTCATCGTCAACGTCGCAGCTGACCAGGGGTACATCGCCACGGATTCACTGGCCGGCGGACGAAACGCCATGCCAGTCACCATCACTCCATCGACGTTGTCGTCCCTCACCGAGGCGTTCATCGACGACCTGCAGCTGACCGACGTGAGAAGCGCCCTGCAGTGGACGCCCAACATCGTTCCCGTCTCTTGGAACGGAGGCCACGACGGCGGAGGCGACGTGTTCAATTCCTGGGCTTACAACATCCGCGGCGCGGGTACCGGGCCGCAGGGCGGCAATCCGCCAACCGTCAATTACTTTCCGTTCTACGGGGTCAAGGATCTGTACAACGTTGATCGTCTCGAAGTGGATCGCGGGCCCAACTCGATCCTGTTCGGCGTGGGCAATCTCGGTGGCTCGCTGTCCACCTACACCAAGGTTCCGCAGCTCAACAAAGATTTCGAGAACCTGGACGTGGTCGCGAACAGCTTCGGGGGCGTTCGGGTGACAGCGGACGTCAACCAGGTGACCGACGGAGGCAAACTTGGGGTCCGGGTCGACCTTTTGGGCGACCGCGATCAGGAATGGCGCAAGGACGATTTGACCAAGAAATGGGGCGCCTCCCTGGCCACCTCCTGGAAGGTAACCGATAGCACCACCGTGCGGTTGGACCTGGAAGCCTTCAAGCAGGAGACTCCCCAGTTTGCCGTCAATCTGACTGACAACTATTCGCAATGGGATGGGAAGACCAATTCCCCAACGTGGGGTGCCGAGCCGACCGGCGGAACCGCCGCGACCAACAGCATGGCCGAGTGGGGCGGGCCGACGTCCACGCTGGTCTGGATTCCCTCCGCGGGAAGCCTCATGAATTGGGGCCCCGGTTACCGCGGCGCAGGCCTTGGCGACGGGCCGTATTACTACAACGCCGTCATGCGGCCGTATTCTTACGAGCTTGGTACCTCCGGTCTCGACGTGCCGGCCCTGCCGAGCAGGGATTTCACAGTCGGGCCGAGCGACGGCCTTTTCACCTGGGAGTATTACACCGCCACGCTGTACCTGGATCAAAAAATCAACGCCAACTCCGAGTTTGAAATTGCCGCCTACCGCTATTCTGACAAGGGGACCGCCAAGAATTTCGAATCCCCGGGCAACGTCGATGTCGACATCAACAAGCAGATGCCGGACGGCTCGGCCAACCCAAACTACGGCCAGCTGTACTCGGACATGTTCCTCGACAAACAAATCCAGGATCATAGCTCCAACGAGTTCCGCGCGCAGTACAACTATCACTTCGACACCAATCTTTGGGGCGTTCCGGTCAACGAATGGCTGAGCGCGTCGTTGGGCGAAGAATTCCATCTGCTGACGACCCGGCAGTATATCGCCACCGACATGAATGGCTACAATCCCAACACCTGGACGGAGAACATGATTTGGGCCCGGGAATATTACAACCAGCCGAATACCGCCATCTCCCTGCCGTCCAGTATCAACGGCAGTCCGATTGTATATCTCCCGCTTCCCTTCAACTGGTTCGACCACGACCTGACCGAGCAGATCAAATATGGCGGGATCGTTTCCCAGACACGCCTCTGGAACGATCGCGTGAACCTGACGCTCGGCGCCCGGGATGACCGTTATTGGAGCGAACTGGTCAACGTCCGCGGGACGAACAATATTCCGGCCATCGAATCCGACAGCGGAACCACCTATTCCGCCGGCTTCGTGGGCTATATCACCAAATGGTTCGGCGTGGACTACAACTACTCGTCGAACTTCGCCCCCATCGGCGGCGGAGTGGCTCCGAGCTTGACTGGCGGCCAATTCGGCCCCGCGACCGGAAAGTCGAATACGATTGGTATCCGCATCTCGACCGAGGACCACAAATATTACATCTCCGCGGACTATTATGCCGACAAGGCCCATGGCCGCATCACCAATGACAGTGTCGACCTGCAGGGCATCTGGAATTATTATTTCCAGGCCGGCGGCACAGCCACGGACATCGGTCCGGCCGGAACCGTCACCGGACTTGCTTCCAATGGAACGCTCCATGCCAACATGTCGTGGGCGGATACTGAAGACGTGAAGGACACCGGTTTCGAGATGGAGGCCGTTGCCAATCCCACGCCTAACTGGAGATTCCAAGTGACGCTGGCCGTTCCTAAGTCGGTATCAACTAATGACCTGCCCGGTGCTCGGCAGTATTATGACGCTCACCTCGCCGAGTGGAGTCCGCTGGTGACGACCGGCACACAGCCCTACGCGGGATCCCTCAACCAGGACCTGACGAACACCGAGACCACCCTGAACAACGTGGCGGGTTCGAAGACGTCCGCGGGTCTGGTCAAGTCCACGTTCAGCGTCTTTACCGTCTACACCTTCACGGACACGTGGGCACGGGGCCTCGCGATCGGCGGAGGCGCCACGGCCCTCGGCGCGCAGAATATCAGCACGGGCGGCAGTTTGTCCTCGCCCGGCTACCAAATATATTCGGCGCTGGTCTCCTACTCGACGAGGCTCGGCAAGGTGCCCGCGAAATTCCAGTTGAACGTGGACAATCTCTTCGGGAACAAGACCCTTGTCTACACGGGTTACAACACGTTCAGCAACGGTGGCACGCAGGGTTCAAATTTCAATTATTTGACGCCCCGCAAGCTGACGTTGTCCATGAGGTTGGAATTCTGATCTCCGCGGCCTGTCCGACGGCATCCGCCGTTGGACAGGCGTTTGGAGATTGATCGCACAATTACTCCCCACAGCTGATTGTTCTCCCATCATTTGTGGATCACTGATGTCCCAAGTTCCTGGGTTGGCTGAGCTTCGGAGCCGGTCGCACTTGGTGGCGCAATTTCTGGCCAGCGGGGCGCTTTTTGCTTTCCGGCATCGGGAGACGTTGATCAACCGGTTCCTTCCCGGACCGGCCGAAGACGGTTTTTTCCGGCTTCTGGCGCGCTGGTCTGGTGGCGACGGAGAAAGCGGCTGGGCGCCTTTGGTTGGTCCAGGCCTCGGTTTCACCGTGTCTGCGACCTCCGGAGCCATCTGGACGAGCCGGCCGGGCGCCGGCTTGACCTCCACGACCACGTTGCAGCTTCATCCAGAGCAGGCGGCGTGGGCGTGGCGCGTGCGCGTGGTCAACGCCGCGGACACCGCCCGCCGCGTCGAGGTGTTTCACGGCCAGGATCTAGGACTGGCCGACGAAGGCGTCGTGCGCAACAACGAGGCTTACAATTCGCACTACATCGACCTTTTGCCGGTCGAGGACAGCTTGTGGGGCTGGGTGGTGCTCGCCCGTCAGAACCAACCAATGGCGGGCGGGCGCCACCCGTGGCTCGCGCTGGGCTGCGCGTCGGGCGCCAGCGCTTTTTGCACCGATGGCTGGCAGTTTTTCGGGGCGGACCACCGTCTGACCGGCCGGCCGGCAGCCATCGAGGCACCGGGGCTCCCTTCGCGCCGTCTCCAATACGAGTATGCCATGGGTGGCCTGCAAAGCCGGGTCCTCGATCTTCCCCCCGGAGGGGTTGGCGAGATCGTCTTTGTCGGGTGCTTTAGCGAGGATCATCCTGGAGCTTCCTCGGCGGCCGACCTGGCGCGGTTGCACGAGGTCCTGTCGTCAGACTGGCCCGGCCCGGCCCCCTCGGGGAGGGGGGAGTCGCTCCCGGCTTCCGTTTTCATCCAGGCCGGATGGATTCACGGAGACCGGCCGACCGAACGGAACTTGTCAGCCTGGTTTCCGGGCGAGCGTCGCCATGTGGAGCGGGCCGCCGATGGCGCCATCCTCTCCTTTTTCCACGGCCCCGATCGGCATGTGGTGACGCGCGACAAGGAGGTCATCGTCGCCCGCCCGCACGGCCACATCCTGCGAAGCGGGGAACCCCATTGGATCGACTCGGATCAGTTCGGCCTCACCTGCTATGCCGCGGGAATTTTTTCAGCGCAGGCCTATTTGGGGAACCCCTCCTTGGGGCGTCTGCTCACCGTCGTGCGCGACGCCTTGAATCTCGGCCGCGCGTGCGGCCAGCGTGTCTTCGTGCGCCGCGACGGACAGTGGCGCCAGCTGGGCGCGCCATCGGCCTTCGCGATGACGCCGGGGGACGCGCACTGGGTCTACCGGCTTGGACGCGAGGTCGTGAAGGCGAGGGTCTGGTGCTCACCGGGGATGCCGGCTTCGTTTCTCGAGTTGCGCGTGGCGGGCGGCAGGTCTTGCGAGTTTCTGATCACCCATCAGCTGGCGCTGGGAGCGGAGGAGTTCGAACATCCTGGTGAAGCGGAGATGTTTTCCGACGCCGGCTGGATTGGCTGCCGGCCGCGGCCTGAAAGCCCGATGGGGCAAAGCTGGCCCGAGGCCCGTTTCGCCATCGCAGCGTCCAGGCCGGAGGATGTCGCCGCCCTGGGGGGCAGCCGGTTGCTCTACGAGGATGAGGTTGAACGGGACGGACCGTATGCCGTCCTGCGCACCCGCGCGGTGACGCGGTTCGGTGTCATCCTGCTCGGTTCGCATCGCGGGCCCGGCTTCCTGCCCGACGCGGTGGCTGCGGCGCGGGCTGAATTTGCCGCGCGCTGCGAACCGGCGCGGCCGCCCCCGCCCCCGGTGCGTCTGGTGGGAGGCGCCGATCCCGGCATCCCGCGTCTTGACGAGGTGCTGCCGTGGTTCACCCACAACGCCGCCATCCATTTTTCCGCCCCCCATGGGCTCGAGCAGTATGGTGGCGGGGCCTGGGGCGTGCGCGATGTCTGTCAGGGCTCGGTGGAGTGGCTCCTGGCGGCGGGCCGCCACGACGTGGTGCGACGCATCCTGCAGGCCGTGTTCGCGCAGCAGTACCCGCGTGACGGCAGCTGGCCCCAGTGGTTCATGTTCCCGCCGTTCCGTTCCATCCAGCAGGCGCACAGCCATGGCGATGTCTGCTTCTGGCCGGTCAAGGCGCTGTGCGACTACGTGGAGGCCAGCAACGATGTCGGCTTCCTGCAGGCCAGGCTGGGCTACACCGACCCGCGCCAGTTCGAACCCAGCGGACCGGAGGAAACGCTCTGGACGCACTGCGATCGCGTGATCGACCATGTCGAGTCGCGGTTCGTGGCCGGGACGGCGCTGGTCAACTACGGCGACGGCGATTGGGACGACACCCTGCAGCCGGCCGACCCGGCCATGCGCACGCACATGGTCAGCGCCTGGACCGTCGGCCTGGCCTACCACACGTTCGGCCAGCTCGCCGCCGTGTGCCGTCGCGTGGGGGAGCCCGCCCGCGGCGCCCGCTTGGAGCAGCTGCTCGCGCGGATGCGCGCGGATTTTGCCGCCCATTTGATGGCGGGCGGGATTGTGGCCGGTTTCATGGTTGTCGAACCGGCGGGTGAACGCCTGCTGCTCCATCCGCGCGACGCCGTGACCGGCATTCGCTACCGGCTGCTGCCCATGACGCGCGCCGTGCTTGCCGGACTTTTCACCCCTGAGGAAGCCCGCCGCCACCTGCAGCTCGTCCGCCAGCACCTGCTTTATCCGGACGGCGCGCGCCTGATGAGCGAGCCCGCGCCCTACCGCGGCGGCTTGGAAAAGCTCTTCAAGCGCGCCGACACGGCCGCCAATGTCGGCCGCGAGGTCGGCCTGCAATATGTACACGCCCATCTCCGTTACGCCGAGGCTCTGGCCCGGCTGGGCGAAGCCGACGGGCTGTGGACCGCGCTGCAGGTCGTCAACCCGGTCGGCTTGAGGGAGATCGTGGCCCACGCGGCCCCGCGCCAGAGCAACGTCTATTTCTCCAGTTCCGACGCCGACTTCGCCGACCGCGGCGAAGCGGCCGCGCAGTGGGAGGAGTTGCGCACGGGCCGCGTCGCCGTGCGCGGCGGCTGGCGTCTCTATTCCAGCGGTCCGGGGCTTTTCCTGCATCAGGTCCGCTCAGGCCTGCTCGGCCTGCGGGAGTCGTTTGGAGACATGATCTTCGATCCCGTCCTGCCGCGCCAACTCGATGGACTGGTCGCGGCGGCGACGGTGTGCGGCCGCCCCGTGGCCGTGCGCTATCGCGTGCGCGAAGGCAGCTTCTCTCCCCGCGCGATAACGGTGAACGGACGTCCTTGCACCTCCGGCCGGCGCGAAGCAAATCCCTACCGCCCGGGCGGATGGGCCGTCGCCCAGACGGAATTGCAGGGGCTCTTGAAGGAGACCGGCAACCTCATCGAGATCGACCTGTGAAACCCGGGTGCCGGCGTTTTCTGATTCTCGTCGCCGGCCTTTTTGCCGCAACCTCCGCCATGCCCGCTGAAGTCGCTCCCTATCGCCGCGCCGATCTGCCCGTTGAACAACGCGTCGCCGACCTGCTCGCGCGGATGACACTGGAGGAGAAGATCGATCAGCTTCACCAATGCGGCGTCGGCGACATCAACCCCAACAATCTCGCCCGGCGCGCCGACGAGCTCCGTTCCACCTATGGGTCGTTCATGGCCGCGGGCGATCTTCCCCTGCGCAACGAACTGCAACGCCGGGCCGTCGAAGGAACCCGGCTGGGGATCCCCGCGATCTTTGGGGCCGATGTGATCCATGGCTATCGCACGATCTTTCCCATCCCGCTGGCGCAGGCGTGTGCTTGGGAGGCGGGGCTTGTCCGCCGGGCCTGCCGCAGCGCGGCCGAAAGCGCCCGCGCGGACGGCGTGGACTGGACCTTTGCGCCGATGGTGGATCATTGCGTGGATCCGCGCTGGGGGCGGATCGCGGAAACTTTCGGCGAATCGCCGTTGGCCGCCAGTATCTTCGCCGCCGCCTCGGTCGAAGGCTACCAGAGTCCGCGCCTCGGAGCGCCGGGCTCGGTCGCCGCCTGCCTGAAACACTACGTCGGCTACGGCGCGTCCGAAGGCGGTCGCGACTACAGTTCCACGGAGGTTGCGCCGCAGCGGCTCTGGGAGATGCATCTGCCGCCGTTCGAGGCCGGCCTGCGGGCCGGCGCCCTCACCGTGATGAGCGCTTTCAACGACCTCAACGGCGTGCCGGCGAGCGCGAATTCCTATACGTTGACCACGGTGCTCCGGCAGCGCTGGGGCTTTCGCGGTTTTGTGGTCTCGGATTGGAATGCCGTGCTTCAGCTCACCCACCAGGGCTATGCCACCGACGAAGCCGGGGCTGTGCAGAAGGCCATTCTCGCCGGCGTGGACCTGGACATGACCGACGGCCTTTACCGGAAGCATCTCGCCGGACTCATCAAGACGGGGCGCGTGCCGCTGGCCGTGGTCGACGAGGCGGTGCGCCGCATCTTGCGGGTGAAGTTTGAACTCGGGTTGTTTGAGCGGCCGCTGGTGGAGGCGTCGGCGCTGGCCGGCGCCGCGCCCACGCCGGCCCAACTGGACCTGGCCGAGGAATTCGCGGTGCGCTCGATGGTTCTGCTGAAAAACACCGGGGTGCTGCCGCTGGCCGCGGGCGTGCGCCGCGTCGCGCTGATCGGCCCGCTGGCGGACGATGCGGCGGCGCTGCTTGGGTCGTGGACGCAGCAGGGCCGGGCGGCGGAGGCCACCAGCATCGAGGCGGGGTTGCGCGGGCGCCTGCCGGCCGGGGTGGGCCTGCAGGTCGCGCCGGGTTGCCAGATCGAGGGCGGCGGACGGGAAGGCTGGGACGCGGCCGTAACGCTCGCGCGCGAATCGGACGTGGTGGTGCTGTGCCTTGGCGAATCCGCCGAAATGAGCGGCGAAAACGCCTCCCGCTCGACGCTGCGGCTCCCGGGCGGGCAGGAGGAGCTGGCGCTGGCCGTCGCGGCGGCCGGCCGGCCCGTCGTTTTGCTCGTTGTTTCCGGCCGGCCGGTGGAGTTGGCGGCAGTGGAGCCGAAGATGGCGGCGATTCTGGCGGTCTGGCAGCCGGGCACCCGCGGCGGCGCGGCCGTCGCGGATCTGTTGCTCGGACGAAAGAACCCCAGCGGCCGTTTGTCGGTGACGTGGCCGCGCACCACCGGCCAGATTCCGATCTACCACAACATGCGCCCGCGGGCGCGCCTGCGCCCGTACGGTGAGTATCAGGACATCGGGACGACTCCGCTTTACGAATTCGGCCACGGCCTGAGCTACACGACGTTTGCCTACAGTCCCATTCGCCTGACGCGTCCCACCGTCGGCCCGGACGAAACACTGCTGGCGGAGGTCACGGTGACCAACACGGGCCGGCGCGACGGCACGGAGACGGTGCTCTGGTTCATCCGCGATCCGGTGGCCAGCATCACGCGTCCGCTCAGGGAGCTGAAGCACTTCGAGCCGGCGGCGATCGCGGCGGGCGCCAGTCGCGTGTTCCGGTTCGAAATCAATCCGGCGCGCGACCTGTCCTTTCCGGACGCCGACGGTCAGCGGATTCTCGAACCCGGTGAAATCCTCCTGTTCGCGGGCCCGGAAACCGCGCGGTTCAATGTCGCGGTGGTGCCCTAGCAGTGGGCAGGCAGAGAACCGAAGGAGGGCGGTGTTGCTTTTGAATCCCAACGACGCACCGGCGCGGAAAACACCTTCGGCTCCTTTGTCTCTTTGCGTTTCTTTTGTTTAATAATAATCCATGAGATCCCTCCGCGTCTTGCTCCTATCCGCCGCGCTCGCCGCCGTCCCCGCCATGCCGCAATCCAATTACATCCACCACGTCGTCTTCGACAATAGCCTGGCGGATCGCTCGTGCTACCACAGCGAAGGAAAGGTCGTGGCCCCGAGCGTGCTGGAGCTGGTCGACGGGAAACTGCCGGTGGAGACCGGCCGCTGGTTCTCCCCGCCGAACAGCCTGCGCCTGAAATGGAAGGCGGCCGTCGGCGGGAGCTGGCTGGTGACGCTCAAGACGCCGCTCCACTCCCGCCGGGAATTCAACTACGAGGGCGACACCCTGTCTTTCTGGTGCTATTCGGAAGAGGGACTGGCGCCCGACGAATCACCGCGCCTGAATCTGGTGGACGCGACGGAGTCCTGGGCCAGCGCGATTCCCCTGCTCGCAAAACACGGGCCCCTGCCCGCGGGCCGCTGGGTGCGCCTGCAGTTCAAACGCGACGATTTCCGAGGGATATTTCGCGACACCGAGGAGGACACTTTTGACCTCCGCAAGCTGGCGGGCGTCATCTTCGAGCAGAACCTCGAGGACGGCCGGGAGCACACGCTGTACATTGACGACGTGGAGGTCGGTCCCGCCCCGCCGGCGGACGAGCCGCCCCCCGCCGCCCCGGCCGGTCTCGCCGTCAAGGCCGGGGAGCGCCACTTCGACCTGACGTGGACGCCACCGGCCGGGCGCCCCCCGTTCCGCTACGAGATCTACCGTTCGTGGGACGGCCGGAGTTACACGCCCATCGGGATCCAGCGGGGCGAGGTCAACCGCTACGCGGATTTCGTGGGACGCCCGGCCTGCCAGGCGTTTTACCAGGTCAGTGCGATCGACGAGGCCGGCCAAGAATCGGCGCTTTCCGCGGCGGCGTCAGCGGCGACGCGCGAATTCAGCGACGAGGAGCTGCTCACCATGGTGCAGGAGGCCTGCTTTCGCTACTACTGGGAGGCGGGCCATCCGAACTCGGGGATGGCGATCGAGCTGCTGCCGGGCAACGACAACTTGTGCGCGCTCGGCGCGACGGGTTTCGGCATCATGGCCCTGATCACGGGGACGGAGCGCGGTTTCATCACCCGCGAGCAGGGCGCCGGACGCCTGCTCAAGATCATTCACTTCCTGCAGGCCGCCGACCGGTTTCATGGCGCGTGGCCGCATTATCTCGACGGACGCACGGGGCGGGTCATCGCGAACTTCGGCTCCAACGACGACGGCGCCGATCTCGTGGAAACGGCCTTTCTCGTGCAGGGCCTGCTGACGGCGCGGCAATACTTCGACGGCGACGATGCCGCGGAGCGCGAAATCCGCGAGGCAGTGACGACGCTCTGGCGCGGCGTCGAATGGGACTGGTTCCGGAAGGAACCGGCGGAGGAGGTCCTCTACTGGCATTGGTCGCCGGACCACGGCTGGCACATCAGCCATCCGCTGATCGGTTGGAACGAGACGATGATCGTGTACCTTCTGGCGATCGCGTCACCCACGCATGCCGTGCCGGCCAGCCTGTACCACACGGGATGGGCGGGGCAGTCGGACCGGGCGGTGCGTTACCGCCGGGGCTGGAGCCGCACGACCGCGGGCGACCATTACACCAACGGGAGCACCTACTACGGCCACCAGCTCGACGTCGGCCTCGGCACCGGCGGCGATCTGTTCTTCACCCAGTTCTCCTTCCTCGGTTTCGATCCGCGCGGCAAGCGCGACGCCTATACGAACTATTTTCAGAACAACCGGGCGCTCGCCCTCATCAACCGCGCCTATTGCATCGAGAACCCGCTCGGGCACGCCGGCTACGGGCCTGATTGCTGGGGGCTCTCGGCGGGGGTCAATTCCGGCGGCGGTCATCCCGTCCCTCGCGATGATAACGGCACCATCTGCATCTCGGCCGCGCTCGGCGTGTTTCCCTACACTCCCCAGGAATCGATGGCCGCGTTGAAGCATTTCTATCGCGACCTTGGCGCCAAGACGTGGGGGATCTACGGGTTTTTTGACGGCTTCAATCCCTCGGAGAACTGGTACGAGGAGGTGTGGATGGGGCTGAATCAGGCGCAGATCGTTGCCATGATCGAAAATCACCGCACGGGTCTGCTCTGGAGGCGGTTCATGGCCAACCCGGAAATCCAGCCGGCCCTCGACGCAATCGGTTTTAAGCCGGACCATTCCAGTCCGCGGTGAGCGGTGAAGGCAAGACGGGTTGTTGTCTCCGCGCCTCCCCGACCATCCCGAGGTGGATGGAGTGGCCGACCGCCGTGCCTTTGCTGATTTGCGCGGAGATCTGGCCCACGATAGCGGGACCGGATTTCCCCGTCGGAGAGTCATGATCCGTCGGTGCCGACCTGACCGGGATCATTCAGGAGGAAGGTCGCTTGCGACCGATGATCGCCCGCCAGCGGGCTTCCTCCACCCGCACACCAATCGGTTCGCGCGCGCCCGAGGAGAATTGCCAGCAATTGCATGATCCCACCCGAGTTGAGGGAGACATCAGCGACTCCAGCGCGCGGTTGAAGACAAATAGGCGGACCACAAGCACACGACCGCGACGCCCGCAGCGCCGGCAACCAAGCGGTCAAATTCCCCGCCTCCGATTGCTCTCACGTATTCCACCGGGACGAGCACCAGCGCCATCATGACCAGCAGGACCGGGAGCGCGCTCGGACGGGCGAAGTTGACGGTCCACCCCGCCCACCTCTCGCTCCTCGGCACGATGACACGGGGATCTTCTTTGCAGTAATAGACTCCCCCTTTCGATTTTCCGGGTCGTTCCGTAACTCGTCGAGTTCTTCCGGTGTCATCTAGTGGGTCCTAATCTTCATTGCCGGATAATCGTCACCACCTTATGATCATCGCGCTAGCCGTTACTCAGAAGCCAAGCGAGTGCCTCTTCTTCCGATGCAAAACGCTGCAAGGCAAGACCACTGTTCTTGGCAACCAATTCCCCAAACCTCTGCGAGTCGAAAACTTCCGGGCTCGCCACTACAGCGACGCGAACCATCGACCTGGCAGCCTGAGCGAATTTTTTTGCCATATAGTAGCGCTCGGTAACGGTCGGCGATTTGAAGCCTGTGGGAGCGGTCGCGACCACCAAGAGTCTTCGAACCTTTTGCTCTCGTGCATAGGTAATCGCTGACGTCACCAACCTCACCCCCTGCTCCAGCGAAACCTCACCCAATGGTCGGAAGACGGCGTGGGTACCCAGTATCTCGAAGTATTCCGGCTTGTTCACGGTTTGTGCCGGAAGACACTGTTTTTCTATTCAGATTTCGAGTCAATCTTGCAGGAGAGGTAATTCAGTTGGCACTAATACGGCACGATCCCAAGCCACCTCTTTGCGTCCTCCTCCGAGACTACGTTCCGGTAGACCGTCTGGAACGGTCAGGGACCATCCACCCCTGCGGTTGAACCTGGTCCGAGGCGAAATCGTCGGTTCCAGACTGGTTCCTGTCGAAGCCTGCTGGGGTCTGGCAACTTCCATCGTCGTCCCCGTCCACCGTGGACCAAGTGGACCCAAGCGATCACGGAACAGTCTCGACACGAAAATGTTGCTTAATCGGGGTCCCCGATGACCGAAGATGAATATTCAAAACTCAAAATTCAATAGACCTACCTCTTCGCCGTTATGACACACGCAATCAAACGACTATCTTTTGCATTCGTGCTTCTGATGCCGATTGCAGCAATAGCGGACTCCCCTCAACAGATCTGGGACGACCAGTGTGCTAAGTGCCACGGATCCAGTGGAGATGGTAAGACCAAGATCGGAATAAAACTTCAAATCAAGGACTACACGGATCCCAAGGTTCAGGCGGCATTTTCCGATGCAGGACTTCTCAAAGACCTTTTGCTCGGAGTCGACGCCGATACCAGTGTTAACCGTATGCCTGCCTATAAGGACAAGTTGACCATGGCTGAAGCGAAGGAACAGGTTGCACTGATAAGGTCATTCAAGAAACAGAGGGACGTGCCGGAGCCGATCCAAGTTGTAGAGGATTTCGGTCTTCCGTTCCCACAACTCCCCCACGGGTAGGGAAGTCTGGGTCAGGTCAGCCAGGAACTTCTCCGCGTCTGGCCGGCGTCGGAAGAATCGCCGCTGTCTTCGTTCCCCTCCGACCGAGCCGAGATAAAAGGAGTATCCGACCGCCCTGCCGTGGCGTGTCTGAGCGGAGATTGAACCCACGGAAACGGCACCAGATTTTCCCGTCAGGGAGTCAAGACCGTTCGTGCCAAACAAAATGCCAACTTGGGTCAGGTCCGCTGGGCTATCCTCCTCCCAGAGGGGTGTATCTTACGTTCTTCGAAAGCTCTCCTCGCCATTCCGTCACGAGCGTTCGTTCTGCTGATCCTCCTGTTTCGTCCCAGAACTGAATTAGATGTTGGTTGTCCATCTTTCGTGAGGTGATGCGATAATGGTGTTGGGCGAGAAACGTCACTTCGATTTCGGGCGAGACGAGATACAGGGGGGACCAGCCAGTTTCTTGGACGAGAACTAGAACTCGGCAAAGACCCGCGGGAACCAATTGCGGTCCAACAGAAAAAACGGGTATAATTCCACCAGCGACCGATCTCAGAAGAACTCTCTCTTCCCCCCGAAAATTGAAGCGGTGGGCTTCCTGTCCTGCCAAAATGGCGGAATCGGGTTTTGCTTTGATAATAGCGTGGGCGGCTTCGGCGAATTGTTCGTTTGTCGTCTGTGGGACGTCTTCTGGTCTTGGCAGAGAATTGGAATGTTCACCCCAATTAAAGCCGTCATTCCAACCGAACTTATATTTCGCGTCCCACACGTACCGGTTGGCATTCTGGACGAACGACGCATACGGATTGCCAAACTCCTTATACCCCGACTCCCAACCGTCGGCGTAGCCGTCGGCATACTCTCCCGGGTGACCTTGGTTTATAAGCCGGTCTCGGAGGAGTTTGGCGGATGTTCCGACACATCCGGCCGACAGAAGTGGAAGGAGGATAAAAATCCACCTCGTCCTGAAACACAGAAGGAGGCAACCAGCGATTCTCCACGAACCGCCCGACGCGGTCTTGTTAGTCTGTGGTTCCATAAGGTGATATGTGCCGAATGGGGCAAATATCCTGCCCAACCCGCCGACTTGCTGAAATGTCCTCCTTCGCCAAGGCTACGGAGGACATTTTTCTTTCCGCCCCGGAAAGAAAAATGGGGCGACCGACGGGGATCGAACCCGCGACACCCAGATCCACAATCTGGTGCTCTAACCGACTGAGCTACGGTCGCCGTAAAGAGCCGGGAAAGTTCAGACCAGCGCTTTCCGCTGTCAACCTTGAACCCGGGCTTGCTTTGCTCCCCATGTCGGCTGGATCAAGTCTGCCGTTTCCTCGGGTGGGCGCGCCATCCGCGGCTCCAGAGGAGCGAAGGATGGCGGGATGGACGAGATTCGAACTCGCGACCTTCTGCGTGACAGGCAGACGCTCTAACCAGCTGAGCTACCACCCCAAGTGGGAAAGGAGGGCGAACGTAGAAGGGGAGGTGGGCAAGTCAAGTGCAGTTTGCGCGCGGTTGGCGTGTCGTTCCAGGAGCACCTTAGTCGTCGATTCCGCTGGCTTCCGCATGGATCTCCCCGTCGTGGTCCTCGATGCTGATTACCATTGGCCGGCAACAAACTTCACAATCATAGTCGAGCTCCGCGGGCAGCTCATTGAGCGGGGGAGCGGCGATTTGAAATTGCTGGAAGCACGAGGGGCAGGTGACAGTGGCGAAGCGGGAGCTCATCAGATTTTCCCTTGTCGGCGAAAGCGGGTACGATTATCCCGTCAGTCACGGGTTTCAAGCGGTGGTAGCTCAGCCGGATAGAGCAACGGTTTTCTAAACCGTCGGTCGCGGGTTCGAGTCCCGCCCACCGCGCCACTTATAACCAATAACTTACGTAATAAGTAGGCATTGACTAAAGTGGGCTCGTAGCATTATGGTAGCATTTTAGGCGCAGATGTGCGAATAGTTGCGCATGAAGACACTTGTCCCCTCTGTTCGTAAGCTGAAGTGGAAAGGCCACGGGGACCGCGCCTCCTGGCTCGTGCAGGGTTTCAAGGATAACGGGAAGACGGTCCGCCTCTACTTCAAGACTCGCGCGCTCGCGGAGGCTGAGATTGCCCGCCGCCTCAAGGACCGCGCCCGCTACGGCGCCGCCGCAGAGTCTTTTACCATTCAGGACCGCCTCGATCATGCGAAGGCGAAGGAATTGCTCGCAGCCCATGGGAAGACCGTCCTGGACGCCGCCGAATACTATGCCGCGTATCTGCAACGCACGGCCAAGAGCTGCACTGTCGAAGCACTGCGCGAGACCATGCTCAAGGCGAAGGAGTCCGACGGTCGCGGCCCTCGCTACCTGCAAGACCTCCGCTCACGCCTCGGCCGTTTTTGTGAGAAGTTCGGTGAGACAAAGGTTGCGGCCATCACCACTCCCGAGATCGACGACTGGCTCCGGGGACTTCAGCTTGCTCCCGACGCGTTGCGCAACTTCGCAGACTCGACGGTAAACCCTGGCAGGCGATCGACGCGAAGGCGAAGACCCTTGTAGAGGCCAGCGGCGATGCTGCTTGGCCCATCGGCGCCGCGAGCATCGGTAGGAAGCCTCTCATTGCCCTGGTAGAAGGCGGGCCGGATCTTCTGGCGGCTTGGCATTTTGCGTGGTGGTGTGGTCGGGCGAACGAGATTGCGCCTGTTGCTATGCTCGGTGCTGGTCAGCGAATTCATCCTGGCGCGCTCGTCTTGTTTGAGGGCAAAGGCGTATGGACTTTCCCTCACAACGACGGAGGAACCGGCGCGGCCGCTGCCGTCCGCTGGACCAATCAACTCCGCCATGCCGGCGCGACATGGGTCAAACCGTTCGACTTCGCCGGGTACACCATGCCGGAAGGGCGCGTAGTCAAGGACCTGAACGACCTTTGCGCCACCGTCGATCTCGCGGACGAGCAGGAGGGCGTTGGCCATGACTGACCCTGCGGAAAATCTTTTTCAGGAGCCGACGCCGGACGAAATGGCCGCGTTCCAATCCGCTGGCAAGCCCGCGAACAAACCGGACAACACTTCGGTTCGACCATTCACAATCTGGCCGCCGTCAAAGATTTTCGCGTGGCAGGAGCCGCCGGGAATGAATCTGCTTGGCCCGTGGTTGCGCAAGGGCGAGTTGACGGTTGTTTTCGGTCCGCCCGGCATTGGGAAGAGCCGGCTTTTCGGCCTTTGGCTGCCCATCTGCCAAATCACAGGGCAACGGTTCTGCGGCCTGGATACCGGAGGCCACCCGCAAAGATGGCTCATCATCGGGAACGAAAACAGCGTCGCCCGGCAGAAATCCGACCTGAAGAAGATGTTCGCCGGTTTGAGTGGGGCCCAGCGCGCCGCGGTCGAGCAGCGTCTGCGGATTCACGTCTTGCGTACTTTCGAGGACAGCGACCTTGCCCTTGGCTCCGTCGAAAGTGTCACGAGACTTCGTGCGACGCTCGAGGCGGAGCAACCCGGCGCCATCAGTTTCGATCCGGGAAGCGCGCTGGTCGACGGCGACGAGGTGAAGCCGTCGGATGTTCGTCTGATGCTCAAGACCCTTCACGGCATCGTCCGGCCGGTATGCCCTGACGCTGCGTTGCTCCTAATCTGCCACGCAAAGATTGGACGCGAGGCCGTGGCCCAAAGCGGGATTTACGACGCGGGCAACTACGGCCGCGGGCCAAAAACGTATCTGATGGCCGCTAGGTGCGTGATGAACCTGAAGCCCGGCGACGACGAGGACTCGACTCGCTTGGTGCTGGAAAACTCAAAGTGCAACAATGGCCCGTTGTTTGAAACCCGCGGCCTGATCTTCGACCCGGACGCGGGGATCTATTCCGTCGATCCGGACTTTGACCGTGAAGTGTGGCAAGCGGCCGTAACCGGCCGAAAAACGGCAAAAGTCGTCACGGTGGCGGAAGTCGTCCGCTTGGTGAAAGCCGGCACGTGTTCCACAGAGCAAATCATTGCTGCGCTATCCAAAGACCACCGCGTGTCCGCCAAAACGGTTCAGAGACGCATCAGCGAGGCGAAAGCGCAGGATTGGATTGAACCGACCATCCCGCGTGGAAGTTGGATTCCCACAAAGAAAGCGGGGAAGCTAGAATGACCACGAAGGGACAGAAAAGGGACAGCAAGGGACAGTGTCCCGAATTGTCCCTCAGGAAAGAAGGAACAAGGGACAACACCCCTATAGGGGGTGTCCCCTGTCCTTTCCTTCCGTCAGCGGGGTCAAACCATGAATCGCGATGCTGCCATTCCGACCCTTTCAGCCCTGCGCCCGTTCGACCAGCCGGGGCTAGTCAGCCGCCCAAGGGTCGTTCGCAGCGATGCCAGCCGCCCTGAACGCGTGTTTCGAGGTAGGCACGATACTCTCTACCCTTCGTGGGGAGAAACGAGCGCATGATCAATAGCCAGGCTTTCCAGTTCGCCCGCAAGCCAGTGAATAGCGTCCTAGACATTGAACTTGAAGGTGTTATGTAAAGACAACGCGTTCCTTCCCTTTGATCCCGCCTCCAAGAAAGCCTTCCGGCCGACCAAGGCTTAGATTTGATCTAAACGAGGTTCTCCTGCTCGGCAGGCTCGGATGCACCGCTGCCGAGATGGCAACCTTCCTCGGCTGCTCTGAGCGTACCATCGAAACGAACTTGGCCGACAAAGATGGGGCTTTCTGCGCTGCCTACAAAAAGGGGCTGGCCGACGCGAAGATATCCCTACGTCGGAAACAGCTTCAACTCGCCCTCCACGGCAACGTCTCCATGCTCATCTGGCTCGGGAGGCAGCTCCTCGGGCAGCGGGACCTATTCCAAGCTGGCGACTGGGCCGGGGCGACGGCTGGACCCGGGTAGTTTCCATTAACGTCTTCGACCCGAAGGAGTGGTGATGATCACGACGACAACCTGCGAAGTGCCCCTGGGGGAGATATTGCTTGATTGGGCGAAGGCAGAGGCGGACCGCATTGCCCGGGAGGTCAGCCCGCAGCTCGGCGCATATGCCGCTCGAGCCGCATCCGGTGCGGCGCTTTCAAACAAGGACGTCACTATGGCCGTGATCGGAGTCCTATTAGCTCGCGGGCAGTTCTTCGCCCATTTCCTCGCGCACCCCACCCGGTGGTTAGTCGCCTCATGCCCCGTCCAGGAGATCGGGGCTCTCTATCTGGACACGTATTTCGAGCGGTATTGTGACCTGCCGGGATATCCCGACATTCGGACTGTCGCCGAGCTGGCCGAACGCGCTCCTAAGTTCCGTCTCAATGTGCCCTTTGACATAGCCCGAATGCATGGCAGACCCATGCTCGTATCGTACGCTAATGTCGGCCCATGGTGTGTTCTCGAAGGCACGCACCGCCTAGTTGAGAGCCCCCGCCGCACGAGCTTTCGCCGGGGTGGAGGCACCCGCAGGCCCTCGGCCCGGCGCAGCCGCTGCACCTGGCGCTTGCCCACCAGCCAGCCTTCCTGTCGCAAGAGCGCCGTGATTCGGCGGTACCCATACCGGGGATGGGCCACGGCCAGGGCGTGCATCCGCGTGACCAGCTGGGTCTGGCGATCACTGCGCCGCCCCGGCGGATACCAGAACGTTGCCCGAGCCAGGTGCAGAATCCGGCAGGCCTTCCGCCCGGAGCACAGACCCACCGCAATCACGGCTTGGGTCATCTGTTTCTTGTGCCCCGGGCTCATAATTTTTTTTCGTTCACAAACCGCAGCACGCGGTTCTCCAGCAGCGAGTCGGCCAGCATCTTCTTCAGCTCCGTGTTCTCCTTTTCCAGCTCCTTGAGCCGTTTGGCCTCGTTGACGTCCATCATGCCGAACTCGCGCTTCCAGCGATGAAACGTCGCCTCGGAGATGTTCTTTTCCCGGCACAGCTCGGTGATGGTCCGACCAGCGTCGGCCTCCCGGAGCAGGCGAATCTTGTCCTCGGTCGAGTATCTTTTACCTTTCATGGTCTGGGTCCTTCTTGTGGCCCAGACTGTCACCGAAGGCGGCTCAAAAAAGCGAGGTCACGTCAGGTGGACGCGGCTCCGGAAAATCCACTATCATCGAGTACCTGCGGTTCGCACTCCGGCAGGAGAACGACCAAGCGCAAAGCGCCGCCCTGCAAATGGGCCGCATCGCAATGACCTTGGTGGCGACCACGCAATTGAAGGCGAAATGGTTGAGCGGCGATGGCGTGCGTGACATTTTCGCTTATACCGGAGTCAATACACCAGAGAATAGGGCGCAAGTCGTCGACCGCGACCAACCGGTGGCTTCGCCCGACACCGTATTCGACGCTTTGCAGGTGCAGATCTTCAGCCAGCGCCAGCTCTCCGAAATGTCCGGCGGCACCAAGCTGCTGGAATTTGTGGATCGCATCCTCCGCAAGGACCTGACTGGGCCTATTGAGAACGAACGGGCCGCCGAAATCTCTGTGCAGGCGTTGTTAGAGAAATCCCGACAGCTCGCGGTCGCCAAAACCGAACTTACCCAACTTGAGCAGTCGGTTACCGAATTGGAGCGGCAATGGAACTCCCGCTCGGCGGTCAGCACGGAGGCCGCGATCCACAAGGCGGCGCAAGAGGCTAAGAACTATTTGGATAACGCGTCTGGGTGCATCGCGGATGCAACTAAAGCGGTCAACCAACTTGCCGGTCAAATTCCCGGCAAAGCGCCGAGCCTGCCGGAGGATATCACTGCTTGGCCCACGCCGGATTCCATCCGTGCCGTCAACACGGACATGGATCATGCGTTCACCACCTTAGATGCCGACCTGCGGACGCTCGCGACTCGCTTTCAGTCGTTTGCCGGGCAACTCCTCAGTGATGCCCGCGCCCAAGCTCTGCAGGCCCAAATCGCCGCTGCTGAACAGGCGTTTCTCGCCGCCTGCACCGCACAAGGAGTGACCGCCGCCGATGTCGAACGCTTGCGGGAGATCGATACCTCGCTGCGCACCGCCCGGGCGAATCGGGACGCCAAGAGGCGCGAGGTCGAGCGCCTCGCCGGCGAAGCGGCTGGGCTCACCGCGGGGCTGGGTATCATGCACTCCGCGTGGCAGACCGAAACGGCCACGCGACGCCAGTCGCTCCAGCGCTTGGAGGCAATTGTCAACCAATCGGGTCGCTTGGTTGTCTGCACCGTCACTCATCAGGGCAGCACGGAAGATTTCTTCACGAAAATCTGGACTGGACTCACGCCTGACGGACGCTCGCGCGCCGGCCGCGTCTGGGACGGGCTCGGCCAGGCGATCCACAGAGGTTTTCTCGCGCAGGCACGGGCTGCGACGACCAGTTTATGGGACTTCGTGGAAGGCTGGCTCGCCGGGGCCGACATAGAAGCATTGCGGGCCCATGACGATGTCCGAGATGAACTCCGCGATCACCTCGGCTGCGAACGCGCCGCCTCCCTGTGGCGCCTGGCCCGGACTCAACGGATCAAGGATGACGTGGACTTCGAGTTGTTCCGTCGGTCGACCGGCGACCGCGCGGGTTCCCTCAGCGACCGGAGGCTTTCCGATGGTCAGCGCAACACGATACTGCTGTCCCTTCTCCTAGCCGATGGTGACGCCCCGATCATCGTCGATCAGCCGGAGGACGAGCTCGACAGCGCCTTCATATACACCGAACTCGTGCCCATTGTCCGGGAGCGCAAGAACGCGCGGCAGATCATCTTCGTCACCCACAACGCCAACGTGCCAGTCAATGCGGACGCCGACCTAGTGTATGCCCTAAAGTTTGAAAACGGCAAGGGCCACCGGCTCGCGGAAGGCGGGCTCGACCGTCCCGAGGTCGGGCGTGCGGTGCTCGATATAATGGAGGGATCGCGCGATGCGTTTGAACGGCGGCGGGAGAAGTATCACTTCTGAGTTTCTCGATGCTCAGCCAGGAGAGTTCAGCTAACGCCCTGGAGCCGTTGAGGGCGAGCAACCGCACTGGCCTTCCCATATCCGTCGGCTCTCCCGTTGCATTTATGTGGCAGATATAAGGACGTATTTGGGGTAATCGGTGCGTAACTGTGCGCATCGCGTGATAGGCAAAGAATTATCCTATAGGCATTTATACGGCTTTCTAAACCGTCGGTCATGGGTTCGAGTCCCATCCACCGCGCCAATTGAAATAGAATGGCTTCGGAAACATTGACCGGTGGAATTCTAAGGACGTTTCCTGCCTGGGTGCCAGATCGGTGAGTGGCTGCATGGATTGCCGGTCGGGCCGCAAAGCCGGGTGAATCATCGCCGGGTGTTGCCCGCCCTGTTCAACTTTGCGAGCGCAAGGGAGTTCGCGCGCGAGAATCCGGTGACGCGGACGGGGAGGCCATTGGTCTTTTCCAGGATACCGGGCATCCTGACACCGGCGCAATTCGAACGCCTGATCTCCGTATCTGCCAAGACTTCGAAGACGGCCAGTCGACGACTCGTGCCGATTTTCGACAACCTGCTTGCATGGTTGCTGACCGCGCCGCGTCCGCGGTCGGGTTTCTCGACAATTCGGGAAATCCGCCCAATATCACCTTGTCCGCCTTCGGTTTTCGCTGCCGAAAGCGCAAGTCACAATGAACGCCTCTCCTTTACGATGGTCGGGGCTCTTGTTTGGCGCCGTCCTGGCACTGCTTGCCGGTTTCCCGTCGCCAGTCCTGGCGGCCTATCAGCTGCCTCCCGCCAGCGGCGTGCGGACCAGTTTTGCGGACGACAACGACTTCCTGGATTACGTTCAGCAAAAAACGTTTAACTTTTTCTGGACCACCCAGAACCCTGTCACCGGCTTGATGCTGGACCGCGCGTCCAACCCAGGCCTCTGCAGCATCGCCTCGCTCGGCTTTGGGTTGAGCAGCATCAATGTCGCGGTGGACCGCGGCTGGATTACCCGCGCGCAGGGCCGGGCCCGCGTCCTGACCACGCTGCAGTTTCTCTGGAACCTGCCGCAGGGCGGCGGGACCACCGGGATCGCGGGCTACCGTGGCTGGTTCTACCATTTTCTCGATACCACGACCGGGTTGCGCGTCGGAAACTGCGAGCTCTCGACTATCGACACCACCTGGCTCATGCTCGGCGTGCTGGACTGCGGGCTGTATTTCGACGATCCGACCGACGCCGACGAAGCCGCCATCCGGCAGTTCTCCGCGAACCTGATCAGCCGCATCGACTGGGCTTTCGTGACGGGAAGCGACAATCGCATTGCCATGGCGTGGTATCCGGGGACGGGCCCGGGGACGGGTTTTCAAAACGGCGGCTGGTCGGGCTACAACGAGGCGATGGCGCTTTACCTCCTCGGACTCGGCGCCCAGACGAACCCGCTGCCCGCCTCGGCTTGGACCGCCTGGACCAGCACCTACCTTTGGAAAACCCACTACGGCTACAGCTATGGGTGGACGCCGACCGGCTCGCTCTTCACCCACTATTATTCGCAATGCTGGGTCGATTTCCGCGCCATCAACGACCCCTACCTGCGCACCAACGGCGGCGGCATCGACTACTTTGAAAACTCCCGCCGCGCCGCGCTTGCCCAGCAGGCCTACGCCGCCACGCAGCCGTTCCCCAACTATGGGCTGCTAGAATTTGGCGTGACCGCCTGCGACGGTCCCGCCGCCACCATCGGCGGCGTCTACTACGCCGGTTATGAAGGCCGCGGTGCGCCACCCGGCCCGCCTACGACGATCGACGACGGCACCCTGGCCCCCGCAGGCGTGCTTGGCTGCTTACCGTTTGCTCCCGAGGCCTGCCTGCCCGCGGCCCATCACCTTTACGACACCTACCTGTCCCAGATCTGGTCCGACTACGGCTTCTGCGACGCCTTCAACATCACGGCCAACGGATGGTTCGACCCGGATGTGGTCGGCATCGATGCCGGTCCGATCGTCCTCATGATCGAGAACTATCGCAGCGGCTCGATCTGGCGCCGGCTGCTGCGCAGCCCGGTCATCCAACGCGGGCTGGAAATGGCCGGCTTCACGGCGCCGCCGCCCGAATCGGTAGCGGCCACCGCGGTCTCCGGCACCCAGCTCGACGTCACCTGGGAGGTCTGCTCGAATTTCGAGACCGGCTTCCAAGTCGAGATTTCCGCCGATAACACGAATTTCACCTCGGCTGCAACCGTGCCCGCCGGGAGCACGAACGCTTCGCTCACGGTCCGCCCGGGCACCACCTATTACGTCCGCGTCCGCACCACCAGCAGCGCCGGGCTCTCGGGCTCTCGCGGGGCCGCCGTTGCCACTACGCCCGCTCCCATCGTTATCACCGCCCAGCCCGGCGATCTCGTCGTGACGAAGGGCCAGACCGCCGTGTTCACGGTCGGCGCCTCCGGCAATGGCGGGCTGGCCTATCAATGGTTCAAGAATGGTGTGGCCATCGCGGGTGCCAATGGCGCCACGCTCACGCTCACTGACGTCCAGGACGCCGACGCGGGCAATTACGACGTCGCCGTCACCAACGCCGCCGGTAGCACCACCAGCCAGACGGTGACGCTGACCGTGCCGCCGCTGTTCTTCCCCCATCCCACCTGCATCGCGGCCGACGCCGCCGGCAATCTTTACATCGGGGACGCCGCCACCCAGACGGTCCAGCTCATCAACACCAGCAACCAGGTGGCGTTGCTCGCCGGTTCCGCGAATGTCGCCGGCTCGGCCGACGGCACCGGCGCCGCGGCGCGTTTCAACCTGCCTGGGGGCATCGTCGTGTCCGGCGACGGCACCGTCACTCTCGCCGACACCGCCAACGGCACGATCCGGCGCATCACCGCGGCTGGCGTCGTCACCACCCTGGCCGGCTCGACGACCAACCGCGGCAACAACGACGGTACCGGAAGCTTCGCCACCTTCTCCTCGCCGTACGGACTCGCGTTGAGCCCAGCCGGCACGGTTTTTGTCGCCGATGCCATGAACGACACCATCCGCCGCATCGCGAGCACCGGCGTGGTCGACACCTTGGCCGGCACCGCGGGAGTCGCGGGTTCGGCCGACGGCACCGGCGTGGCGGCGCGTTTCAATTTTCCCACCGGCGTCGCGCTGGATCCAATCGGCAACCTTTACGTCGCCGATACCACCAACAACACGATCCGGCGCATCACCGCGGCTGGCGTCGTCACCACCCTGGCCGGGTTGGCGGGCGTCAGCGGTCATGACGACGGTACGGGCCCGGATGCGCTTTTTAACCGTCCTGGCCTCCTGGCTGTGGATCCCGCCGGATACATCTACGTGGCCGACACGGGCAACTCGGCCATCCGGCGCATCACGCCGGCGGGCGCCGTGACCACTTTGGCTGGGATGCCCGGCATCGCCGGCCTCCAGGACGGCAGCGGGCTGGATGCCTATTTCAACCAGCCGCAGGCGATCACCGTCGGCCCCGAGGGCAACCTGTATGTGGCCGACACCGGCAACGCTGCGATCCGGCGGATCACCCCCGCTGGGGATGTCACCACCCTGGTCCTTTCGGCCGCGCCGGCGACTCCTCCTCCCGAAACCGGCGGGAGCGGGAGCCCCACGCCGCCACCTTCGGGCAACTCAAGCGGCGGGGGTGGGGGCGGAGCGACCGGCTGGTGGTTTGACGGCGCCTTGGCGGTCCTGCTGCTGCTGAGGATGATCCGCCCGCCGCGCTTTCGCCCTCAGGGCAATTGATCGTTGTTTCGCGCACGAAACCGCATCTATTTCCTAGCAGTGTACCCCGCCGAACTAACGGCAGCGTCGCACGCAGAGTGAACGTCGAACACCTGCAACGATGGCCGGCAGAATCGAAACGCGCCATTTCTGGCGCAACGGTGCGTCGGGGCGGTCCCATGCACCGTTACTGCTAAATCGAAATCCATTGGAGAGCAGCGGCAGTTTTCGTTCCCCTTCAGAATTTGGATGCTTGCGAGTGCCAGCCTGGAAACAGCGGCAACTGCAACTCCCAACTCCCCCGGGGCAATGTCGCAGCTGTTATTCTGGCCTGCCTCGACTTGCGCAAAGTCGAACCTGCGCTTGAACGGCATCTCTTCTGCCTGGGAAAGGGGTTCATGGTCGCACCTCAAGCGGTCAGCGCGGCGATGCGATGGGTGGGGGTGGGCTTCCCAGGTCGGAAGTGCTCGAAGTGATCCAGCGTGGCGACCAGCGTCGGAAACGCCTCCGCTGCGGCGGCCAATCCATCCCGGACCCCGGTTCCTAGCACGTCCGGTGCTGCCTCGGCGCGTAGGTTGAGGATCAGCTGGCCGCGGGTCACCGGCTTCTCCAGACGAATTGAAAGCTCCGGCACCACGTCATTGCGAACGAGGTTCACCGCTGCGATGCCTCCGCCGAAACCGGCATCGGGGCTTAGCGCCATCTTCAGGTGCGCCACCTGCGCGTTACTCGAACGCAGGCGCTGCTGGATTTCACTGGCGAGCCGCTGCAGCAACGCATCAGCATCGAAAGGGGTGATGGCCGAAACCTGCACGGTGCAATTGAGCCAGCCCAGAAGCGCCTCGCCGGCGGCATAGATTTGGTAATCCAGGTCCATTGCCGTGCGTGCCATCTGCTCGTCCCGGGTGATGTGTGCGAACCACGCCTCAAGATTGGTGCCCATGGTCACCGACACGGCCAGGATCTCCTTTCCCCGGTATTTCGCGGCCATGGCCTCACGCAGCAACGCCAGTCGCTCCTGATCGAGCAGATCGCACTTGCTGATCACCACCACGTCCGCTTCCTCAATTTGCTTGAAGTAAATGTAGAGCACCTTGTCAGAGAAGGTGTCGCCCTTTTCCACGCCAAACGCGCGCAGCGCACGAATCGGGTCCACCAGCACGCTTACCGGCGCCACTGTGAAATGATCGCCATGGAACCGCCGCAAGGGGTAGGTGACGGTGGCCACCAAGTCCGTGCAGCTGCCGACCGGTTCCGCTATGATGACTTCCGGTTGGGTGCTCGCGGTCAGCTTCTTTGAAGCGTCCACTAGCGAGTTGAACCGACAACAGAAGCAGCCGCCTGGGATCTCCTCGGTCGCGAATCCCTGCGACCGCAGGATGGCGGTGTCCACGAGGTGACATCCCTGGTCATTGGTGATGAGGCCCACTCGTATGCCCTGGGCGGCCAGATGGTGGGCCAACTCTCTCACGGCGGTCGTTTTCCCCGCGCCGAGGAAGCCGCCGATCATGATGCAGCGCGCCTTGGGGTTCATTCTTGAGGGAGATGCGGGCTTTCTAAACCGTCGGTCATGGGTTGGAGTCCCATCCACCGCGCCAGTTAACATAGAACAGATTAAGAGATTTTGTCGGTGAAAATCCCGGGGGGGCCGGTCCTGGCGCCAGAGAGAATCGACAAACGATGCTTTTGCGTTCAATCAGGCCTTTCCCCATTGAAACTGCTGTCGCCTGGAACCGTCTTACAACTGACAAGTCCAATTTAAGGTTTTCCACCTGCCCGCGATGCATATTAGGAATTCGTTCGTCCTTTTCGCCCGGGCAATCGCCCGTGCTGGTTCACTTTCGGCGGCGATGGTGTTTGCTGTCGGATCATTCGGCACCCAGGCCCAAGCCGCCGATTGGGTGGCTTTTCCCGGGAGCATTCGGGAAGTCCCGGCCGCCCGGCCGGGGCTCGCGCCGGCCGGCCCCGTCATCGTGCGTTCCGAGCTTCGAGCCGAGGAGACCGCCGCGCCCATCACCTTTGAGATTGCGCTCCGCATGCGCAATTTCGCGGAGTTCCAGGCCCGGGTAAACAGCGGAGAACGGATCGCGGCCGGGGAGATCGCGCAAAAGTACTCCCCGCTCGCCGCGGATGAAGACCGCGTGGTCGCGTGGGTCCAGAGCCAGGGGCTGACCGTGACCCGCACGGATCCCAACCATCTCGCCGTCTTTGGCCGCGGATCGATCGCAGCCGTGCAGCAGGCTTTTCGCACCAGCTTCGCGCGCGTGGCCGCGCACGGGGCCGAGTATACGTCCGCCGTGCTCCCGCCCAGCCTGCCCGCCGAGATTGCGGCACCGGTCCTGGGCATCCATGGGCTCCAAACCCACATCCGGCCGCGATTCCTGCTGAAGCCCGGCACGTTCCAGCCGGGCGCCAACCTGGCGGCCAACGGCGCCACTTATTATCCTCCGCAGATCGCGAGCGTTTACAAAGCAACCGGCGTGGGAACCGGATCCGGGCAGACGATCGCGGTCTGCGAATGGGCCTACCCGGCACAAACCGACCTCAGCACATTCTGGGGCAATTCTAGTGTGATTGTGTCGGGTGTGAGCCAGTCGACGACCAACGTCACGCAGGTCAACATCAACGGCGGTCCGGCAAGTTCTCCCGACAGCGGCTCCATCGAGGAAGCGTCGCTCGACGTCGAGTGGGCGGGGGCGCTCGCCCCCGGCGCCCAGATCCGGATCTACGGCTCCAATGTCAACGATCTCACGGGCTTTGACGCGACCAGTCTGCAGGTGCTCGCGGACGTCGCCAAGATTCCCAATCTTAACCTTCACCAATACTCCATTTCATTGGGCTGGAACGAGAGCGAGCTCGATTCAGACTACTTTGTAATCGAGTCCCAATACATGGCGAGACTCGCCAATGCCGGGATAACCGTCTTCGCTGCGTCCGGTGACGGCGGCTCGAATCCAGATCCGGTCACCGGCAATTACACGCCAAATGATCCGCTTGACGTTGACTACCCCGCCTCCGACCCGAGCGTCATCGGCGTCGGGGGCACCAGTCTAGAGCCCAATGCCAGCGGTACCGGCTACACCGAGACGGCATGGTCCCTATCCGGCGGCGGCTACAGCGGTTACTTTTCGCGGCCGTTATGGCAGGCGGGCATCGCCGGCTTCGGCGGGACGACGCGAATGGTCCCCGACGTAGCAGCCGCCGCTGACCCGAACTACGGCGCGGCGGTGTACATCGCGTCACAAAAAGGGTGGGTGCAGATCGGCGGCACCAGTTGGGCGACGCCGACCTGGGCGGGATTCTGCGCTGTCATCAATCAGGTCCGCGCCAACTCCGGCCAATCCGCGCTTGGCCTCTTCAATCCCCGGATCTACCCGTTGATCGGTTCGATCTCTTTCCCGTTCACGGACATCACTTCCGGAAACAACGGCGCCTACCAAGCCGAGATTGGCTACGATCTGGTCACGGGCCTCGGTTCGCCCAACGTCGCGGCCCTGGCCAACGATCTCCTCGCAGAAAGCGGAGCGCCCGTTGTGGTTGCGCAATTGGGAAACCGCACCACCACGATCGGTCAGGCTGCCACGTTCGCCGTGACCGCGGCCGGCGCTTCGCCGCTGGCCTACCAGTGGCAGCGCGAGGCCAACGGAACCTCCACCTGGGTGAATCTGACCGACACTGCGACCTACCAAGGTTCTCTTTCTGCCGACCTGGTGGTGAATGACGCCACTGCTGCCATGAGCGAAGACGCGTTCCAGTGCGTGGTCAGCAACGCAGACGGCAACGCGACGAGCGTTCCGGCGACCCTCACTGTAAATTCCACGGGCGTGACGACATTTGCCGGCTGGCCGGAGGCGAGCGGATGGGTTGACGCCACCGGCAGCGCCGCGCGATTTGGTTTCGTCGACTCGGTCCGGGCCGACAGCGCCGGCAACATTTTCGTGGGCGACGGCACGAACACGGTCCGCAAGATCACGCCGACCGGCGTCGTCACCACGGTGGCGGGAATCGCCAATACCGCGGGAAGCCAGGACGGACCGGCGGCCAGCGCAACCTTCAACGGCATCGGCGGGGTGGCGGTCGATTCGAGCGGCACGCTCTATGTTGCCGACTCGGGCAACTACACGATCAGGAAGATCACGACGAGCGGTGCGGTTTCAACGCTCGCGGGATCCGCGGGCATCCAGGCATCGGTGGACGGGACGGGATCCGCGGCAAGGTTCTACGATCCGGAGAACCTGGCGGTTGACGCGGCGGGCAACGTTTGGGTCGCCGACGGGCAGGGAGACACCATCAGGGAGGTGACCCCGGCGGGCGTGGTTACGACCTTCGCCGGTGAAGCCGGAATCGCCGGATTCGCCAACGGGACCGGCACGGGCGCGCAGTTCAACGATCCGCTCGGAATTGCCGTGGATGCTTCCGGCAACCTGTATGTGGGCGACGGCGGCAACAATGCGGTCCGCAAGATCACGTCCGCCGGCGTCGTCACAACCCTGGCGGGATCCGCGTTTGGCAGTTCAGGCAGTTCGGATGGGACGGGCTCTTCCGCCCGCTTCAACACTCCGACTGGCGTCGGCGTGGACAGCCTCGGCAATGTTTTCGTCGCTGACGAGGGCAATGCGACCATCCGCGAGGTCACCGCAGCCGGCGTTGTCACGACGGTCGCCGGCCAGGCGGGTCAATTCGGGAGTGTCGACGGCCTGACGACTGCGGCCATGTTCGGGGGACCAGCCGACGTGACGATCGACCCGTCCGGCATTGTGTACGTGGCCGATCAGCCGAATTGCACGGTTCGCCGGATCGTCCTGCCGGCGATTGCGCCTCCCTCCATTACGACCCAGCCCTCCGCGCAGACCGTGAACAGCGGTGGCAATGCCAGTTTCACCGTGGCAGTTGGGAATTCATCCAGCCCCAGCTTCCAGTGGCAGGTCAGCACGGATGGCGGCGCGACCTGGACGAATCTGAACGACGGCACCATCTACAGCGGCTCCAGCACGGCCACGTTGACCGTGAATTCGGTTAGTGCGGCCATGAATGGCGATTGGTTCCGCTGCGTGGTTGCCAACTCTGCAGGTTCGGTCACCAGCTCGCCGGCAGCCCTGGTCGTCGATAATCCGCTCGCCGTCGTCACGCTGGCCGGGCTGGCGGGAATGAACGGCAGTGCCGATGGCTCCGGCTCCAGCGCCCGATTCGCCGTTCCGTCGGATGTCGCCACCGACGCCTCGGGCAACATTTATGTCGCCGATACCAGCAACCACACGGTGCGAAAGGTCACGCCCGCTGGCCTGGTGACCACTTTTGCCGGCCAGGCCGGAGTCAGCGGCAGCAACGACGGCACCGGCAGCGCCAGCTTCAATCATCCCGCGGGTGTGGCGGTGGACAGCGCAGGCAATGTCTATGTGGCCGATACCGACAACGATGAGATCCGGAAGGTGACCCCGGCCGGCGCGGTTTCCACCCTCGCCGGCGTGGCCGGGGCCAGCGGCAGCAGCGACGGCACTGGCACCGCGGCCAGTTTCGACGGCCCCTCCGGCATCGTCGCGGACGCGGCGGGAAACCTCTATGTCGCCGACACGCTGAACGACACCATTCGAATGGTCACTCCGGCGGGCGCGGTCACGACGGTCGCAGGCGTCGCGGGGGCGGGCGGTTTTATTGATGGCACCGGCACCGGCGCCCGGTTCCATGGGCCCCAGGGATTGGCCCTGGACGCCTCCAGCGATCTCTTCGTGGCCGACACCAACAATAACGCCATTCGCAAGATCGCCACAACGAGCGGCGCAGTTACCACCGTGGCGGGACTGGCAGGGATGGCCGGAAGCACCGACGGCGCCAACAACCTGGCCGAGTTCCATTATCCGTCCGGCGTCGCGGTCGATGCCACGGGCAATCTCTACATCGCCGACACGGACAATCACACCCTGCGGGAGATAGCACCCACGGGAGCCGTCAGCACGCTGGCCGGTCTGGCTGGATTCAGCGGCAGCGCCGATGGGGTGGGCACGGCCGCGCGCTTCAATTTCCCAACCGGGGTCGCAGTGGACACCTCCGGCAACGTGTATGTCGCGGACACGAGCAACGATACCATCCGGCTCGCGGTCAGCCCGGCAGCTCCGGCTATCACGACGCAGCCGCAGAGCCAGACGACCACGGCCGGATCAAACGTCATGTTCTCCGTCGCGGCCACGGGCGCACCCGCGCCGACCTACCAGTGGGATTTCGATGGCGCGCCGATCAGCGGCGCCACCAGCAGCTCGCTCAGCCTCACCAGCGTGCAATCGAGCAATGCCGGCAATTATACGGTCATTGTCACGAACAGCGCAGGCTCGGTGACCAGCAGCGTGGCGATGTTGACGGTCAATTCCTCTGGCGGCGGCGGTGGCGGCGGCGGATCGTCTGGCGGCGGCGGCGGTGGCGGCGGCGCCCCCAGCGTTTGGTTCTACGGCCTGCTCAGCCTGCTCGCGTTCGCCCGCCGGGCATTGCGACGAAGGTAGGTCCGGGGATCTGATCGGAGGAAAGGCCTCGAATTGTTCCCCCGGGGCACTGGGCCGGGATCATGCAACCAAACTCACGCCTCGCATGAATCCCGTCCGAGCGACCGGGTTCCCGCCGGACTAGAGGCTGTCCGAAAAGTCGGTTGATCCTCGATTTTGCGCGCATCCGTAGGGGCGCGAACTTGTCGCGCCCTTCGGGAATGGGCGCAGTCCCTCGACCAGCTCGGGACCCTGAGCTTGTCGAACGGGCAAGCCTGCGCCCCTACGGTTCTTGCCGGACTTTTCGGACAGCCTCTAGTGTAGTGTAACACAAGTTCCTGTCATAAATATCTGGACTTTCCCTGGGTCGGCGGTCAGCTTGGAGCATGAAACGAAACGGACGAGCAGTGACGCCGGTGACAGTGACGGAAGAGGAGCGTGCCCACTTGGAGGCTTTGACTCGCAAGCGGAACGCCCCGGCTCGGGAGGTGAGCCGCGCCCGGATGATTCTGCTCGCGGCCACGGGTTGCAGTAATACCGAGATCGCCCGCCAGCAATACGTCGAACGAAGCGGCACCCAGACATA
>CAVRNM010000070.1:0-7045 GCA_963722225.1 uncultured Verrucomicrobiae bacterium
GATCGAACTGCCCGATCTGGGCGTGGGTTTCTCAGCGGTCGGTTTGAATGACGGGAATAGCTTCCAAGGACGCGCCGCCGGCACGACCCTGGAGGTCAGGCCCGGCGTCTACCTCCTGACCCGCGCCGGAATCACGACGCATTGGAGCCGTACCGACAAGTGGCGCCACATCGCCTTGCGGGAGTTCGTGGCGCCGGAGGCATCACTCGACCGGACGTATGTCCTGCACCGGCCGGCGGGGGAGGCGACGGCGGGCCGGGTCCTCCGCGTGACCGCGACCGTTGCCACGGCGCCGAGCGCGCGCGAAGTGGAACTGGTCGCCTATCTGCCGCCAGCGCGGGTGACGCCAGGCGAGCACCTCGCGCCAGGGCAACATGTGCAGCCCGGCGGCGGCAACACGCCAGGCGTCGGGGAAGAGAGCACGGGGGGGGCCAGGGTCTATCCCATGAAGCGGCTCTCGGGTTTCGAGTATGCCGCGGAGATCCCGGGCGACCAGGTCCGCACTGGCACCCTGCGCTACCACATCGCGGTGGTGGGTCCGGACGGCTACACGACGTTTCCCTCCGGCATCCGGACGTTCCCGACCGACTGGGATTTTTTTGGTGAGCCATGGCAGACTCGCATCGTGCCGGCGGGAGCGCCGATCCTGCTGTTCGACGCTGCCGCCGATTTCCGCCAGACGACATCCGACCATCGCGACGTGAGGTATGACCTGGTCCCATCGGACCGGCCGGGCACCAGCGCCATGGAGGTGATCGCCGATGACCTGGCTGTCGGCGAGCACGACCATTCCTTCCGCTTCTTCTGCAAGGACAAGATCCTCGGAAGAGCCTGGGATCTCGGAGCGGCGACGAAGGTGGTGCTGTTTGGCCGATCGGCCACGGACCAACCGTGCCCGCTCCAGGTGGCGCTCGTGACGGCGGACGGCATTGCCTACGGCGGCGTGGTGACGCTCCGGCCGCAGCATGGGACCTATGCCATTCCGGTGAGCGAGCTGCATCAGGTTCGGGCACCGAACATTCCCCACGGCTACCCGGTCTTCATTCATTTCTGGTCCTCGGTGAGTGCCAGGATTCCGCTGGATCTGATGCGTCTCGAAGGCGTGCTCGTGTCAATCGGTCCTGGAATCCCGGCGGCCGAATGCGCCGCCCCGCACGGCGTGCAGATCGAACGCATCTGGCTGGAGTAGGGCGAAGGCCCGCCAGGGCGTCCGGGGGCCGCAGCACCGGTCGCCGCGCGGCGCTGCTCAGGCGGGATTATTCGAAGAGCAGCTCCACCTGGCGGACTTCGATCCAAGGGCTTTGCTTCGTCGCAGGCGAGCTGCCCGCCTGCCGGTGCGAAATCTGGATGCGCTCAAGGCGGTCCGGATGCACGCGGTCAGCGGGACCGCCACGGGCGTTGGCCGGGGCGCACCAATAGTCCCACCACATCTCAGGATAGGGATGCGGCAACTTGAGGCTGGGCCCGGCCTTCAGGTCGCGCAGCGGGATTGTCAGTTCGCGCCAATCTGCCGTCAGTGGCAGCTGAGCCGACCATCCCGTGCCGTCCTGCTCCACCAGCGTGATCCATGCTTCCTTGCGGTCAGGGCCGCCGCGGGCAAAGAACCGCACCGCGCGGGCGTTCGCCAAGGCGGGCCGGCGCGAGGCAATCCGGTCCTCGATGACGGCGGACATCGTGTAGTCCTTGAACGCGGGATCATACGGCAACGGGAGATAAAGCCGCATCGCCGTTTCGCCGGCGGCTGGGCCGGCGATGATTTCCATCTGGGGCTGCCGCACGGAATCATTCACCCGCGTGAACGACCACCGCTCGGCATCGGTCGCCGGATCGAACAATACGAGCGGCTCCGTGGGGCCGGCGATGGCCACCGAGGCGAACCCGTGGCCCGCGGGATACCGCACCGTCTCGCTGTCAAACCGGGCCTCGATGGCATATTCCAACGTGCCCTCGCGCACGCTATCGCCCTGCAAGGTGGCGCCAAACCGGTAGCCGCGCTTTCGCTCCATCGGGCAGGCGTCGACTCCCGGCGCGTCCGCCGGCCGGGTTTTCAGCCAGACGGACTTCGGCGCCACCGGTCCGACGATGCTGGCCGCGATCTCGATCGGCCGCCCGGCGAGCCGTTGTTTTGGCGCGTCGAGCACGATTTGGGGCGGCAGGTCCGGCGCGACGGGCCGGACGAATTCGGCAAAACCAACCCGCCCGAGACGTTCCGGCAGGGCGGTGGCCTCCATCGGTCCCTCCCGGCCCAACACGTATACGCCCGGCGAGACGCTGAATGTTCCGTCCGCGGCGGAGGTCGCCCGGTCGTTGCCCGCATTGACGGCGCGCACCTGAAAACGCCGGCCGAGTTCCGGCAGCAGGATGGTCATCGGCCACGCGCGGTCCAGCAGCCGCCATTTTATCTCATCGACGGCCGGCCGGGTGAACGGATCGCTGACCATCACGGAGTCGGGATAAACCTCGAGCCGCCACACGCCGTCCCTCACCCGCTCAAGGAAGTAGCTGCCTTCGCCTTCGTAGGCGACGACGGGAGACGAGCCGTGCCCGACGATCCGGCGCAGCGCCGGCAGGTTGCATGGCACGGTCGTCGTATCGTTCGCGTACATGAAAGCATCGGCGTCGTTCAGCTCGCTGAGGTTCTCCTCATAGCTCACGCGGAAAGGCCCGAACCGGGTGTTCTCCGGATAGCCGCCGTAACTCCTGCCCCGTGGCAGCCGGCGCATGGCCTCCGCGGCAATGATCGCGCTCAGAGCCTTGGCCGGCGTGTAGACCAGGTTCAGGTTGTGCGCCGGCCAGTTGAAGTTGGTCTGGGCGGAGACCAGCGGGTCATACATGAACATGGACATGAATTGCACCCCCACGCCGCGAAAGGCTCTCGCCATCGCCGGATACATGTAGGGATCGATCAATGCGGCGGTGTCGAACTCGTAGACAAGGCGCGGCATCTGCGCGAGCGCGGCGTCGCGCAAGGGCGTGTAATCGTCGACGGTGCGCAGGTAATTGCCGCGCAGATTGTGCTGGAACCCGAGGCTGGTCGGGTACCACGCCGCCGTCACCCCCTGGATCTTCGAAGCCCGCAGCGCCGGCGCCATGGTCACGTCCTGCGTGTAATTGAAAAAGAGCAGTTTGTTGCATCCGGTGCCGCGCACGGCGTCCGCGAGCGCGTTGATGTAAGCGACCGACCCGGGCGAAATCCTCGGGATGGTGGATGGGCTCGTTGATTGGCTCGATGAAGAGGATGGACGGCTCAGTCCTTGAGCGCGACCTCCGTGTAGGGGTTCACGTGGGCGAGAATCTGCCCCGGAGAAAATTGCACTGCGCCGCAATCGCCGCCGGGTTGGTCCCGAGCTCCTTCTTGGGATAATACCGCGCAAAACCCGGCAGCGCCTCGCGCTGTCCGGCCCGCGATTCCGGCGGGTACGTGTGCATCGGCGTGAACAGGAAATACACGCCCCGCTCACGACCGCGCGCGATCGCGTAGTCGAGAAGGTCGAGATGCTCGTTGGCGATGAGGTTGCCTGCCTTGTCGCAATTCTCCCAATCGCCCCAGAGCGCCAGCCGCACGCCGTCCCAGCCCATCCGGGCGAAATGCGCGAAGTCCTGGTCGATCGC
Source organism: uncultured Verrucomicrobiae bacterium (assembly GCA_963722225.1). Lineage (GTDB taxonomy): Bacteria > Verrucomicrobiota > Verrucomicrobiia > Opitutales > Opitutaceae > Fen-1467. Next base: position 3,613 of record CAVRNM010000070.1, read on the forward strand.
CGTCTTGCGGTCGGTCGTATAAAGGCCGGTGGTGTAAAAAGTGTGCCCCGACATCATGCCGAAGTTCGTGCCGAAGAGCGCGACCTCCTCCTTCGTGTCCGTCCAGCGCACGACGCCGGCCTCATCGAGCAACACCTGGCGAACCGCGCCGCCGCCGCCGGCGGTCGCGCTGCCCACGGTGAAAACCGCAAGGACAAGAAAAACCCACAGCCATCACATCAGGCGAGTCATTGCCGATATTCAAGCCTGCCTCAACTGCAAAGAGCCGCCGCCCCGGACTCGTCGGGCCAGGCCGATTGCTGGGGCGGGATTTCCACGTCACCAATTGCCGGCAGCGTGCTCGGCGCGGCGGCTTCCCTGATCAAGGCGCAGAGAGCCAACGTTGGCTCGCCGGGCCAGCCGGAGCAGGGTGACTGGTCGCGGGCGTCCTGTTCTGGACCTCGGCGAAATCCACGGCCGCCCCGTGGTCCATACCCCATGGCTGTCGTAATTGAGAGTTGAACGGCGAACATCCCGTCCGTAGAGAACCGCGATGCCTCCCGCTGACGTGCTGTCCCTCTCGCCGGTGATGCGGAATCCCCGGGGCTCGGGCTCACGGCTGGCTGGCCGGATTCTAGGCGCCCTGATCGTGGCACTCGCGAGCGCCCACCGGGCTGCTGCGCAGGACGTCCCGGCTCAATCTCCAACGGTCTCGGTTTCTTTGCCGGAGAAGAAACCGGCGGCGGAAGCGGCCTACGTTGGAGACGAGGCGTGCAACTCCTGCCATCAAGGCCAGGCCATCAACTATCACCGGACGGGCCACGCCCTCACGTCGAGCCTCCCGTCCAAGGAGTCGATCAAGGGCGAATTCAGTCTGGGCGCCAACACCCTCAGAACAGCGAATCCCGATCTGCATTTTGTGATGGAGGCCAACGAAACGGATTTTTTCCAGAAAGCCGTGGTCAGAACCTCGCCCTCCCAGGTCATGAGTCGCACGGAACGGATCGACGTAGTCATCGGCTCCGGGCGGAAGGGCCAAACCTATTTGTATTGGGATGACGACAAGCTGTTTCAACTCCCCGTGTCTTACTGGACCGAGCTGGGGGAATGGGTGAACAGTCCGGGGTACGCTGACGGGACGGCCAATTTTGACAGACCTGTCAACCCAAGGTGTCTCGAATGTCACACCAGTTCATTTCAATCGCTGGTCCCTCCGGTCAATCGATACGACAAGACCAGTCTGGTGTTGGGGATATCGTGCGAGAAGTGCCATGGTCCCGGCGGCGAGCACGCGGCGCTGTTTCGCACCAAACCGCCTCCGCGATCGCCGGCCGCAACGGCCATCATCAACCCGGCCAAGCTTTCCCGGGACCGGCAGCTTGACATCTGCGCTCTCTGTCATGCCGGCGTTGGAGAGTCATTCACCCCTCCCTTGTCGTTCACTGCCGGCGACGTGCTGAGCCACTACCTGAGCATTCCCCCACCGGAGCCGGACGCCCACCTGGAAGTACATGGCGGCCAGTGGCTGCGTCTGACGAAAAGCCGCTGTTTCAAGTCCAGTCCTGCGATGACCTGCACGACCTGCCATGACGTCCACACTCCCCAGCGCGACCCGGGGGCATTTGCGGCCCGCTGCCTCACCTGTCATCAGGTCGAGAACTGCGGCGTGTTTTCCAAACTGGGACATCGGATCGACCGCCGCTGTGTCGACTGCCACATGCCCCTGCAACGGACGACCTGACTGTCTCCAGCGGATCTGGCCGAACATTGCGGCCCAAGGTGCGCAACCATCAGATCGGGATTTATCCGGAAAACAGTCTTCCCTGACCTCCGGGCTAGAGGCGATCGCGCAGTTCGGCGGGCAGCAGTTTCACGGCAAGTTCCTGCAATCTCTGGTCGGGAATCTTCAGGTCGCACGCTTTGCACAGCACCAGCAGATGGAACAGCGAACCGGTCGTGAGCTTGCGAATCCGGGGGGCGTCGATCTCCGCCAGACAGCGACGCACCTGCTCGCGCGCGAGATCCTTCCGCCCGCCCAAGGCCAGCACGACCGCCAGGCTGACGCGGCGATCCCAGGGCAGAGCGCGATCGGATCCGGTGGAAAGATTCAACACCAGGGCGTTGAAATCCTTGGTGAAGCCCGCGGCATCACCGCCCGCCTTCTCGACCTGCGCGATGGCCACCAGGGCCCCGAGGTTCGCCGGATAACGCCGCAGCGCCTGAATCGCGCGCGTCGCGGAGTCGAGCTGTTGCATCTCGACGAAATACTCTGCGATGCGGCAGGCGGCCGTCGCCCAATCGGTCTCGTCCGTGACTTCTAAGATGGTCACCGATTGTCCCTCAAACCCGACGACCGACGGCAGCTGGTAGGGCAACGCCCGCAGCCAGTTAAACAGCACCCGGTTGCGCAGCATGAAGATGAACGAATCCTCCGGGTGTTTCAGGGCCACCCGCGCCAGATTCTCCAGATCGGGGTCCCACGAGGGGATGACGAGGTGCGTGATGCCACGTTGATTGACCAATGCCAGCACCTCGTCCGACCGGGTTGCGCTGGCGATCCGCATGGTGGCAAGAAGCCCCTCCAGATTCTCCCAGTTCTGCGTCCCCAGTCCGCGCAGGCCGCCATAAAAGTTGAAGCTGGCCGTGCGATAGGGAGGTACCAGCACCACGGCTCCTTCGGGTCCGGCATGATCCGCGATCCAATGGGCCAGGGCACGCTCATAGAGCCCCTCGACCTCGGACCGGGTGAACCGATTCTGATCGTGGTTCTCCGCCGGCGGAAGGAGCTGAACCAAGCCGCTCCCGAGAACCAATCCGACGACTCCCGACCAGAGCCAGCGCTGGCGGCGAGAACTGGCTTCCGTCGCCGCCACCACGAGCACCAGCAGCGTACCATCGAACATATTCCACCAGCGAAGCTTGAAAAATGCGAGCGCGAGCGTGACCACGACGGGACCCAGCGCCAGCGCGAGCGCGGCACGCCGCCCGGAGCACGTCTCGCGCCGGACGAGCAGCCATCCGACCGGGCCAAGCAATAACAGGGGAAGGCACGTTGCTCCGACGGCGCCGGTGAGGCCATCCCGGGTGATCCATGCCGCCAGGTCGTCTGCCACCACGCCGTCAGGCAGGTTGGTGAGCCGGGAGGCAAGCAGGTCGCCCGCCAGGAAGGCCCGGGTTCCGCTCACCGCCAGGGCGACGGGCAGCGCCAACACGGCGGCGGCAGCCAGCACGGCCAGAATCACGTTGCGGCGGTTTCCCCAGGGTTTCTCTTGCCCGGTCCACGAGGTTAGCTGCGAGACCAGTTCGCCCGCCCCCAGCCAGGCGAGCCCGTACAGCGGATGGTTGACCCGCACTTGCATCCCCATGTGCGCGGGAAAATACTCGATGAGGTAGGCCAGCAGGCAGGTTGTCGCACCGCCGAACCCCCAGGCCCGCCAGGGCATGGTTGGAGAAC
>CAVRNM010000071.1:0-8526 GCA_963722225.1 uncultured Verrucomicrobiae bacterium
GATGTATTGCTCTTCGTCTTCGAAATACGGGTAGAGCAGCGGCACGAGGAAGATCGTCAGCAGCGTGTCGGCGATGAGTCCGCCGATGATGACCACGGCAAACGGCCGGGCCGTCTCCGCGCCCACGCCGTGCGAGAGGGCCGCGGGCAGCAGACCGAGCATGGCCATCAGGGCGGTCATCACCATCGGCCGGATGCGCGACACGGCGCCTTCCCGGATGGCGTCCGCCAGGTTGCGGCCGAGGCCCCGCAATTCGCGGATGCGCGCCACGAGGATGACGCGGTTCTGGATCGAGATGCCGAACAGCGCCACAAAGCCGACCAGCGCGGCCACCGACAGGTTCAGCTCCGACAGCGGCAGCGCGAGCACGCCGCCCGCGGCGGCGTAGAGGACGTTGACCAGGATCAGCGCCGCCAGCTTTCCGGAGTCGAAGGTGGTGAAAAGCAGGAAGAAGATGAGCAGCAAGGTCACCGGCACGATGACCGCCAGGCGCCGGACGGCCCGCTGTTCGTTTTCGAAGGAGCCGGTCCATTCGAGGCGGTATCCCTTCGGCATCGACACGGCCGCGGCCACCTTGCGCTCGGCTTCCGCCACGACATCGCCGAGCGACCGGCCGCGCACGGAGAGCTTGATGGCGATCCGGCGTTCGTTGTCCTCGCGCATCAACAGGCCTAGGCCGGTCCGCACGTCGACCGCCGTGAGCGCGCCCAGCGTGAGACGTTCGCCATTGGCGCCGAAGACCGGGATGTTGCGAATCGACTCCACGTCGGACACCGCGCGCGGCGACAACTTCACCACGAGATCGAAGGTTCGCTCGCCCTCCAGCACCTGCGACGCCACCGCGCCTCCCATCGCCGTCTCCACGATCGACTGCACATCGGAAACGCTCAGGCCGTAACGGGCGATCGCGGTGCGGTCGATGGTGATCTGGATCTGCGGCTGGCCAAGCAGCTGGTCGGTGCCGACGTCCTCGGCGGCCGGCACCTTCGCGATGATGCCGGCGATCTGGTCGGCCAGGTGCTGCAGCGTGTCCGGATCCTCGCCGTAAAGTTTGATGGCCAGCTCGCTCTTGATTCCGGAGACGGCCTCGTTGACGTTGTCCTCGATGTACTGGCTGAACTGCGAATCCACGCCCGGGATCTCGGCGAGGTTCCGGCCCATCGCCGCCACCAGACCCTCCCGGTCGCGGGCGGTGGTCCATTCGGCGCGCGGCCGGAGGTTCACGTTGAACTCAGCCACGTCAAAGCCGTTGATATCCGTGCCGTCGTCGGGGCGGCCGAGCTGACTGAGGACGTTGGTCGCCTCGGAGAACGAGGCCAGCCGCCGCCGGACGTCGGCCGTGATCTTCGCCGCCTCGGTGGGAGCGATCGATCGCGGCATGAAGATGCGGACCCAGAGCGCGCCTTCGTCAAGCTTGGGCAAGAACTCGCTGCCGATAAAGCAGAACGTGGCCCCGCCGGCGACGACGAGCGCCAGCGCCACGGCGTAGACCAGCCGGCGGGACCGCTGCGCGAAATCGAGGGCCGGCAGATAGAGGCCCACGAGCTGGCGCACAATCCAGGACCGCTTCTCCTGGACGCCCCGGCTGAGGGCGAAGCTGGCCAGCGCCGGCACCGCGAAAACTGCGAACAGCGTGCCCGCGATGAGGGCGAAGGTCAGGGTCAACGCCATCGGCCGGAAGATGCGGCCCTCGACGCGCTGCATGGTGTAAAGCGGAATGAACGCCGTCAGCAGGATGGCCTTGGAAAACAGGATCGGCCGTCCCATCTGCGTCACCGACTCGATGATCGCCGTCCCGAGCGAGGCGGTGCGGTCCTTCCGTTCGTGCAGGATCCGGATGAGGTTTTCGATGACGACGACCGAGGAGTCGACGATGATGCCGAAGTCGATCGCGCCCATCGAGATCAGGTTGGCCGGGATGCCGCTCAAATCCAGCAGGGTGAAGGCTCCGAGCAGCGAAACCGGCACCGCCACCGCGACGACCAGGGCGGAGCGCAGGTTGCCCAGGCCGAGGAACAGGACGAGCACGCCGACCACCAGGGCGATGCCCTCGATCGTGTTGGTGCGGACGGTGTGCAGCGTGCGGTCCATGAGTTCGGTGCGGTCGTAGTGCGGCACCATCCGGACGCCGGCCGGCAGGTACTTGGCGTTGATCTCCGCGACGGTGGCGTGGACCTTTTCGAGGACGACGTTCGGGTTCTCGCCGCGGCGCATGATCACGATGCCCTGCACCGCGTCGTCCCGGTCGTCGACGGCGCCGCGCGGCCCCTTGAACAGGATGCCCACGCGTCCGAGGCGCACGGCGTTGCCGATGGTCACCGTGCCAATGTCGCGGATGCGGACGGGCGTGCCGCCGCGCGTATCGACCGCGATGGCGCCGATGTCGTCGGTGGTGCGCACGTAGCCGAGCCCGCGCACCACGTACATCTCGGAACCGTGTTCGACATAGGAGCCGCCGGCATTGCGGTTGCCGTTGGCCAGCGCGGTGAAGACCTGGGCCAGCGTCAGATTGTACGCCTTGAGCCGGGCGGGATCGACCAGCACCTGGTACTGCTTGGTCGGTCCGCCGAAGCCGACGACGTCGACGACGCCCGGCACGGTGCGCAGCTTCCGTTCCACCACCCAGTCCTCGAGGGCCTTGAGCTCGACTCCCGGAAAGCCGGGCGGAGCCTGCAGCGTGTACCGGTAGATCTCGCCGATGGGCGTGGCATTGGGCGAGAGGCTGGCATTGGCGCCCGGGGGCAGTGCCACGACACCGAGGTATTGGTTCACCTGGTTGCGCACGTAGTCCGGGTCCGCGCCGTCCTCGAAGACCAGCGTGATCTGCGACAGGCCGAACAGGCTGATGGAGCGCAACGCCACCAGTTTCGGCACGCTGTTCATCTGGTTCTCGATCGGAATCGTAACCAGGCGCTCCACCTCCTCGGCGGCGTGCCCGGGGAACAGGGTGATCACCTGCACCGAGACGTTGGAGACGTCGGGGAACGCCTCGACCGGCAGGCGCTGGTAGGAGAAGACTCCGACAATCACGAAGACCAGCAGCAGCGCGACGACCAGGGCACGGCGCCGCAGCACATAAGAAATCACCATCGCGATCACGGCTGTCCTCCCGCATCCATCATCGATTGCAGCAGCAGACAACCCTCCGTGACGACCCGCTGGCCGGCGGGGAGCCCGGCGAGGACGGCGATGCGTCCGTCGGTCTCGGCCCCCAGCCGCACCTCGCGACGCTCAAACCGGCCGGGCCCCCGTTCGAGGTAGACGTAGGATTTGTTGTCCTTCAGGAAGACCGCCTCGGAGGGGATGTCCGCGCCCGCCTGCACCTCGCCGACGATCTCGACCGTGACATACATCTCGGCCTTGAGCCGCCCGTCGCCATTTTCCACCGAACCGCGCGCCTTGACCGTGCGGGTCGCCGGATCGAGGGCATTGCCCACCAGGTCAAGCCGGCCCGGGAAAACGGCGCCCGGATAGGCGCGGCTCAGCACGCGCAATTCCTGGCCGGGATGGAGCGCCGCGAGGTCGGTTTCAGCGACATCGAGCAACATCCACAGCCGGCGGGGATCGGACACGACAAACTGCGGCGCCAACAGCGGCGCGGCGTTGGCCAGCATGAGGTCGGGGCGCAGTTCCTGGCCGGGATTGATGTTTTTGTCGACAACCACGCCGCCGAGCGGCGCCCGGAGCGAGAAGATCTGATCGCCTGAGCCGGCGGCGGGGGAGCCGTAGAGCGCGAGCTTGGCGAGCGCGCGGTCGCGCTCGGCCTGCGCGTCGGTGGCGGCGTTTTCGGCGGCGTCAAGGTCCTTGCGGGCGGCGGCGCCGTGCTCGAAGAGTTCGCGCAGTCGCGCAAGCGTGCGCTCGGCCAGCTCCAGGTCGGCGGCGGCTTTGCGGGCGTCGGCCTGAGCCTGGCCGAAATCGGGCGAATCGAGCACGGCGAGAACGGCCCCCGGGGCCACGGTGTCGCCGACGTCGACGTTGGCCGAGCGCACCCGGCCGCCCACCGGCGTATAAATGCGGACGGTTCTGTCTTCGTCCCAGACGAGGTGGCCGGTCAGCCGGAGGACGGAGGCGGACCGGGCGGTGGCGGCAGTCACGACCAACGACGACAGCTGCGGCGCCGTCAGGGGGAAGGCGATCTGGTCGCCGCTGATGGTGGCGGCGGGCGCCTCGGTGGCGCCGGTCGCCCGGTCGCAACCGGTGACGGCGAGCACGGCGCCGGCCAGGGCGGCCGCGACGAAAGAGTTTCGGAGCAAAGTGAGGCGTGGGACCATGGCGGGAAGTGGTTCAGGGTTGCGACGGAGCGGCGGCCGTGGTGGCCAGGTGGCCGAGCGCGGCGGCGAGGGCGGCCGCGGTGGAGGCGGTGTCGGCCTCCGCCTGGACCGTGCCCAGGCGGATGTCGTTGTCATCGCGTTGCGCGGCGAGGAGTTCGAGGAGGGATGAGCCGCCCTTTTCATAGGCGAAGGTCACGGTCTGGGCGATGCGGGCCGACTTGGGGCGGAGCGTTTCGTGGAAGCGACGCGCCCGGTCGGTGGCTTCGCGGAAGGCAATGCGCGCCGCGGCCACATCGGCAGCGGCCTGCACGCGCGCCTTGTCGAGCTGGGCCTCGGCCTGGTCGAGCGCCGCCCGCGCGCCGAGGATCCCCCCCGTATTATGGTTCCAGAGCGGGAACGGCACCGACAGGGCCAGGCCGGCGGTGTTGGGTTGGTCGGGCGGCTGACGCTCGAATTCGACGGACACGGTAACATCGGGCACGTTGACGCGTTTCTGGAATCTCAGGTCAGCTTCAGCCCGGGTGACGGCGGCTTCCGCCGCGACGACATCCGGCCGCACGCCCGGTGGCGCTTCCGCATCGAGCGCCGATGTCTGCGCGAGCTGGTCGAGTGGGTCGGCCAGCGCCGTGGTCCCGTCGGGATGCGGCTCGCCGAGCAGGGTTTCGAGCGCCACAACGGCGGTCTTCGCGGTGGCGCGGGCGGCGTCGGCATTGAGTTCGAGCTGATCCGCGGCGATCTCGATCTGCGCCTGGTCGGAGGCCGAGATGTCGCCGGCGGTCAGGCGGTGCCCCGCGATGTCGGCCTCGCGTCGCAGCGACACTGCCGATTGGGTCAAGATGGCGACCTGCTCGCGCGCCGTGAGCGCCGCCACGTAGGTCTGAACCACGGACTGGAGCAGCAAACGGCGTGCGTCGTCGCGCAACGCCTCGGCGGCATGCACGCCCGCGTCGGCGGAGGCGCGGCGCAGGCGGCGTTTGCCACCGAGCTCGAACAACTGGCTGAGCGACACGACGGAGTCGTAGCTGCGGTCGAGCAGACCGTTGCCCAGGGCGGTGGCGTTCGAGCGGCCGTCGGTGTTGATCTTGCCGGTGGAGAGGCCGAGGGTGGGGTTGGGAAACTCGCGGGCGGCCTTGAGCTGGGCGAGGGCGCCCTCGACCTGGGTTTGGGCGACGCGCCAGTCGGCATTGCGGGTGAAGGCGAGCTGCTGCGCCCCGGCGAGCGTCAGCGGCGCGGCAGAGGAATTCCCGTTTGCCTCGCCGGTGGCAAACCCCGGTGTCAGCGCGCAGCACCAGCCGGCCGTCAACCCCAGCACCTGAGCAGCCCGGGCGACGGCCAGTCGCCGGAACGAGTTACGCAAGCACTTTCGCATCCGCCAGCTTAACACACCAACCGGCGCGGCGTCGTTGAGCGCGCGCCTGATTCTCGTGTAAGGGGAGGTATTACAGCAACGAGGTCAGCCGGCGCGATTTTCGTTTTCATTCCACCGCACCGCTTCGCTGATCAGCGCGGTAAAACTTTCGAGGCCGAGCTTCTCTTTGATCCGGCCGCAGTACACCTGCACGGTTTTCGGACTGAGATGCAGGCCTTCCGCGATGGTCCGCGTTTCCACCCCCTGGCCCAGCAGCTGGAATACCTCGATTTCGCGATCGCTCAACCGGGCGAGCGGCGACTCGCCCGCGGTGCCACCTTTGCCAACGAACCGCTGCGCTATCCGCGCGGCCAGGGCTTCGCTGATGAACAGCCGTCCCTGCAGCACCTGGCGGATGCCCTCGATCACCTTCCCGGTCGTCGCGCGCTTCATCACATAGCCGAGCGCCCCGGCCCGCAGCGCCCGCTCACCGTAAAGCATCTCGTCGTGCATCGACAGCACCAGCACGCGCGGCGGTTCGGGAAGGTTTTGCAGCTGTTTGATGAGCTCCAGGCCGGATTCGCCCTGCAACGAAAGATCGACCACGACCACATTGGGTTGCAGACGGGAGACCGCCTGGAACGCCTCCCCGCTCTTTTCCGCCTGGCCGCAGACGCACAGATCGGGCTGCCGCCCAATCAGCGCAGCGAGCGACTCGCGCACGAGCGGATGGTCGTCGACGACGAAAACCCGGCGGCGATCCGATGGCGGGGACGGTGGGACGGTGGAATTCATGATGCGGGCGCGGGGAGCGGCAGGCGGCAGGTCACAAGCGTGCCGCCGTCGGGGGGCGTTTCGATGGCAAAGCCGGCCCCTACGATCGTCGCGCGGTGGGCCATGATGCGCAAGCCGAGGCCGTGCCCGCGCGCCGCGGGCGGAGGCAGACCCGTGCCGTTGTCCCAAACGGTGAGCGTCAATCCGCGGTCGGTGGCGGCGAGCGCGATTTCGATGCGCTGGGCCTTGCCGTGGCGGAGGGCATTGCTCACCGCTTCCTGGGCGATGCGATAGAGGTGGACGGTGGTGCTTTCGTCGAGGGGCCGGACGCCGGCGCATCGGAATTCGCAGGTCACGCGGGATGGCTCCGTGCTGGCGAGGGCCAACTCCTGCAGCGCGGCCGGCAGGCCGTCGCGCTCGATCTCCGCGAGGACGAGACCCTTTGCCAGCCGGCGGGTCTGCTCGATCGCATCCTCAATTAGCGCGACGAGCCTTTTCGCGTCGGCGGCCTCGTCCGCGTCCCGCGCCTGCAGTTTCTCGACGAGGACCTGTCCGGTCAGCGATGTGCCGGTGAGGTGCTGGCCGAGGCCATCGTGGAGGTCGTGGCCCAGATTGCGGCGCTCGCGCTCGCTGATCTCGAGGATGACTTTCTCCAGCCGTTCGCGTTCGGCGATCTCATCGGTCAGTGCCACGGTGCGCTGGCGGATGCGCTCTTCCATCTCCCGCTGCGTCGCGAGCAGCCGCGCCAGCAGGGCGATGAGCACCAGGTAGGTGCCGAGCGCGATTGTGGCGTTCCACCATGGCACGAGCCGATTGGCGTAATGGGCGCCGGCGGCGAAGTCGCCCGCCAGCCAGACTGTCACACTGGCGAGGGCCGTCAGGGCGCCGCTCTGCCAGCCAAACGCGGTCACGGCCAGCGCCACGGGCAGGAAGTAGAAGACCAGGAATGACGCCTCGAAACCGGTGAAATAGTCCGCCACGCCGATCGCGAGCATCAGGCCGAGGATCGCAAATACCGCCCTGCCGCCCGAGAGGCCCGGTCCGCCGATGCCCGCAATCCTGATTCGCGGTTTCCCGCCCGGTCTGGCGGTATCCTTGGTTCGTCCGGCTGGCGTCATGGAGGCACCCTGCCCGGTTGCGCTCCGCCCCGCAATCAGGGAAACAACCGGCGGGGCAGACAAGACTTGTGATGGCGGAACCCGTGGTTAAGATGCCGGTCAGGTCAATTTCATCGGCCTTGGTTCGATCACCATGCCAGTATTCCTTCACACCCGCATCCGCGTCGGCGACCTTGATCGCACCGTCGCGTGGTATGGCGAACTCGGTTTCGCCTGCGCGCGGCGCATTGCGAAATCGCCGCAGGGCAACCAGCTGGCTTTCCTGCAGATTCCCGGCAGCGCGCACGCGCTCGAACTCTGCTATCAACCGGGCTATCGCCTGGTCGTGCCAGAGGATTTGATGCATACGGCGGTCGGCTATCCCGACTTGTTCGCGAAGTGCGATGAGCTTGAGCGCAAAGGCTACCAGATCTGGCCCGCCGACTGGCGCCAGTCGTTTCTCACCGGGAGACGGATGGCTTTTGTGACCGATCCGGACGGCTATGAGGTGGAGCTCTTGGAGGAGTGACGGCTTGGAGCGCTGCTTGACGAAAGGGTGTTGCGTCTCTTGAATCCCGGTACCGTCGATGACCGCAAATGCCTTAAGTTTTTCCTGGATCGGTCTGCTGCTCGGCGGCGCGGTGGCAGCGGTTCCGCTGCAGGCGACGTCCAATCTGCTCGACAACTCGCCTTTTCTCCCGGGCAACGTGGCGGCGGGAGCCGGACAGGACTCGGCCCCCCTGGAATTGCGCAGCATCGTGAAGGAGGGCGGCGAATATGAGTTCAGCCTCTATGACGCGGCCAAGAAGCAGAGCACCTGGTCACGATTGAACGAGTCCGGCCACGATTTCACGGTCAAGGCGTTTGATCCGGCCAAGGAGGTGGTGACGGTTGAACACAAGAGCCGGACGTACAAACTCGCTTTGAGAGAGTCCAAGATTGCCCTGCTGGCCGTGGCTCCTGGGCCGCCGCAGGCGGGCGGTGGAACTGCTCCGGCGAATGGTGCCCCGGGAAGCCAACCGGCGGGGCTCCGGCC
>CAVRNM010000072.1:0-16414 GCA_963722225.1 uncultured Verrucomicrobiae bacterium
GATTGGTTGGGCCGAATGTGGTCGGGCGCCCCGAACTTCCGGCAGGCGATTCGAAGGGAGGGCGTTGCTCCGTCAGTGCCGCTCAGGCCTTTGGCGGCGACGGCGCGCCGCCCTCCACATCCTGGCGGTACTGGGATGACATTGGCCACGGGTTTCTGTGATCTCGTCTGATTGCGGCAGCGGCCACATCACACGCTGAGGAGGAGGCGGGAGGGGTCCTCAATGGACTGCTTCAGGCGGACCAGGAACGTCACCGCGTCCCGACCGTCGACAACGCGGTGGTCGTAGCTCAGCGCCACATACATCATCGGCCGGATGACCACCTGGCCGTTGAGCGCGACCGGACGGTCCTGGATGGCGTGCATGCCGAGAATCGCACACTGCGGAGCGTTGAGAATCGGCGTCGACAGGAGCGATCCGAAGATGCCGCCATTGGTGATCGTGAAGACGCCGCCGTCGAGGTCGGCGAGCGTAATCTTGCCCTCGCGGGCCTTCTGGGCGGCGCTGGCCAGTTGCCTGCTCGATCGCGGCGAATCCCGCCCGGTCGCAGTCGCGGAGGACGGGGACCATAAGGCCGCGGTCGGTGGAGACGGCGACGCCGATGTCGTAGAAATGGTTCTCGATGACCGTGTCGCCCTCGATCTGGGTGTTGATGGCCGGGACCGCCTGCAAGGCAGTGGACCACCGCCTTGACGAAGAACGACATGAAACCGAGCTTCACGCCGTGTTTCCGGATGAACTCCTCCTGGGCGTTTTGCCCGGAGGTCGCGCACCGCGGTCATATCGACCTCGTTGAAGGTGGTGAGCATTGCCGCGTCGTGCTGGGCCTGCACTAGGCGCTGGGCCAGCCGCTGCCGGAGCGGCGTGAGCTTGCGGCGAGTCGTGCGATTTGGGATAGCGGATACCGGAAACCGGACAGATTCCGCCGGTGGCGGAGGAGCGGGAGGATTTGGGAAAGCGGATACCGGAGACGTTGGATTTGGGATAGCGGATACTGGAGACCGGATAGGCTCTGCAGGCATCTTTCCGGTCTCCGGCCTCCGGTCCCCGGTCTCCGGTGGCCGATTTCCGGTTTCCGCAGCCGCCAGCAGGTCGCCCTTGGTGACACGACCGCCTTTGCCGGTGCCGACCACGGCGGCGGGATTCACGCCGGTCTCGGCGGCGAGGCGGCGCACCGACGGAGGAACTGCAACATCGGCCGCGGGTGCCGGACCGGTTCCAGCCGAAGCCGCGGGGCTGGGGGCGGTCGAAGCCTGCGGCTGCGCGCCCGGATCGATCGTGGCGACCAGCTGGCCGATCTTGACCTCACTGCCGGCGGCCACCGTGAGCGCAATGCGCCCGGCGATTTCCGCCGTGCCCTCAGACGTGATCTTATCCGTTTCCAGCTCGAAGAGCGGCTGATCCTTTTTCACGAGGTCACCATCTCTGACGTGCCACTTGGCGAGCACGCCGCTGGCGATCGATTCGCCCAGGGAGGGGATTTTGACGTCGAGGATGGGCATGGGCAGGAAAGCGATCAGCGGGTTCCGGAGGGGGAGATTCGCTCCCCGCCTCCGTTTTTCAAGATTATCTCAGACCCCGAACGCGGCGCGGACCAAGGCGGCCTGTTCGTAGCGATGGCGGGAGAGGTGGCCGACGGCGGGCGAGGCGCTGGCATCACGGCCGGCATAGAAAGCCTTGCGGCCGAAGATGTGCTCCAACTGCGGCGCGAGATGAGTCCACGCCCCCATGTTCTGCGATTCCTCCTGGCACCAGACCACGGTGGCGCCATCGTATTTGTCGACGAGTTCCGCCAGCCGGTTGCGGTGCAGGGGAAAGATCTGTTCCACGCGCACAATGGCCGCGTCAACTATCTGGTTCTTTTCGCGGTAGTCCAGCAGATCGTAATAGACCTTGCCGGAGCAGAGGATCAGGCGCTCGACTTGTCCCGGAACGGGCAGCGGGCTGGCGCCCGCGGGCGCGGCGTCGGTCCAGCGCGGATCGTCAATGATCTCGTAAAAGCGACCGGTGGTGAACTCTTCGATCCGGGAAGTGGCCCGCGGATGGCGCAGCAGACTCTTGGGGGACATCACGACCAGGGGTTTGCGGAAGCCACGATGGATCTGGCGGCGCAGCGCGTGGAAATATTGCGCGGGGGTGGTGAGATTGCACACCTGCCAATTGCCTTCCGCGCTCAGTTGGAGGAAGCGCTCGAGTCGCGCGGAGGAATGTTCCGGACCCTGGCCCTCGTACCCGTGGGGCAGGAGAAGCACGATGCCACTCACCCGTTGCCATTTGGATTCGGAGCAGGAGATAAACTGGTCGATGAGGGTCTGCGCACCGTTGGCGAAATCGCCGAACTGCGCCTCCCAGAGGCAGAGCATCTGGGGAAAATCAAGGCTGTAACCGTAGTCGAAGCCGAGGACGCCCGCCTCGGAGAGCGATGAATTGTAAACGCAAAACTCCGCCTGCCTGGCATCAAGGTTATGCAGGGGCACGTAGCGCTCGCGGGTGTCGAGGTCGAAGAGCACCGAGTGGCGCTGACTGAACGTGCCGCGTTCGCTGTCCTGCCCGGACAGGCGCACGGGCGTGCCTTCCAGCAGCAGGGTGCCGAAGGCGAGCGCCTCGCCGAAGGACCAATCGACGGGTCCGCCTTCCTTGGAGGCCTGGGTGCGCCCCTCGAGGAATCGTTTGATCTTCGGGTTGAGCTTGAAGTTCGCCGGAACGCGGGTCAGGCCGCGCACGCAGGTTTGCAGCAATTCGGGGGACACGGCGGTGGCGGCCGGCGTGAAGAAACTGGCGTGCTGGAAAACCGCGGTGGAACCCTCGAAGCGCTTCACGTCGTCAATCTGGCGGTCGAGCTTTTTGCGGGCCAGGACGAGCGCCTCCTCCAGGATCGTCGTGTATTCGGTCTTGATGGCCTCGGATTCCGCCGCGGTGATCGTGCCTTCGGCGATCAGCTTTCGGCTGAGGATCGCCGAGGCCGGCGGATGCGAGGCGATCTTGCGATAAAGCAGGGGCTGGGTGAACGCGGGCTCATCCGATTCGTTGTGCCCGTGGCGGCGGTAGCAGACCATGTCGATCACGATGTCGCGCTGAAATCGCTGGCGGAAATCGAGCGCGAGGCTGGCCACATAACAAACCGCCTCGGGTTCGTCGCCATTGACGTGGAAGATCGGCGCTTCGATCGTCTTGGCGATGTCCGTGCAATAGCGGCTGGAGCGGGCCTCGACCGGAAGGGTGGTAAAGCCAATCTGGTTGTTGATGACGAGATGCACCGTGCCCCCGGTGCGATAGCCGGGCAGCTGCGAGTAGTTCAACACCTCGGCGACGGTGCCCTGACCGGCAAACGCGGCATCGCCGTGGAGGAGCAGCGGCAGGATGCGCCGGCGCTCGACGTCGCCCCGCAAGCGCTGGCGGGCGCGGGCCTTGCCTTCAACGACCGGGTTGACGGCCTCGAGGTGCGAGGGATTCGCGGCCAGATGGACTTCGACATTCCGGCCCGAACTGGTGTCGAGCACCGCCTCATAGCCGAGATGATATTTCACGTCGCCATCGCCCCCGACCGTGTCGGGAACGAAGTTCTCCGAGAATTCCTCAAAGATGAACTGGAAGGATTTCTGCAGGAGATTGGCGAGAACGTTGAGCCGGCCGCGGTGAGCCATGCCCAGGACGATCTCGTCGATGCCCAGCGTCCCGCAGTGCTCAACGATGGTATCGAGCG
Source organism: uncultured Verrucomicrobiae bacterium (assembly GCA_963722225.1). Taxonomy (GTDB): domain Bacteria; phylum Verrucomicrobiota; class Verrucomicrobiia; order Opitutales; family Opitutaceae; genus Fen-1467. The sequence goes on from CAVRNM010000072.1 coordinate 3,704, forward strand.
CCGGGATAAGGGTCTCCCCTCCCTCGAGCGAGAATCGCTTCTGACCAACGTATTTCGTGTGCAGGAAGTGCTCAAAGATCTCGGCTTTGTGGAGGCGGCGAAGGATGCGGATTTTCTGGTCCCTGCCAAAATTGGGCTGGTTGCGCCGCGGCTCCATGTAGTTTTGCAGCCAGCGCCGGACCTCGGTATCCTGGATGTGGAGATACTCGACGCCAATGGGACCACAGTAGGTCTGCTTCAGGCCGGCGATCAAGTCGACCAGTCGCATCTGGCCGCCGTCGAGGTAATGGCCGACGTCGAAAAACGTCTGGAGGTCCGGTTCGGCGAGACCGAACTCCCCGAGCGCCAGCCGGGGAGAAGGCGGCGGCGGATCACTGAGCGGATCGAGGTGGGCCTGGATGTGGCCGATGGAACGGTAGTGGTAGATGAGACTGTGAACCTGCGACTGTTTGAGACTGTCGATCAGTGCGGGTGCCGCGGAAGCGGAGCCGGCGAGAACCGGAATCTGCCCACTCAGGCCAAGGGTGAAGCCCTGAAAGAAAGCCCGCCAAGTCGGATCGACGGCGTCGGGGTTTTCGAGCCACCGACGATAATATTCCTCGATCAGGTCGGCATTAGCGCGGGTCGGAAGGGTGGCGGCAATCATGGATGGAGCAGTGAGCGCCGGCATCGAGTGGCGGACCGATGGGAGGTTGGGCCGGCAACGGTCACCAGGCACACGGAGAAATCAGGTGAAACACAGAGCACGCGGGCCGTGGCGACACAAGGTGATTTCCGGAAGCAGGGGGTCGATGGGCAGAAGAGTCCCTTCAGGGCGATAAGCATCCGGTCAACAATATGCAGATTGTCCTCCGGCTCATGATCAGACGGCGGATCGAAGCACGGCTAATCACCTTTCACAGTGTCATCACCTGGACTGATGGCGGGCCTGTCCGCATCACCCTAGGAGGCTGTCGGACTTCCGTCCGGCCAGCCTCCTACTGGCAAAACCGCCCAATCCAACCCGGGGAAACGGGCAGAATCTTGGCGATCTTTGCACGGATTGGAGCCATATTGGCTCATCGGATCATATTCTCTGCTCAATGAAAGGGGCGGTTTTGCGTTTAGCAGCCTGAAGGGCTCGAAGCCCGACAGGCTGCTAGGCCAATGATGCAGTCGAAAAGCGACAGTCGAAAGTCGAATGCGCTCGATTACAAGGGGTTCTGTGTCAATAGCTCGCCAACGGGCGAGGCACCATCCGGGATCATAGGACCGGCCGGTCGCCACTCGTCGCTCGGCTCTCGATTGAATGAGTCGCGCTCAAGGTTCCACAATGACGGGCAGCCCCACCCAGGCCAGATCCAGCAGCGTCCGTGCGTCCCAGTTGGCGAGCCGGAAGCAGCCATGGGATTCGGTGCGCCCCACTTGCTCGGGCGTGGGAGTGCCATGGATGCCATAGCCGGGACGGTCGAGACCGACCCATGCAATGCCAACCGGGTTATTGGGGCCAGGCGGAAGGACCAGCTTGTGTCCGAGTTCCCGGGCTTCCTCGGACTCGGGAAAGACCTCGGGATCAAACGTGTAATCGGGATTGGGAATCACCACGGTCACATGCAGTTCGCCGGCCGGACGTTTGGCGACATCACGGGCAATGCTGACAGGAAAGTGCGCGATCAGATTGCCTGCCCCATCCCTCGCTTCCAGCACATGATCCTCGAGACTGATATGGAGCAAAGCCGCTTTGTCCGGCAGGGAAATGAGCCCGACGGCGGGCGCCACCAGTACCGTGGCAGGCGTGATCGCATTCCAGTCGGCTTCCGGGTTGAGCTGCTGGATAAGAGCGGGATGGGCATGCGTGCGCTCCGCCACCAACTCGAGGGCAGTTTCATAGGCGAGAGCGGTCTGCTGGGACTTTCCAAGCCAGGTCGGGCTGAGCGGTTGGAGGCCGGCCAGATCCTCGGCGGTGAGCGAAATCCGGGCCAAAGGAGGGGTGGCGAGGGAAAGGCGGTCGCGAGTTTCCGCGTCGAGCTGCCCGGTCGGTGAAAGCCCGGCGCCTTCTTGAAAAGCCCGCAGAGCCGCAATCGATTGGGAGCCGGCAATCCCATCGATCGGACCGCAGGAAAATGCCCGTCGCGCGAGCTCGATCTGCGCTTCCAGCCACGTTGCGACCGGGCGAGGATACACGTCAACCGGGACGGAACCGGCCGGGCGGTCGACCGGAAGCATCGCGGGCCCGGACGAAGCCGCGTTAGGGATTGCGTTCCGCGCGGGCGCTTCCGGCCGCGATGTCCTTTCCTGCCCGGACGTTTTTTCGGCGGTTCCGGCGGGCGCGCCTGGGCCGGCCGGCGCCGGGCGGTGGGAGACGAACTGGTGCTTCAGCGCGCCGCCGATAGCGAGAAAAAGAAGGAAGAGAACGACGAGCCCTTTGTGGTCGGCATTGCCAGGGGCGGTCATGGACGGAGCTGGTTGCGCAAACGCGCACGTTTCAGGCGCCGCTCCTGCCGGCAGAGAGGGCGCCTTCCGCCTGCATTTCCTTCAGCAAACTCGTGAGATACGGAATGAGCTGCTTCTTCCGGCTGACAATGCCGGGCAGGTCAAAAACCTCGTCCTGTTCGACGTGGTGGTACGAGATGCGCGCCACAACCTCCGAATCGCCCTTGACCACCAGCAGCGAATTCTGGGTGTTGATATCGGTGACCAGCAGGCTCGCGAACAGCAGCTGTTCTGCCGCACACAGCCCCTCGAGCGCCGCAGAAAGCGCCTTCGCCTGGCCCCAGAAGTTGCCGAAACCCAGTTCCTCGACCTGGGCGACGGCAAAGCGCGCGCCGCCCTCATCATACACCTTGTAATCGGAACGGACGATCTTGTCCGGCGGATTGGCGAGGATGACCGAGCCGGAGCTGAAGATGGTTGCCGCCAGATCGCGGGGGTCCACGCCGGCAACCGACGACAGCCAGCGCAGGACTTCGCCATCCTTGGCGGTCGAGGTCGGGCTGTTGAGGTTCAGCGTGTCCGAGATGATGCCAGCCATCATGATGCCCGCGAGATCGGGCGAGGGCGTGAGGCTCTCGCGCCGGTGCAGGTCCGCCACAATGGTGCAGGTCGACCCCACCGGTTCATTGATGAAAAGGATCGGCTGGGCGGTCGTGAGCGAACCGAGCCGGTGGTGGTCGATGACCTCGCTGATGGTCACCTCGGCCGCGCCGGTGACTGCCTGGGTCATCTCGTTATGGTCGACCAGAACCAGGCGGGTTTTGACGGGTTTGAGGATATCGGTCTTGGTGAGAATGCCGGCCAGGCTCCCGTCGTCCGCCAGCACCATGAAGGCCGGAGCGGGAGAAGAAACGACCTTCTTGCGCACATCGGCGAGCCGGGTGTCGGCGTCAAGCGAGACGAATTTGCGGTCGATCAGACGCTCGATGTTTGTAGCCGTCCGAATGACCCAGGCGGTGGTCGCCGAGTCGTAGGGACTGATAATCAAGCTGACGCCGCGCGCCCGGGCGAGTTCGACCACCTCGTCGTCGATCGGGAGATTACCCGTGATCACCAGCAGCCGGACGCCGATCTGGATGGAGCGCTGCTGGATGTCCCACCGGTCACCGACGATGATGACCGACTGGCGAGGGGCGATGTGCTCCTCGTCGGAAAACTTGCCGAAGGAACGGATGTCCATCGCCCCGATCCGCACATACAGCTCCTCGGGTGTGTTCTCGTCAGTCAGATGCAGGACCCTGGCTTTGAGCGCGCGGGCAATGTCGGCCAGCCGGGTGTGAACCTGCCGCATGAGTCTCGGCTCGCGCACCTTCGGCGTGAAGAACCCCCCGAGCTGGAAAATCGAAACGGTACCGATGAACCGGCGGCTGGCGTCCAGCACGGGCAGAATGCGGATATCGTGGGCCTCAATCAGGTCGAGGGCTTCCGCGCAGGTGGTATCCAGGGTGATGGAAATGACCCGGGAAACCATCAGGTCGCGCACGCGGGGCGTGACATCGCTGAGGTAGAGGGGCAGCGGTTGATGAAAACGCGCCAGGATCGTGTCAATTCGCGCATTGGAGTTGCCGCAGCGGGCCGCCACATAACCCCGAGCGCCCTGGGCCTCTTTGAACGCCGCGTAGGCGATGGCGGAACAGATGGCGTCGGCGTCAGGATTCTTGTGGCCGATGACGTAGGTGATTTCGTCGGCGGGAGTGGCAGGCGGGACGGTCATTCGGTAGTTTAGCCGAAAAATGACCGCCCCGCCGGATGAAGCAAAGTTTCTTTTTGCCGACCCGGAACATCGAGACGGCGGCGCGGGTGCCTGGTCCGCGAAACCGGCTCGAGGCCGGGAGGCGCTTTGTTAGGGATCCGGCGGCACCGGCGGCACACCGGCTTCGCTCGCGATCACCGAGTTCTTGCCGTAGATTCGCTGGCTGCCGCCGGCGGGGGCCGGGATCGCCTGGCGGATGTCGCTGGTTGGCTTGCCCGCCGTGTTGACGAGATGGTTGTCAATCGACGGGTAGTACTGGACGTTGCCGCCGAGGAAAACGATGTGGCCGCCGGCACCGCGGTAGGCGCCCTGACTCTCATCCCAGAAACCCAGGGCGTTGAGTCCGCGGGTATAGGCGATCGGAGTGGTGGCCGGGTCACTCATTTTCAGTCCGCCCACGAATTCGAAGCTGGGTGTTTTTTCCTCGAGCGCGGCGCTGACCTGCCCGTGGGTGGCGTCATCCGGATCGATGACCGTGGCGGGGGTCACGCCGTCGAACAACGGATCATTTTTCGCGAAATACAAACTGGCGTCGTTCAGCGTGCCGGCGCGCCCCAGCAGCCCGATCCAGCGGAAGTAGTTGCTGGAGGCCTGAACGTTTTGTTGCGCCGCCCCGGTCATGGGATCCGGCAGGCGGTCGTTGTTGTCGGCGGCGAAGATCAGCGCCGCCTTGCCGATCTCACGGAGGTTGTTGGCATCGGCGGTGCGCTGGGCGATCTCGCGCACCTTGGCGACGGTGGGGATGACAATCGCCGCCAGGATGCCGATGATGGCGATGACCGTGAGCAACTCGATCAACGTGAAGCCGCGCCGGCGGCGGAGGGAGGTAGGTATATGCATAGGGTGAGGGGATAGGGCGGCACAGTGGCCGGCGTATTTTCGCTGACACAAGGCGAAATTTTCCACCGGGCTCGACAAAAACCCGGCCATGCTCAAAGATCGCCCACCGATGAAGATCTATCTGGACGGCCAGTTTGTGGATGCGGCGGAAGCAAAGATCTCCGTGTTCGATCACGGCCTGCTTTATGGCGATGGGATTTTCGAGGGGATCCGCCTTTACGGGGGGAATGTGTTCCGGCTCGACGCGCACCTGGATCGCCTGTGGTGCTCGGCCAAGGCCATTCTCCTGACCCTGCCGCTCTCGCGCCGGGAAATGGCCGAGGCGGTGTGCGAATCCTGCCGCCAGAACGGCCTCCGCGACGGCTACATCCGCCTGGTGGTCACCCGGGGCGTCGGCGACCTCGGGCTGGCGCCCTGGCTGTGCCCGCGGCCGTCGGTCTTCATCATCGCGGACAAGATCGCGCTGTATCCGCCGGAGTATTACACAACCGGCCTGAGCATCGTGACGGTGCCGACGCGCCGGGTCGGGCCGGCGGCGCTGCCGCCCATGGTCAAATCGCTCAACTACCTGAACAACATTCTCGCCAAGATCGAGGCCCGCCAGGCCGGCGCCCTCGAGGCCATCATGCTCAACGACGCCGGGTTTGTCGCCGAATGCACCGGCGACAACATCTTCATTGTGTGCCAGGGACGCCTGCTGACTCCGGCGGCCCAGCAGGGGGCGCTGAAGGGGATCACCCGGGAAACGATCTTCTCGGTGGCGCAGGCCCTGGCGTTGCCCTTTGCGGAGCACGACCTGACCCGCTACGACCTCTGGAACGCTGATGAGTGCTTCCTCACGGGCACCGGGGCCGAGGTTATTCCCGTGGTCAAGCTCGACGGCCGCGAGATCGGCGACGGCAAGCCCGGCCCCGTGACCCACCGGGTGCTGGCCGAGTTCCGGCGGCGCGTGCTGGTCGAAGGCACCAAGATCTGACACTACCGGACCACGGCTACCGGAAACCGGAGGCTGGAAAGACCGGAGTACCAGGTGGAAGAGCCGTACGGCCTGCCTGTCCGGTCTCCCGTCTCCGCTCTCCGGTTTCGAACCGCCCCCGCGATTGCCGATCGATCAGCGGGGAAGGCAGATCGACGATTGACGCCGTTTTTTCATTTCTGATGCGCTCATCCTTGCCACCGGACGTGCCGATGGCATGATTGGTGCAAAGACCGGAAGAGACCGCGCGAGCGTGTCGCACTTTTGTGCGCCGCGTCTCGCCGTTTTCCTCCAACGTGTTATATTTGATTCATGGCCAACTCACTGAAATGCGACCTCTGCGGGAAACCCGCAACCGTCCATCTCACGCAGATCGTCAACAACAAGATCCACAAGGTTGATCTCTGCGAGGGGTGTGCGCAGGCCAAGGGCGTCACCGATCCGAGCGGTTTTTCGCTGGCGGATCTGCTGCTGAAGACTTCCCTGAATCCTGAACCGCAGGCTGAGGGGATCCGCTGCGAACAGTGCGGCGCCACCCAGGCGGATTTCAAGAAGCAGGGCCGGTTCGGCTGTCCGGCCTGCTACGAGGCGTTCAAGCCGATCATTGAACCGCTGCTCAGCAACATGCACAAGGGAACGGTCCACGTTGGAAAAGTGCCCCGGCGCGCGTTGGAGCGGAAATCCCTGTACGACCGTCTGACGCATCTTCAGGGGGAGCTGGACGAGGCCATCAAGGCGGAACGCTACGAGGACGCGGCCCGCTTTCGCGATGAAATCCATCAGGTTAAGCAGGCTTTTGGCGAGAAAACGCTCAGTTGACATGAAGATCGCCCCCCTTTTCGAGGCGCTAGCGGAGCTGACCGACCCGTCGGGCAGCAAGTGCGCCATCGTGTTGACGACGCGGATCCGCCTCGCCCGCAACCTCAGCGGAAGCCCATTCCCGGGCTGGGCCAAAGAGGCGCAGCGGAGTGCCATGTTGGCGGAGAGTCTCGCGGTCGTCGCGGAATTGCCGCAGATGAAAAAAGGGCTGAGCCTGACGGTGGACGAGCTCTCGGACCTGGAGAAGCAGATTCTCGTGGAGCGGCACCTCATCAGCCGCGAGCTCAGCAACGCCAAGCGCGGTGCGGGGGTGGTGATCAGCCGCGACCAATCCGCCGCCGTGATGATCAACGAGGAGGATCACCTTCGGATCCAGGTCATGCGGGGCGGCTTTCAGCTGAAGAAGGCTTGGAATGCCATCAACGCGATCGACTCGGAACTTGAGGAGAAGCTGAACTACGCGTTCTCTCCGACGCTCGGCTATCTCACCGCCTGTCCGACCAACCTGGGCACCGGCATGCGGGCCTCGGCCATGATGCACCTGCCCGCGCTGGTGCTCTCCAATCAGATGGAGAAGGTGGTGCGGGCCGTTAACCAGCTCGGAATGGCGGTCCGCGGGCTGTTTGGCGAAGGTTCGGACGCGAGCGGCAGCATCTTCCAGATTTCCAATCAGACGACGCTCGGAGAATCGGAGGAAGACATCATCAAGCGGCTTTCCAGCGTGCTCAACACGATCATCGAGCACGAGCTCAACGCCCGCGCCCGGCTCCTGGAGGCCGACTCCGGCAAACTCTTCGACAAGATCGGACGCGCGTTCGGCATACTCCAAAACGGGCGGCTGCTGACCTCCGCCGAAGCGATGAATCTTCTTTCGCTCGTCCGGCTCGGCGTCGACCTGAATGTGTTTCCCGAGGTCCGGCGCACCGTAGTCGACCGGCTGTTCATCGAGGCGCAACCGGGGCATATCCAGTACGCGGCCCACGGCGCGTTCGAGTCCGCCCAGCGCGACCAGCTGCGCGCCCAGTTTCTGCGCACGGAGTTTGCAAAGTTCGGGCCCCCGGATTTCAACGTCACAGGAAAGAACTGACCGGCCGGACCATCCCTCTCATGGAACCAATGAACAATTTCACTCCCCGCGCGCAGCAGGTGCTGGCGCTGGCCCGGAAGGAAGCCGACCGTTTTCATCACAACTATGTCGGCACGGAGCACATCCTGCTCGGTTTGATCAAGCTCGGGCAGGGGGTCGCAGTGAGCGTGCTGCAGAAGATGGGCCTCGATCTCGAAACGGTGCGCGCCGCCGTGGAAAAGCAGGTGGGAACCGGAACGGAGACCAAGACGGCGGGAAGCATCCCCTACACGCCGCGGGTGAAGAAAGTGCTGGCGCTGGCGGGCAAGGAGGCGAAGACGCTGAGCCACAGCTATGTCGGCACCGAGCATATTCTCCTCGGCCTGCTCCGGGAGGGCGAGGGCGTGGCGGCGCGCGTGCTCCGTTCCCTGGATGTCGACATCGAGCGCACGCGGCAGGAAATCCTGCGCGAGCTCGATCCGCAGTTCTCCGGCGAGGGCGGGGGCGAGGAGGCCGCGGCACCGTCGCCGCGCGGGGGCGGCGGACCCGAGGACAAGAAGGAGGTCAAGACGCCGGCGCTCAAGGCCTTCGGCCGCGACCTGACGGAACTGGCGCAGAGAGGCGAACTGGATCCGGTGGTGGGCCGGCGGACCGAGATTCGGCGGGTCATCCAGATTCTCTGCCGCCGCACCAAGAACAACCCGGTGCTCATCGGGGAGGCGGGCGTCGGCAAGACCGCGATTGTCGAGGGACTGGCGCAGGAGATTGCCACCGGCGTTGTCCCCGAAATCCTGATGGAGAAAAAGGTCATCACGCTCGACCTCGCGCTCATGGTGGCCGGCACGAAATACCGGGGCCAGTTTGAGGAGCGCATCAAGGCGGTGATGGACGAGATCAAGCGTTCCAAGAACGTCATCCTCTTCATCGACGAGCTGCACACGATTGTCGGCGCCGGCGCGGCGGAGGGCGCGATGGACGCCTCCAACATCTTCAAGCCGGCGCTTTCGCGCGGCGAATTGCAGTGCATCGGGGCGACCACGCTCAACGAGTACCGCAAGTACATCGAGAAGGACAGCGCCCTGGACCGCCGCTTCCAGTCGGTCAAGATCGAAGCCCCCTCGGTGGAGGACACGATCCTGATCCTCAAGGGCATCCGCGGCAAGTACGAGGACCATCACAAGGCGGTTTTTACGGACAAGGCCGTGGAGGCTGCCACCAAGCTTTCCGACCGGTATATCACCGGCCGTTTCCTCCCGGACAAGGCGATCGACGTCATGGATGAAGCCGGTTCGCGGGCCCGCATTTCCGCGCTCAGCCGGCCGCCGGACATCGAGGCGCTGAACAAGGAGATCGAGTCGGTCTGCGCCCAAAAGGAGGAGGCGATCTCCCAGCAGCATTTCGAGGAGGCGGCCAAATTCCGCGATCACGAGAAGCAGCTCCGCGCCAAGCTCGAGCAGATCACCGAGGAGTGGAAGAAGCAGCGCGAGGAAAAGCGCGTCACCATCGACGAGGACCTGATGCTCCAGGTGGTGGCCGATTGGACGGGCATTCCGCTCAGCCGGATGGAAAAGAAGGAGAGCGAGAAGCTGCTCCTGCTCGAAGGCGAGCTGCAGAAGGTGATCATCGGCCAGGACGTCGCCACGGTGGCGGTCTCGCGGGCGCTGCGGCGTTCCCGGGCGGACCTCAAGGATCCGCGCCGCCCGATCGGCTCCTTCCTGTTCGTCGGGCCGACCGGCGTGGGCAAGACCGAGCTCGCCAAGCAGCTGGCGGCACTGATGTTCGCCAGCCAGGACGCGATCATCCAGTTCGACATGTCCGAATACATGGAGAAATTCTCCGTGTCGCGGTTGATTGGTTCGCCTCCCGGCTACGTCGGGTACGAGGAGGGAGGCCAGCTGACGGAGCAGGTGCGCCGGCGGCCCTATGCCGTCATTCTGTTTGACGAAGTCGAGAAGGCCCACCCGGACGTGATCCAGCTGCTGCTGCAGATTCTCGAAGACGGGCGCCTGACCGATTCGCTGGGCCGCACGGTCGACTTCCGCAATACGATCATCATCATGACGTCAAACGTGGGCGCCCAGCAACTCCAGCGCCAGACCACGATGGGCTTTGCCGCGGGGGGCCGGGACGAATTCCGCAACATCGAGACCATGCGGGAAAAGGTGCTCGAGGAGGCGAAGAAGGTCTTCAAACCGGAATTCATCAACCGGATCTCAGACATCGTCTTTTTCCGACCGCTGACCAAGGACGACCTGCTCCGGATCGTTGATCTCGAAGTGGCCAAGGTCGGAAAGCGGATTGCTGACAAAAAAATCACCCTCGAGTTCACGCTGGAAGCGAAGCAGCTGCTCATCGAAAAGGGTTATGATGAGAAGTACGGTGCGCGCCCGCTCCGCCGGGCCGTTGAGCACTATCTCGAGGATCCACTCGCCGAGGCAGTCCTCCGGGGCACGCTCAAGGATGGCGAGCCGATTTTGGTGGTCCGGGACGGAGAAAAGCTGGACTTCCGGCAGAAGGAACCCGCGGGCGGGGCAACCGGGGTGTCCCCCTAACCGTCGGTCAGGTATACTCTCTGGCGAATTGTTGTAGGGCGGCGTCGCCGCACCCCGCCATTAACTGTGCGCGGCGGGGTGCGGCAACCCGGTCTACCTCCAACTGCTGGCTCCCGGTTCAGACCACCGGTGAACGTGGAAGACCCGGGCAGAAAAGCGCAAACTCGTGGGGACATTGCATTGACGGAGGTTTTGGCTTTGTCTGGAGGACATGGCACGCGTCGCATACTTGCTTTTGGCCGTTGGGTTGGGCGCGGGCCGGGCGGCCGCGGGGGAGATCACCGCCAGCGAGCTCTCGCGCGCGCCGTCGGCTGAACGGGTGGCGGCGCTGCAGGCCGAGGCGGCCCAGCAGGGATGGGCGGCAGTGGCAGCACCGCTGCGCGACGCGGCGGTCAGACTTTACGAGCAACACGGTGCCCAGGCGCAGGCCTGGTACTATCTCTTTCGCTGGGCGGACCTGTTTGGCCAGACCGAGCGGCAGGCGATGAACCGCTGGAACGACACCGTCCGGCTGGCCCGGGCGGGATCCGTCAACGCGTTGGCGGGAGTCCAGCCAACGGACCGCCAGCTGGGCGATCTCGCGCCGCCGCCGCTGCGGGCGTACGCCATGGGCTCGCAGGATTTCTCCGATCAGTTCTTCACGCTGTTGTCGCCGCTCGACCACCCGATGATGGTGCTTCACACCCTCGCGATGCTCTGGCAGCGCAATCCGGCGGACTTCCAGGAGTATGCGAACCTGGCGATTGCGATCGCCGTGGTTTACGACGTTCCCCCGCCGGCGGCCTGGCCGCACCGGCAGGTGAGTGCCCAAGCCCTGCCGCGCGGACTTCTCCCGCCACCGGACATTTTTGCCTTCTTCGTCCAGTCTGACCGGGCGGGCGCCCTGCTCCAGCCATTGCGCAAGCTGCCCGCGTCACAGCTGAAGTACGTCGTCGATACCAGCGCGAATCTCGACGATGTCCTGGGCCCAGCAAAAGTTCCAGGTGTCCCTGGCATCGCTCAGCAATGTTTACAGTGTCGTCCATTATCGGCGGGACCGGGCCAGCGAAGGGAAGCTGGTCTGGCCCGGATCCAGCTACCGGCTGCCCGATATTCTCCAGGCGGGCGGCATCTGCGTGGACCAGGCCTATTTCGCCGCAATGGTCGGCAAGGCGAAGGGCGTGCCGACGCTCATGTTTTGCGGCACGGGACTCGACGGCCGCCACGCCTGGTTCGGCTACCTCGGCGCTGACGGGCATTGGCAGCTCGATTGTGGCCGCTACCTCTACCAGGAGTTCGTGGACGGGTTCGCGATTGACCCTCAAACGTGGACGATCATCTCCGACCACGAGCTGATGTTTCTGAGCGAAGGGTTCCGCGAATCGCCCCTCTTCAAGGCTTCCATGATGCACTGCCGTTTTGCGGCCGTCTATCTTGACGCGGGGGACAATGCCGCGGCGGTTAAGGCGGCGCGAACCGCCGTCAACACCGAGCAGCGCAATTTGCAGGCATGGCATCTCCTCCTGGCCGCCCAGGAGCGGATGGGCGCGCCGGCGCGGCAGGTGGAGTCGACTTTGCAGGAGGCCGCCCTCGCCTTCCGGCCCTACGCCGATGTCGAGGCCGATTTCAAGCGCCAGCTCGTCGGCAGCCTGCGCGGCCGGGGCGAGACGAGCGCCGCCGACCTGTTGGAGCACAGCATCACCCACGAAGATGAATCCACCCGGGAGAATCTCAGCGTGCAACAGGCGTACGATACCTTGCGGAGCAGCATGGAGAGGGACGGCGTCGACGGCTCGATCAGGACCTACTACACGGTGCTGGGCTCTTACGGACGAAGCGCGGACATCGTTTTCTTTCACCAGGTGGTGCAGCCCTTCGTCGAATACCTGCTGGCGAACGGGCGCCCGAGCGAGGCCGTGCAGGCGGTCGGCCGGGCCCGCAAGACCATGCGGGTTGAGCCGAATGCCCAGCTGGATTTGGAACTGGGCGCGCTGGCCAGCCGGGCGGCGGCGGCGATGCAGTGAGGTTGGGCGGCGATTGCCCGGCGCTGGGAGGAAACAGCGCGCCCATTGCAGCCGGCCTCGGTGAGGCAGGCCCCACCTTCGCCAAGGCTTCGGCGGGCAGGCCCGGGGTCCGCCCATTCGACAAGCCCCTCGACATGCTCGGGGCCTTGAGCTTGTCGAAACGGCTCAGGGCAGGCGACCCCGGCGACAAATGGCCGTTCGTTGAGCAAGACCTGACGAACGAAAGGCGG
>CAVRNM010000073.1:0-12918 GCA_963722225.1 uncultured Verrucomicrobiae bacterium
GCCGCCAGGCTATGCTCACGCGCGGGTCGAAGTCATGCCAGTTCCAAAACCGAAGGCCTTGCGGAAGCCCCGCCTGGCTGGCCGTCTCGACGTTCGAACACGGCAGCAACGAGGTCTTTTCCGGAAGCGAACATGCGTTGAATCCTTGAAGAAACCCCTGATTAATCTGCTGGAGGAGCGGATTGTTGGCGATAAAGGGATAGAATTTGTTGGGAACGACGACGGTCAAGTTGTTCCCCGACGTAAGATAGGTAGCTATATCGCCATTGCTTTCCTGAAAGGGCGGAAGCAGTTCCCACCGTAACCCGTAATTGACCGTCAGATGGCTGTTCACCTGCCAGGAGTCCTGGCCGTAAACACCCCAGTGGGCGGAGCTTGCATCCATTTGTGGGCCGATGACCGCGAAGTAAGACGGGCTCGGCAACCCGAGCAGAAAGTCGCCAAAGGAGTAGTTCGTGAGTGAACCGCTGAAGGTGAAGTCGCCATAGTCGTCGGACGGCGCGAAGTACATGAGGGCGTTGAAACGCTGTCTGCGGAAATCCACTCCAAACCGAAGGGTATGCTTGCCCTGGATGCGAGTGAGATTGTCGGTGAGTTGGAAGGTGCTCGAAATTGTCGATCCCACCCGGTCCTGCCCGATCGAGGTAACGGAGCCGTCGGCGAAATTGAAGGTCGGGAAGGTATCGGCCGTGGGATGCGAGGCAATGCCTACGGGATGATCCAAGTCAGCCCAGTTGGGAAATGGCCGCAGCCCCCGAGATGGGGATCTTCCCGAGGAAGACCTCGGCTTCGGGGATGAGGCAGGAGGGGACGGACGCGTTGGCGATGGCGAAGGCGGTGGCGTGAGGCGGGTGCGCGTGCACGCAGGCCTTGGCGGCGGGCTGGCGCTTCATGATGCCGAGGTGCGTCAGGGCCTCGCTGGTGCGCTTGCGGACGCCGGCGAGCTGGCGGCCGTCGAGGTCGATGAGCGCCATGTCGGCGGGGGTCATGAAGCCCTTGCAAATGAGGGTGGGCGTGCACAGCACGAGGTTATCGCCGACCCGGACTGTGATGTTGCCGCCATTGCCGTCGGTGTAGTCCTTGAGCCAGAGCCGGCGGCCCATGTCGCAGATGCGGCGCTTGAGTTCCTCGATCGGTGAAGAGGCGAAGAAACGTTGGATTTCGTCGGGGGTTTTCGGGTCCGAGCCGGGCACCCACTTATATTCATAGTCGGGCACCATTGGCGCGGTGGCCACGGCGGCCGGAGCGACGACCGCGAGCGGCGCGGGCGCCGCGGTGGCGTAAGGCTTCGCAGCGTGGCGTCTGCCTTCGCCGAGGAGATCGCGGGCGGTGGGGGTGAGCAACGCGCCTTCCGGGATGGCCTGGCCGGAGTCGAGGAGGGCGGCGACGTCGCGGGCGGTGAGGATTTGCGGCATGAAAAGAAAGATTGAAGGAAAAGGGGACGTGGCGGCGCTCAGCGCGGCGGCTCGTAGTTGATCCGGTTCACGATGCAGGCGGCGTAGGCGTCGACCGGCGCCGGACCGTCGAAGGGCTGGGACGCCTCGGCGCCTTCGGTGAAGCCGACGATGCTGCCGTCGCCGGCGCCGAGTTGGTCGAAAACCACGAGGCTTGAGCCCGGGGCGAGCGGCACCGCGGCGGCGCCGGCGAACTGCGCCGGGGAGAACGGCTGCACAATCAGCAGACACCCCCCCTTGTAGGCGGGCTCTTGCAGCGTGAGCGTGACGCGGCCGATGACGGTTCCGAGGCGCATGGGCGGGTGGAGGTGGGAGTGAAAGTGAGAGTGAGGGTGAAAGTGAAAGTGGGAGTGAAAGTGAGGGTGAAAGTGAGGGTGAGAGTGAAACGGTGGGAGGGCGTTCGTAATAGGAAGACTGGTGGAATCGGAAGGTTGGTCTGAGTGCCTACACTTTCACCCTCACTCTCACTTTCACTCTCACTTTCCTTGGCGCGCCGCTGGCGCGCTGTCGACGAGGCCGATGATGAGATTGCGGAGCGGCGTCTTCGGATCGCCCACGAGTTTGCGCGTGGACGCGCCGTCGGTGGAGAGGACGACGCGCTGATGAAGCCCCGCACCCAGCGGATCGACGGCGAGCACGGGCGGGCCCGTGTCGCGGCCCTGCTCGTCGAGCGGCTGGCAGATGACGGTGCGCCGGCCGGCCATGCTGGGGTGGCAGGTGGTCGCGACGATGGTGCCGTCGATGCGCGCGAGGATCATGGGGTCAATAGATGCGGAGGTTGTCGACCATCACGCAGCGACGCGTCCGCGTGAAGGTTTTCGGGTTGGTGATGCCCTCGCCGGTGGTCGTCGCAATCGAGTAGCTGAGGTAACCTTCGCCGCCCAGGCCGAGGCCGGCGGTCGACGGGCCGTTCTTGACAAACAGCGTGGTGTCGATCGCCCGGGCCATCAGGGTCATGTGGTCGACGTTGAGCGAATGAATCATGGCGGAGTGCTTGTAGCCGTGCTCGGAGCGGACGGCGGCCTCAATGCCCTCCTCCACGCTCTTCACGCGCACGATGGGCAGCATCGGCATCATCTGCTCCTCCAGCACAAACGGATGATCGGGCCCGGTCTCGGCAAAAAGCATCGGCGTCGCGGCGGGAACGCTGGCCCCGGCCTCCCGCGCCAGCACCGCCGCATCCTGGCCGACGAGCGCGCGGTTGAGCGCCGCATGTGAGCAGCCGCCGGCGTCCTTGGCCGTGGTGAAGGCGGCGCCGGTGAGCCTTTCGAGTTCGGAATGGTTGAGCTGCACCGCGCTGGCCTTTTCGAGGCCGCGAATGAGGGCGCCGGCCATGTGGTCGAGGACAAAGACCTGCTTCTCGCCGATGCAAAGGAGATTGTTGTCGTAGGCGCCGCCCCGGACGATGTCCCGCGCCGCCTTGTCGGGGTCCACCGTGTCGTCGACGAGCACCGGGGGGTTGCCCGGTCCGGCGCAGATGGCGCGCTTGCCGGATTTCATCGCCGCGGCCACGACCGCCGGCCCGCCGGTCACGCAGAGCAGGCGGATGAGCTCGCTTTTCGTCAGGGCATCGAACGATTCGAGCGTCGGCTTTTCGATCGTGCAGACGAGGTTCTCGATGCCGAGGGTGGCCTTGATGGCCTCGTTGAAGGCGGCGACGGCGAGGGCGGCGGAACGGGCGCCGCCCGGGTGCGGATTGAATACGACCGAGTTGCCGGCGGCGACCATGTTGATGACGTTGCCCGCGAGGGTCGGGATCGAGTGCGTCATCGGCAGGATGGCGGCAATGACGCCGAAGGGGGTGTACTCCTCGAGCGTGATGCCGTGGTCGCCGCTGCGCGCATCGGGGTGCAGCCATTCGATGCCGGGCACGAGCTTCACGATCTGGAGCTTCTCGATCTTGTGGTCAAGGCGGCCGATCTTGGTTTCGGCGAACTCAAACCGGCCCCACTCCTCCGCGTTCTGCGTGCAGAGCGTCTTCACGATGTCCACGACCTTGGCGCGCGCGGCGACGCCCTGGGCGGCCAGCTGGAGTTGCGCCGCCTGCGCGGCGGCGCAGGCGGAAGGAACGTCCGCAAAGACGCCGGGGTGCCGGCGGGAGGAGACCGCGGCGGGCGCCGCGGCGGAGGCAGGGGTGGGCCCGCGGCCGAAGGACTTGACGACTTCGGCCACGACGCTGCGCACCAGCGCCTCATCAATGACGGGAGGGGAGGACATGGCGCGGGTCCGGCAGTCAGGCGAGGCGCTTGCCGAGCACCTCAACGGAGTCGACGAGGCCGACGACGGCGGCGTCGATGGGGAGGGTTTTCATGCCGCGGGCCTGGCGGGCCGAGCTGCCCTGGCAGAACAGCACCAGATCACCGCTGCCGGCGCCGAGCGCATCGACGGCGACGATGGTGTTGGTGCCGGCGCGGAACTGCGCGGGCTTGGCTTCGTCGACCAGCAGGGGGCGGAGCAGGAGGAGTTTTTGGCCGTGCATGGTCTCGTCCTTTTTGGTTGAGACCACGGAACCGATGACGCGCGCGAGGAACATGGCGGGGAGGGTTGAAGCTGAGGGTCGGGAAACCGGCGCAGGCGGGACGGGGCAGGCGGAACGCGGCCGACCGGGAGGAGCGCCGGGGCGCCGCGGCGGCGACCGCCAGAAGGGCGCCCGACGGCGGCGCCCCCCGGGAAATCAGCTTTTGGCGGCGGCGGGCTTGGGCAGCACGGCGGCAAGGTCGTCGTGGGGACGGGCGATCACCTGGACCGCGAGCACTTCGCCGTAGACGCGGGCGGCCGCGGCCCCGGCGTCGGTGGCGGCTTTGACGGCGGCGACATCGCCGGTGACGATGGCGGTGACCATTGCGCTGCCGATCTGTTTCATCGGGCCGACGAGCGTGACGTTGGCGGACTTAAGCATCGCGTCAGTGCCGGCGACGAGCGCGGTGAGGCCGCGGGTTTCTAGGAGACCAAGGGCAGTTTGGGCCATGGGAGTTTTTGATTTGGAGGGTTGGGACGGTTGCAGGAAAAATTCAGGCGGCCGGCGGGCGGGCGGCGAGCAGGCGGGCCGCCTCACGGGCAACGACCAGCTCCTCGTTGGCCGGGATGACCAGCACGCGGACGCGGGAGTCGAGGGCCGCCAGATTGGTTTCGGGCGGCGCGCCGGCGTTGGCCTCGCGGTCGAGCCCGAGGCCGAGATCCGCCAGGCCGGCGCAAGCGGCCTCGCGGAGCCAAGGGTTGTTCTCGCCAATGCCGGCGGTGAAAACGAGGGCATCGCAGCCGCCCAGCTCCAGCCAGGACGCGCCGATCCAATGCCGGAGGCTGTGCACGAACACGTCGATCGCCAGCCGCGCCCGGGCGTCGCCCCGGTCAGCGGCGGACTTGATGTCGCGCAGGTCATTACTCACGCCGGAGAGGCCGAGCAGGCCGCTTTCCCGGGTGAGCTGATTTTGGGCCTCCTCCGCCGTGAGGCCGAGGCGGCGCATGGCGCAGGGAAACGCGGCCGAGTCGAGGTCGCCGACCCGGTTGCTCTGCGGCAGGCCGGACTGCGGGCTGAGCCCCATGCTCGTGCCGATAGCGACCCCGTCCTGGATGGCGGTGACGGAACTCGAGCCGCCCAGATGGCAGGAAATGATGCGCAGCGGGGGGCGGGACACGGGGCGCGGGCCGTCGAGGTAGAGGCGGCGCGCCACGGCGGCGACCTCCTCGCGACCGAGCAGCTCGGCCGAGCGCTCGGCGACGAACTTGTGGCTGGCGCCGTGGAATCCGTGGCGCCGGATGCCGGCGCGATGCCAGGCGTCGGGCACGGCGTAGCGCCGGGCGGGGTAGGGAACCCACTGATAGAAGGCGGTTTCGAACACCGCCACGCGGGGGACGCCGGGATGGCGCTCGCGGAAGACCCGCAGTGCCTCGGCGTACGGCGGATTGTGCGCCGGGGCGAGGTCCGCGGTGGCGCGCAGCGCCTGTTCCACGCTCTCGTCGGCGAGCACGCAGCCGGAGAGGTCACCGCCAAAGACCGTCTTGAAGCCGACGCCGTCGAGGTCGGCGGCGGCGCGGACGTGACCGCCCTCGGCCAGTTCGCCCAGCGCGCGCTCGATCGCGGCGCCGTAGTCGGTCACCCGCTCGCTGCCGCCGCGCGCGACCAGGCGCACCTGCTCGCCGGCGAGGGAGAACAGGCGGTACTTGAACGAGGTGGAGCCGGGGTTGACGACCAGGATGCGCATGGGCGCGGGACGGTTGGCCACCGCCGACCCTCCGGGGCGTCGGCGCGGCACGGGTTGGGGCCGGTCAGGCGGAGATCCACTTGCCGAGCAGCTGCAGCTCGTCGTGCGGGCGTGGAATCACCTGGACGGCGATGACCTCACCGACGCGTTTGGCGGCGTCGGCGCCGGCATCGACCGCGGCCTTGAGCGAGGCGACATCGCCGCGGAAAAAGGCGGCGACATAGCCGGAGCCGATGGACTGGTAGCCGGTCATGGTGACGTTGGCCGCCTTCAGCGCGGCGTCGGTGGCCTCGAGGAGAGCGCAGAGGCCTTTGGTTTCGATCATTCCGAGAGCGTCGGGAGCCATGGGGAAAAGGGATTTTAAGGTTGTAGGTTAGAGCGCGAATTGCTTGAGCAGCTCGGGGTGGGGCCGGGCGATCACATGCGCGCAGACGAGTTCGCCGACGCGTTTGGCGGCGTCCGCGCCGGCTTCGACCGCGGCCTTGACGCTGCCGATGTCGCCTTTGACGATGATGGTGACGAGGCCGCCGCCGATCTGGATCTGGCGGGCGAGTGTGACGCCGGCCGCCTTGACCATGGCATCGCTGGCTTCAACGGAGCCGACGTAGCCCTTGGTTTCAATCATGCCGAGAGATTCATTCATGGAGGATCTGGGTCGTGGGATTTTGTTGCTGGTTGGATGGAAGAAACGGGAAGCGCTTGGCGGAGCAGGGCTTAGGGCAGCAGCTCGCAGGGCACGCCGGGGGCGAGGCCGCAGGCGTTGCCCTCGTCGGTGTCGATGTGCACCTCGAGTTTGAAGGCGGGCGACACGCGGGCGAGAATGCGGTCGAACGTCACGCTGCAGGCGCCGCCGACGCGCAGGTGCATGAAGCCGCCGGGTTCGACGCCAAGGAACGCGGCGTCGTCCGGGTGGAGGTGGGCGTGCGGGGCGGCGCGGATCACGCCCTCGGGCAGCTCGAGGAAGCCGGCGGGGCCCATGAGCATGCAGCCGGGCGTGCCCTGAATGTCGCCCGAGCCGCGCACCGGAACGTCGAAACCGAGGGAGAGGGCGTCGGTGAACGCGAGCTCGACCTGGTTGAAATCACGGCAGGGGCCAAGGATGCGGAGGTTGGAGATCATGCGGCTGCGCGGTCCGATCAGCGTGACGCACTCCTCGGCGGCATACTGCCCCTCCTGATACAGCCATTTCTGCGGGTGGAGCTGATGGCCGTCGCCGAAGAGCGCCGCCACCGCCGGCGGGGTGAGGTGGCAGTGGCGCGCGCTGATGTTGACGACCAGCGGGTGGGGCGACCGCACCGCGCGCGGCATCGGCCGCTGCAGGCGCTGGTAGAGCAGGCGACGGACGACATGCTCGACCTCGGCGCGCCGGGGCAGGACGGGGGAAGATGACAGCGTTGACATGGGACCAGGGGGCGCGGGAACGGGTGGTGGCTTAACGCTGACCGTGCATTGAATATGATCGAAATCGATCATATAATTCGGACCGACGCAACTCTTTTTTGCACGGCCTTCCCGGTGGCGGACGAATCCCGGGGCCGGATCGGTGGTCCGATCGGACCAGCTCGGCGGCCGGGCGGGCGGAATGGCCGGGGCCTCAGCGGGCGGAGACCAGCTGCGCCGCCGGGAGCAGCACCCCGGCGGCGGCCAAGGCCGAGCGCGGCGCGTCGGTGATGAGGGCGGCACCCTTGCCCCAGCCGGTCACATGGTGGGGCGTGGCGCGGCCCAGCTTGGTCGCGTCCATGCAGAAGAACGTCTGGCGGGCGCGGAGCAGCACGGCCTGCTGGAAGGTCGCGACTTTGGCGTGGGAGTTCGTCACGCCCGCGGCGTCCATGCCCTCGCCGCCGAGGAAGGCGGCGTCGAACCTCCAACCGGCCAGCGCCGGCACCGACTGGGGGCCGAGCAGCATGGCCTGGCGGTGCAGAAAGATGCCGCCGAGCATGTGCAGCTCGATGCCGCGCGCGCCGCCGAGGATGCTGGCCACCGGGAGGCTGTTGGTGACGACGGTGAGCCCGGCAAAGGAGCGGCGGCGCAGCATGTGCCGGGCCAATGATTGCACGGTCGTGCCCGCGTCGAGGAAAACCACCCCGCGGCGCGGGAGCTGCGCCAGCGCGGCCCGCGCGATCCGATCCTTCGCCGTGCGGGCCCATTGGGCGCGTTGGCCGAGCGACGCGAACGTGGTGTTGTAGTCCGCGAACGCGCCGCCGCGCGTCCGGGTGAGATCGCCGCGCGCCGCGGCGGCGGCGAGATCGCGCCGCACGGTGACGGGGGAGACCCCGAGCCGTCGGCCGATCTCGGCGACCGCGAGAAACCCATCGGTGCGAATCAGGTCGCGCAGGCGGGCCCGACGACGTTCGACGATGTGCAGCGGCACGCGCATGATGCTTCACATTGCCCCGGTGGGCCGCGCGGAATCAACAACAGAAACGCGGGCGGGCCGCGCCGGGGCGCCCACCGCGCCGCCAGCCTCAACCGTACAGCGACCGGAACGCCCCTGGGGGAATGCCGTGCACGGCCTTGAACAGGCGGGAAAAGTGGTAGGGGTCGTCGTAGCCAAGGCGCGCGGCCACCTCCTTCACCAGGGCGCCGGGGCTCATGAACTCGTGGGCCGCCCGGTTCATGCGGCAACGCAGCAGGTATTGGTAGGGGCTGCCATCCTGGAATCGGCGAAACAGGCGGCTGAGGTTGGACGCATCGACGTGCAGGGCGCGGCAGATTTCGTCCAGGCTCCGCAGGGTGATGGCATTGGCTTCAATGAAGGTCTTGCATTCGAGAAAGTGGTTGCGCGCCCTGCCGGCGGCCCCGCCGCGCTGGTCGAGCGATTGGGAGACCTTGATGAGCAGGATCTCGAGCAAGCGGAAACACACCTCCTGCATGGTGGGGGCCGGCTCCTGCCCCTCGCGGATGATCCAGTCGAACAACTCGCGCAGCTCGGCATGGCGCGGAATCAGGCAGGGCGCGGCCAACACCGGCGCCCGCGCCTCGAGATACGATCGAGCTCTGCGGCCGCTCAGGCAGAGGAAATACTTCACGAGGGACCGCCCGTCCGAGCTGATGGCGTGCGGCCGACCGGGGCGGTAGGCGAAGACGCTGCCGGGCTGCAGGGTCACCGGGGCTTCGTCGCCGAACTGCAGCGAGCCGTGCCCCTCCGCGACATATTCAAGGGTCACAAAGGGAAAGCTGCTGCGGCGCACGGCGTAGGCGGGGCCGCATTGCTCGCGACCTCCGAAGGCGAGGCACAGGGACCCCGCAGGGCTGGGCTTCAGATGGGCGAAGAAGTAGGTTCCGGACCGGACGCCAGGAGGGATGAGCGACGGGTCGGGGGCGAGGGCAGGGGAGGCCGGGGGCATGGGAGAATTGCCAGGATTATCCATCGAAAAGTCCGCTCTGTCTATTTCTTCCGTGCGTGTTCCATGGGATCATCCCCCCGGATCCACCCTCTCGAGCCGGCGACGGGCAGTCCGTCGCCCGTCCCAAAATCTCCATGAACATGAAGCACGTCTACCTGATCGCCAACGGCGATCTGCGGGAATCCGCCAATCAGAAATGCTGGGCCGCGCAGGCGGCGATGGAACAGGCGCTGGGCGCCGCGCTGAAGAAACTCGGCGCCAAGCTGGTCCGCGCTCATCCCTACAAAACCCAGGCCGGGCACGGCTTCATCGGCTCGCAAAAAGAGGGCAACGCGGTCTTCGCCCGGCTCGATCCCACGCGGCCGCTGATCGTCGCCGAGAGCGTCTGGCAGTATTCGCACCACCTCCTGCCCGGGCTGATCTCGCACCGCGGCCCCATCCTCACCGTGGCCAACTGGTCGGGCACCTGGCCGGGGCTGGTCGGCATGCTCAACCTCAATGGCTCGCTGACCAAGGCCGGAGTGCGGTACTCGACGCTCTGGAGCGGAGACTTTACCGACGCGTTTTTCCTGAACGGGTTGCGAACCTGGTTGGCGAAGGGGCGCCTGACGCACCCGGTGACCCATGTGAAACCGCTCGTGAAGGCTCGCGTGCCGGCCCAGGCGTCGGCAACCGCCCGGGCGCTCGCCCGGGATCTCCGGCGTCGCAAGGCGATCCTGGGTGTCTTCGACGAGGGATGCATGGGCATGTACAACGCGATCCTCCCCGACGAATTGCTCTTCCCAACGGGCGTCTACAAGGAGCGATTGTCGCAGTCGGCCCTGTACTACGGGGCCACCCAGGCCGGGGAAGCTGAGGCGCGCGCGGTTTACGACTGGCTCAAGGCCAAGGGCATGCGTTTCCACACCGGTCCCGACGAGCAGACGGATCTCACGGAGAACCAGATCCTCTGGCAATGTCGCACCTACATCGCGGCGCTGCGCATCGCCGACGACTTCGGTTGCGCGACAATCGGCATTCAGTACCAGCAGGGGCTCAAGGATCTTCTGCCGGCGTCCGATCTGGCCGAGGGCCTGCTCAACAACTCCGATCGCCCGCCCGTGCGCAACCGCCAGGGCAAGGTGATCCTGCCGGGCCGGCCGCTCCCGCATTTCAACGAGGTCGACGAGTGCTCGGGCCTCGACGGCCTGCTGACCAACCGGGTGCATGCCGCCCTCAGGCAACCGGTCGAAACCACGCTCCACGACCTGCGCTGGGGCGATTTCGACCGGAGCGGCAGCACCGGCGACTATGTCTGGGTCTTCCTGATCTCGGGCAGCGCGCCGCCGGCGCATCACATTGGTGGTTACGCGGGGACCGACTCCCTGCGCCAACCACCCATGTATTTCCGCCTGGGCGGCGGCACGGTCCGCGGCGTGGCCAAGCCGGGCGAGATTGTCTGGAGCCGCATCTTCGTCGAAGCGGGTAAACTGAAGATGGACCTCGGCCGCGCCCGGGTCGTCACCCTGCCGAAGGAGGAGACCGAGCGCCGTTGGAAGGAGACCACCGAGCAATGGCCGATCATGCATGCGGTCACTTATGGCGTGTCGCGCGATCAGATGATGGCGCGGCACAAGGCGAACCACATCCAGGTGGCCTATGCCAGAAACGCGAAAGACGCGGATCTCGCGCTCTACACCAAGGCGGCCCTCGCCCGTGAACTCGGCGTCGAGGTGTATCTCTGCGGCACCCGCGCCGACGGATCGGCGTTCTAAGGCGGCGCACTGACTGTCCGCAGATTTTCCCGGCGACGCCGTCTGCCGCCATCGCGACGTGGGCGGTCGGCGCGCGTTCTCGCGAAACGAGAACGCCCGGAGGTTCCAGCGGGCCGGTTGGACCACCGCCGCCCTCCCGCGCCTGAACACGTTCCTTCCCGCACCGGCCGCACCGCGCTCGGAATCCTTATGCTGCTGCCTGATCCCGGCGGCCGCCCGGATCACGGGGCGCTGTTTGTCGATGTGGTGTTGTCGTTCTCCAGCAGGATGACCTTGGATCCCTTGTTTTCCAGGGCGGATTCGACTTTGACCGCGGCGGGATAGTCTCCCGGCGCGATCATGGCCGGCGAATTCTGAAACTCGTAGGCGAGCACATATCTGCCGTTTTCTTGCGACGTGGTGACACGGGCGGATCCGGCGCCGTCGGGCAGGTCGAGTGCGGCGTCCTTCGGCGCGATAACGACATGTCGGTACAAGGCCGGCAGTTCGATTCCGATGCGGATGGTGTGGCTGGAGATCCAGGGGAGATAAAGCGGAAGGGTCCTGGTGTCGGTCTCCGCCGGGACCAGGTCGGTCGAGAACGGTAGTTTGAAGTAGAGGAACTTGCCATCGGCGATCGCGTAGCGGTCAATCTCGACGGTAAATTCTTCCACACCCGGATAGCCGTCGAAATTCGTGGTCAGGCCGCCCACCGGCCGCGCCCCTTGGGCCAGATTTGAAACGGCTTGCTGGAAATACCGCTCCTTCTCCTCGGGTGGCAATTCGGTGAAGAACCTGTTTTTCTCATTGAAAACCGAGCCAAAGAATTCGTGGTGGATTCCGATCCGAGCCTGGCCGTTGTCTGCAAACGACAGCGTGTACGTCACCGTGGTGGCGGCCCGGCTGTCCGGGGCGGCCCGAACGGTGTGGTACGTCCCGCTGGGGAGCGCCAGGGCCAGCATGCCATCGTGAGGCGTTGAACCGAGCCGGCCGTATTGATCCGTATCGTTCAAATAATAGGGCCTCCCTTCGATCGCCACCCGCACGAGAGGATTCTGGAACGCCTGGGGCAAGGGGAAGGCGGTCGCCATCTCGGAAATGCCCGCGACGGATGGCAGGTCCGAGGCGAGCACGAATTCCGGCTGAAACCCGGCGGCGGTTAACATGGCGTGGAGCAGGATGGCGCGATCGGCGTTGTGTCCGTATCCGTCCGCGAGGGTGGTGTCGGCGGCCGAGAGTTCCTCCAAGGGCAATTCGCCGAAGTCCGGTCCGGCTATTCGGATGGACTGGGCAACGTAATCGCGGATGGTCCGCAACGCCTCCAGGCGGCCGGAGGTCGTGGCAACCAGCCGGCGCGCCAATGCCCCGGCTTGGGCGGATTTCCCCGCCCGATCGAGCATGGTCCGGTTCAACGCCTGGTAATAGGCGGCCGGATCGCCGGCAAAATACGCCACGCCGACCTTGAAGGCCCAGTCCGGTGGCGCTTGGGATTCCGCGGGCAGCGCCTTGACGTTGGTCGCGCTCCACTCAAAGGCCTGACCTTTGGTCGTGTCCGAATGTTCGGCGAGAACGCCGGCCGGTCCGCAGCTTCGCCGCCAGAGATTGAGGCCCGCCGGGGCGGTGATCTGCCAGCTCTTCTGCGCAAGCTCATCGGCCAACTGGAATGGTTCAAAGCCGGCGAGAAAGGGACGATGGGCGAAGGTAACTTCAATTTCCACCTCGATCGTGGAGCCGATCTCGACGCCGGGCAGGCTGCCGACCAGGATTTTGCCTCCGGTGTAGCGTTTGGCGGATACATTCCATTCCGCATCCATCACATTCTTTTCAATCTGGGAGATCTCCTGGCGTTCCCCGGTCGGAGAGATCACCACCGCCCGGATGATCCGGGCTTCCTGGGTGGCCGGATTATAGGGAATCTTCACCTCCGCTTCCTTTTTCTTGCCGCTGTAGGTGAGGATTTTCTTGACGTAACGGACCCGGAGCACGGCCGTGTGGGAATCCTGAACGGCCAGCGTCTCGCGGTCTTCGACGAGCCGCGAGTCGGATTCGACCGGTGTCGGGCTCGCCCCGTCCGCGGTCGCCGCGACCGGGCGGCTCGCGCCGTTCGTGGTCGCCAGGCCGGGACCTTCCGGTCGTCGAAGTCCAGGCCCTCCAGCGTTTGCTTGAGTTTCAAATACTGCCC
>CAVRNM010000074.1:0-8571 GCA_963722225.1 uncultured Verrucomicrobiae bacterium
TGTTATGTACGTCTGCTTCGTTCGACTACGTATTGCTCGATGGCCTGGTGGCCGAGCGCGAAGAAGAAAAACCGCGGGCTGTCGCCGGTCTCGGGGATATAAAGCGCGTTATCATTGCGGCGGTAGACCTGCAGCACCTTCTGGTAGGCGACAGCGTCGGTGTTGTAGTTGTCGGGACAGAGCATGTCGAGGGCAGGCGCGGCGGCTTTCCAGATCGGAATGACGTTGTCGGTTGGCCCGCCGTTACCGAAGTTACCGGCCACCTCGGGGCCCATGACGTCGCGCTGGGCGGCGTTGGCGTAGAGCAGGAGCGGATAGACGGCTTTCCCGGCGGCGGCCACCTGCCCGATAAACGAGGCCACGTGCCAGGCATGGAAATATACTTCGCCAGCGGGACCGAAGACCTCGGTCCAGGTACCCCTGGAAATTTTCCCCATCGCGGTGAGCACGGCGGCCGGCACGGGTTCGCCGAAGCGCTTCTGCGCAGCGGGCGAGTAGTCGCGCGGGCATTCCCAGGTGCCGGATTCGTTTTCCACCTGCACCATCAGCACCGTGCACTGCGGATCGGCCTCCTTCAGGTGGCCCATAAATGCGGCAAAGGCCCGTTTGTCCGCTTCAAGCGTCGCCTCCGCGAACGGCGAGGGTGAGTCCAGCGCCTCGCCGTGCGCGTCGATCAGGTGTGGGTAGCGATCGGGATCGCGCTTCATCCACTCCGGCAGGTAGTGCATGTTGCCGTTCTTCCACGTGGCGAACCAAAGGAGCACGAGTCGAACGTGATGCGATCGCGCCTGGACGAGCAGCGTATCGACGGCGCTGAAGTCGAATTGTCCCGGCTGCGGTTCGATCTGCTCCCAGTAGACCGGAATCAGCACGGTGTTGGCGTGCAGATCCTCGACCGCCGGCCAGACCTGCGGCAACGCCCCGGGCCAGCCGCTGGAGTTGTTGACCTGCGCGCCCAGCATGAGAAACGGCGCGTCGTCAACAAACAGGGCGTAGCGTCCATCTTGTTGTACGAGGTGCGGCAGGGACGCTTCCTTGGGCATCGCGCAAACGGTCATGGAAGCGAAGGTCGCGGCCATGATCAGCACCCGACAGGAATTCTTCATTTCTGTATATGTTATCCGGAACCTAGCGGGGACGATGACGCCAGGGAAGTGCTATTGCAGCGCCTTCATTTGCCGGTTGATCGTGTACTTCGTTCCGTTCGTTTACAAAGCCGCATGACTTTGACTTCCATAGTCAAACTTCATCTATTCAAGTGTTCTACAGGACGCGAACACTCGAATTTGGCCGTAGATGTCATGCCATCCGTGTTTCCTGTCGACTTCTTAAATGCGTAATTTCTTATTGTTGCTGCAGATTCTTGCAGTCGTTTGTCGACGAACGATGGGTAAAACCTATCCTTAGCCTGATATCTGGGCCCCAATCCCGAGTAAATACGATATCAGTTTGGCCCTGCCCACGCGGCCGGAGCGGTCGATTGACGCCTTCAGGACTGGCTTGATGTCGCTGCAGTAGACGGGCGAGCCAAGAATAATACCGTCTGTCTCACACATTTTCGAGATAATGCCGTTAACGGAACCGTGGCGATCTTCGCGCCCGTCCGGGGAAACGTCGACTGGGGTGGCCTACCTCGCTGAAGCCTCGCCGAAGGCTGGCGCGCCGTCCCCCGGATGAGGCGCCTGCCGGGAATCGCGAGTAGCGGCTCGACCTTTGGACGAAATCACGCAAAACTGATGTTCTCCAGTTTACCCCATGAATCCGATCATTCGCTCCCTGTTTGTCGCCGCGGTGTTCGCAGCACCCGGGCTTGCCGCCAATGACTCCGCGCCCCCTGCACCACGCGAGCGTCTGCTCATGGACTCCAGCTGGCGGTTCGCCTTTGGGCACCCCTCAGACCCAGCCCGTGATTTCGACCACGCGACCGGCTACTTTTCCTACGTCGCGAAGGCCGGCTACGGCGACGGTCCGGCCGCCGCGGCGTTCGAAGACCGCGGGTGGCGCCGGCTCGATCTGCCGCACGACTGGGCGGTGGAGGCGCCGTTCGACGCCAAGG
This sequence comes from uncultured Verrucomicrobiae bacterium, assembly GCA_963722225.1. GTDB lineage: Bacteria > Verrucomicrobiota > Verrucomicrobiia > Opitutales > Opitutaceae > Fen-1467. The sequence continues at coordinate 2,057 of CAVRNM010000074.1, forward strand.
CCAGCCCCAGCCATGGATTCAAGGCCATCGGCCGCAACTTTCCCGAGCGTTCCATCGGCTGGTACCGCAAGACGTTCGCCATCCCGGCGGCCGACGTCGGCCGGCGCATCAGCGTCGAGTTCGACGGCGTGTTCCGCGACTCAGTCGTGTGGATCAACGGCTTCTACCTCGGCCGCCAGCCGAGCGGTTACACGAGTTTCAGCTACGACCTGACCGACTACCTCAACTACGGCGGCGACAATGTCATCGCCGTCCGGGTGGACGCCACGATGGAGGAGGGATGGTTCTACGAGGGCGCGGGCATCTATCGGCATGTGTGGTTGGTCAAGACTGCGCCGCTGCACGTGGCGCACTGGGGCACGTATGTGACCACCGAGGTCGCAGACAACGCAGCCAGCGTCGTTGCGCGCACGACCGTTTCCAACGAAGGCGTCGGGGCCGCGACGTTCGATATCGAAGAGAGCATTGTGGATCCCGACGGCCGCGAAATCGCCACCGGCGCAGTGCGCACGCTTTTGGTCGAAGCGGGTTCCACCGGCGAATTTCCCTGCACGCTCAGCGTACCGCGCCCGCGGCTCTGGTCGCTTGAGTCACCCGCGCTGCACCGGCTTGTCACGACGCTTCGCGCCGGCGGCGCAGTAGTGGACCGTTACGAGACGACCTTCGGCATCCGCACTATCCGTTTCGACCCCGACCACGGCTCCTTCCTCAACGGCCGGCACGTCGAGATCCACGGCAGCAACAACCACCAGGACCATGCCGGCGTGGGCGTGGCGCTGCCCGACGCGCTGCAGGCCTTCCGCGTTGCCCGGTTGAAGGAGATTGGCGTGAACGCCTACCGTTGCTCGCACAACCCGCCGACGCCCGAATTTCTCGACGCCTGCGACCGTCTCGGCCTGCTGGTGCTCGACGAGAACCGTCTCATGGGCCCGAGCCCGGAGCAGATGGGCCAGCTGGCGAGTATGATCCGCCGCGACCGCAACCACCCGAGCGTCATTATCTGGTCCCTCGGCAATGAGGAGTGGGCGATCGAGGGCAATATCAAGGGCGCCCGCATCACCGCTTCGATGCAGGCGTTTGCACACCGGCTCGACCCGACGCGCCGCACCACCGTGGCCAACAGCGGGGGGTGGGGCGGCACCTCGACAGTGATCGATTTGGTCGGCTACAATTACATCAACCAGTCCAATCCCGACGAGCAGCACGCGAAGTTCCCCAACCAGCCCGGGGTCGGCACCGAGGAGGCGACCACGCGAGGCACTCGCGGCATCTATTTCGAAAACCCGTCGCGCACCCACCTGGCCTTCCAAGCTCAGGGCGACACCGGCAGCAACCTCGAGACGGGTTGGAAATACTACGCGGCGCGGCCCTTTCTCGCAGGCCTGTTCTTCTGGACCGGATTCGACTACCGCGGCGAGCCGATGAAATACGGCTGGCCCGAGATCTACGCGCAATCCGGCCTCCTCGACGGGTGCGGATTCCCGAAGGACACCGCCTATTATCTCAAATCATGGTGGACCGACGAGCCCGTGCTCCACCTCTATCCGCATTGGAATTGGGCGGGCCGGGAGGGCCAGGAGATCGCAGTCGTCTGCTTCAGCAATCACGAGGCGGTCGAGCTGTTCCTCAACGGAGTCTCGCTCGGAAAGAAAGACATGCCACGCAACGGCCACCTCGAGTGGAAGGTCGCGTACGCGCCCGGCACGCTCGAGGCCCGCGGCTACCGGGGCGGCAAGGTGGTCGCGACGACCCGCGTCGAGACCTCCGGCGCACCCGCGCAACTCGTGCTCACGCCAGATCGCACGGTCATCAACGCTGACCGCGCGGATGTGGCGGTGTTCACCGTTTCCGCCCGGGATGCGCAGGGGCGCACCGTTCCGACCGCCGAGAACCTGGTGAACTTCGAGGCCACGGGCGGCCGGATCATTGGTGTCGGCAACGGCGACCCGGGTTGCCACGAGTCGGATCGGTTCACCGAGACCGTCACACTGGTTTCGGTGGAAGACTGGCGCGGTCGTATTGCGCCCGCCGGCACCACCGCGCCTGCGGCGCCGGATTCCCTGCAGCCATTCCCCCGGCTGGGCGATTGGAAGGCTCCGCTCCCCAAGCCCGGCGAAATCTACGATCTGGCCGGCGCGTTCACCCTGCCCGCAGTGCCCGCCGGCGCCATCGTGGAGTTGTTCCTGCCGGCACTCGGCACTAAGACCACGCTTTGGCTCAACGGTCATGAGCTGGCCCGCGACATCGACACTTCGACAGTCGGTCCGGCGCTCCGGCTCGACTCGGCGCAACTGGTCGCGGGCGTGAACCGTGTGCAGCTCACGGCGACGCCCTTTGAGGACAAGCGGAATCACATTCCCGAGCTTACGCGGCTCGGCTTCGTGCATGTTGTGACACCCGCGCCACCGGCGCAGCGCAGCCTGTTCTGCGGCTTGGCGCAGGTCATCGTGCAGTCCACGCAGGAGCCCGGCGAGGTCCGGCTCACCGCGAAGTCTGACGGCCTGCCTCCGGCCGAAGCCACCGTCACGGCCCGGCCCGCGACCTTGCCCGCCGCCGTGCCGTGATCTGTGGTTGAATTGATTTGCCGAGGATATTGGAAGTGCGGGCCTGCCAGACCGGAGCTTCAGCGAAGGCTGGCGCACCGCTTCCAGCGGAATGCTAATCTCCCGGGCGGATTGTGATCGTCTTACTCAACGTGAGCGCGCGGTCGGACGAGGAGTTGCCGACGAGCAGCTCCACGGGTCCGGGTTCCACGGTCCAGGCGTGACGCTCCGGGGACCAGTACGCCAGATCAGCTGCGCGCAGCTCCAGAGAAACGGTCTTGGTCTCGCCGGCCTTCGCGGTCACGCGTCGAAAACCGCGCAGCTGCTTCAGCGGGCGTTCCACCGACTGCCCGACCCCGGCCAGCGTCACTCGGAGCGCTGGCGCGCCCATTGCTCCTCAGCCCGACACTGCAGGCATTTGCTGCTATTGATGCGGAGAGCTGGGAGGCCAAAGGTATATTGCCCATTCATTGACCAACCGGGGTTATTTCGCTACTTTTGGCCGGGTTTAGTCTTTTCGGTCGAGAATCTCGTAAGTGAATTACCGTTGGGGACTACCAACGTTCCATGTGGTGATTCAAAAACAATATACCCGGTTCGAATCCCCGTGCGGAGGGTAGAGTTATTGTCCCCGGACACACGTTGCCAAAACGTAATGTGGTCGCAAGGTGGCGGCAACATCCGGGTGGCATCATGGAGGCGTAGAAAGAAAAACCGTCAACAACTCAACCGACAACTCCATGAACAAACTTCTGCACTCCCTCCTCGCCACCGCCATCACGGTCGCCCTGTTGGCGTCCTCGGCTTTTGCCGCCCAGACCAAGACCCGCACCGGTACCTATCAGGACAGCAAAGGCAACTCGGGCACGGTCACCTCCAGCACGACCCGCAGCCCCGGTTCGAAGCAGCATACCACGACCTGGACCAACCAGAACGGGCAAACAGGCGACCACACCAGCAGCTCCACCTGGAACAAGACGACCGACACGGGAACTTTCAGCTCTTCCACGACGCTGACGAACGGCAAGACAGCATCGCGGCAGGGGACGGTCACCGAGACGGCGCCCGGTACCTACCAGATCCAAAGCTCGAGAACCGGCTTCAACGGCCAGACCAGCACCGCTGACGTGACCAAGACCAAGACGGCCACCGGCTCCACCACGACCGGCAGCATCACCGGGTCGAACGGCGTCAGCACCTTGAATTCCACGACCACCAAAACCGCCAACGGCTACGATAAGGACACGACTATCACCGGACCGAAGGGCGGCCAGACCACGATCGACACCACGGTTGCCAAGACGGGCAACCAGACCGTCAAGACCACCGACGTGACCCTCCCCAACGGCAAGACCGACGATCGCGTCGTCGACACGACGCACAATTCGGATGGCTCCATCACCCGTACGGTTGAGAACACTGGCCCCAACGGCAACACGTACACCCGGACCGTGAATCTCTCTGCTCCGACGACCACGTCCTCCGCGCCCCACAACTGAGGAAGGACCCACCACAAAGCCTCCTCGCCGCCTCGGATTCTCTCGGGCGGCATTTCTGTTATCCGCAGGCCCCGACCAAAAGAGCCGTTGGGAGCGGGGGAGTTTTGCAAAAAAGGTGAAATGTTCGCACCGTGGTCAATACGGCCGAGAATATCCAGGATCAGGTGGCCTATTGTTCGTATTCAAGACGAAGTCGGCATCAGTTTCTGCCGTCTGGCCGTGGTCATCGGAACACTGGTCGGCGTAGACTTAATCGATGTCGGCTTTTGGTTGCTCGGTTCTAAATTGGGCGCGCCTCCTCAAGCAGGTCAGGCTCGGATTGGTGTTAGGTTCTCCATGGTGGGTGAGTGATTTCATTGAAGGCGGACCAAGCTATCAGGCATAGAGAAAGTGAGAATATCGCACATCGGAATCGGAAATGTGCGGTATCGTCAAGGTGCAATAATCGCACATCATTGAAGCCCGAAACTCGCAGGCATCCGAAAAACGTGGTTGGAGCTGTAATCAGAAGGCTCCGTTTGGCTGCGCAGCCACGCGTCACTCAAGAAGATCTTGTAGCCCGTTTAGAAGTCAGGGGCCTCCATCTGGATAGGACGGCACTTCTACGGATCGAATCTGGGGAACGGAAGATTACGGACTTGGAGATGATCGCCATCGCAGCCGCTCTCAGAGTTCCCGTTGATCGCCTTTTGCCGCCGCACTAACCACAGGAATTTTTGCGCCTCGGAACGTTGCGTGGTGGTTATTTCGCGCCCCGGCGCCTTGCCGCACCTTCGGCAGCGTGTCGCGGGAAAGACCGGCGAAGAATTCGCTTGGGTCGATGCCGGATCTTGCGCAGGCCCTGCAACCCATAGGCGAAATCACGACCGCTAGAAAATGCTCGAGAGGAATCTAATCAACTTGCGCTCTGTTATCCTGCCCGCACAGGCGGAGGGCTGCAGATCCCAGCGTCGACATAATCGGAGCGAGAACCAGCATATGCGGAGCGTCTTGCCTGGCCGGTCTGGTTCAGATTGGCCAAATTGGCGACCTTGGCGTGGAGCAGGACGATTGGCCCGGCACTTGCATTTGGAACTGGCTTTCTCCGATGGTGAAACGGTACGCTGGTTCGCGCAGCTTCTCGTTGTCGGAGGCACGTACACAGTCCAACGGCGATAGTCAAATGCCGGATATGTGCTTAAGATAATTATATACAGAAATATGTGATCATATTTCCTTATCGGATTTCCGTCGATATGCCACTTTCATATGGACTTGCAACTTTCACATGAAACTGGCAACTAATAACCATGATGCAAGACAACGGCATAGATGCCGAAGTGGCCAACCGCCTGATTGAGGTGAAGATTGGGAAGTCCAGCCTCCGGAACATCCGAGCGGGTCTGATGCAACTCGCCTATGCGCTGGCGGGGCGCCCTGACGCCAGAGGCTATTTGATTCTGTCCGATGCTGGGATAACCAATTCCAGGATTCAGAAGGAGTCCCAACGTGCAATGGGCGTCTTCAGCGGCGATATCGCCAACCGCATCACCATCTGTACGGAGAAAGATGGCCGTCTTGGCGGCATCCTCCACTCTATCGACCTCGACACAAAAGAAGTTCTCCTGGACGTGTTGGAGAAGGAACGGACGCGCCTGAGGCCAAAAGTCAGCCGGGCGGATGCCTCGTTTATCGTCCTCAAAGTTCTCATCAATCACTGGCTCACGAACGGCTCAGCCGTGACTTCCGAGTGGCTCGCCCGCACCTGCGGCTACTCGTACCCCACCATCGCCAACGCGCTTCACAACCTCGGAGGGAGCCTGATCGAGCGCCAGTCGGACCGCAAAGTGCGGCTCCGATGGTTCCCGCAGGAGGAATACCTCCGCCTGGTCGCTATGTCAGATCGGGCTCGCGCCACAGCCCGTTATGCGGATGCATCTGGCCAAGCGCGGTCACCAGAAACGCACCTGAGGCGCTTGGAGATGATCAACCCGAAAGGCGTGGGCATCGGGGGAGTGTTCGGCGCTAAACATTACTTCGAGGGTCTGAACATCGTGGGGGCGCCACGACTGGACATCTCGTTACATGCATGCGAGATCGAAGCAGACCTCGATTTCATCGACAAACTCGATCCCGCATTACGGCGAATTACCGACCCGCGCGAGCCGGCTAGTGTCGTCGTTCACAATATCTACCATGCAGATCCGCTTTTCCAACCTCGTGAAAGCGGATTGAAGTGGGCCGATCCAGTGGAATGCCTTCTGGATCTGCATGAGGCTCGCCTCGAGATGCAGGCGAAGCAATTCCTTGAGGTACTGCGCGAGAGGAGGCAACACACAACATGAATTCGAGGCCGATTGAAGTTTCCCTTCGCGACGTGCTTGAAGAAGTAGCCGGAGCAATACCTGCCGATGTTCATCCGAACATAATCATCATCGGCAGCTTGGCGGCGGGATATTGGCTCTTTCGTAAGGACGAACTTGCGGTTGTGCGC
>CAVRNM010000075.1:0-24588 GCA_963722225.1 uncultured Verrucomicrobiae bacterium
CGAATCGGGGCGAAACTTGCGGGGCGAATTGCGGACGGAACGGATCATTATACGTATATCTATGTTACCCGCCCGTTGCAATCAAACGCTCGCCGGACACTTACAAGATTCTCACAAATCGCTTGTGATAGCCTCACCTGCACATGGTCGACTGTGTCGCTACGGGGGGAGTGAATGACGCCGGAGAATAGTCGATGCACCGCAATTACGCAACACGCGAGGCCCGAACAGAGCTTAAGCGGAGAGAGCGGCGCCATGACCTCGGACAGCATGCGGAATACTGGCGGCGACGCCGGCCACGAGCCACAGGTTCGCGAAGTCAAAACGGGCGAAACAAAAACCCCGCTGATTCTGATCGTCGACGACAACACGATGGACCGCCGGATTGCCGGAGGCATCCTCACCAAGCAATTGGGGGCCCGGATTCTGTATGCCCAACGGCTTGGCTGCCTTGACGATTGTTGAAGCATCGCAAGCCTGGACCTGGTGCTGACCGATTTGCAGATGCCGGAGATGGACGGTTTGTGTGGTCAAGGCCATCCGGACGATCTGTTGGTCCCCACGATCCTGATGACGGCCCACGGGAGCGAAGAGACCGCGATTCAAATGCTCGAACCGGCGGGGCCGCCAACTACGTGCCCAAACGAAATCTATGCAGAGCCTGGCGGAAACCGTCAAAGAAGTGCTGGCGATGGCGCAGGTGGGCCGGCAGCAGTCGCGCCTGTACGACTTTTGGAGCAAGACGGAGTTTCAGGTTTTCGCTCGACAATGACGCGGCTCTGATTCCGCTGCTCGTCTCGCATTTGCAACATTACCTCACGCTGGTCCAATTGTGCGATCCGAACGAACTGGTCCGCGTGGGCGTGGCTTTGCACGAAATGCTGAACGCCATTCATCATGGGAATCTGGAGCTCAAGTCGGAATTGCGGCACGATGACCCGGACCATTATTATGAATTGGCGGAACAACGCCGCCGCCAGGAACCTTACAGGAATCCGCTCGGTATCCGTCACGCGAATCGATTCGTCCGAAAAGCCCGCTACATTATTTGGGATGAGGGGCCCGGGTTCGACCCCAACGCGCTGCGCGATCCGACCCATGATGAGAACCTGGAACTTCGCCGGCGTGAGCCTGGCCTATCTTTGCCTGGATTGGATCGGGCGCGACGGCGCCCCGGAGCGCAACCGGCGGGCCGCGATTCTGGCGGAGATGATCGGAGCATCGATGATTCTGTTGCTGGCGGCGAGCGTCGCCGTGTGGCTGTTTGCCCGGGTGCTGCCGTCCTGGTCCGCCGGCGCACCCCTGGCCGCGGCGCTTCGCATCCGCAATGCGGAACCCTTTGGCCATTCACTCTACACCGCCGGGGCGGCGGTGCTGAGCGCACCCTGGCTGGCGGCGCTTGGAATTGCGGGACCCCGCCGGTGGCGCGGACTGCGGCTGCTGGCCGCGGCGTTCGCGCTGGGGCTGGTCACGGCTTCCTCCAGCCGGGGAGGTGTCGCCGCGGTGATCACCATGCTCGCCTGCGTCGTCACGATCTGGCTCGCGCGCTCCCCGTTCACCCGCCGTTGGCGCCTCCTGCTTGCGGCGGGCGCACTGGCGGCGGCAGTGCTCGCCGTGGCCCTCGATCCACGCCTGCGCGACCTGGTTCTGCACCGGCAGTGGAGCAGCGCGGCGATCGAAAGCAACCGCCAGCACGCCGCCATGCTGCGGGCCGGATGGCTCATGGGTTGCCGCCGGCCTTTCGCCGGCTTTGGCCCGGGCACCGTCCCGCTCGTCTACCCCAAGTACCGGGCGCAATTGTCGGGCGGCACGGATAATGTCCTCCAGCTGCACAACGCGCCGGCGCAGATCTGGGCGGAGCTCGGTGTGCCTGGAGTCGCCGCCTTGGTCCTGCTGCTGATCGGCATTTTCAAATGTGGCATGGGCATCTTGCCCGTGTCTGGAGATGGAGCCATAACCGCGGGCACGATGCCCGCGCCACTTTCGATCAACCCTTTTCGCGCCCAAGCCGTGTTGATCGCCTTCGCGGGCTATGCCGTGATGTCGCTCTTCGATTACCAGCTCGACGTTCCCTGGTTCACGTTCACGGTCGCCGCACTGCTGGTCATGCTGCGGATCTCATCGGTGGATCCAGCCGTCGCCCGCCCCGGCTCCACCGTGGCGGCCGCACCTGCGCGCCTGGCGGGCAGCCTGCTGCTGGCCGGTCTGGCGGCCATGGTGTGGCCCACCGCGTGGAATATGCGCGCCCGGGAGCTGTTCTCCGCAGCCGCCGACGCCCGCGAGGCCGGCGACACCGCTGCGTTCGTCGCCGGCGCGGAGCGGGCGGCCGCGGTGGCCCCACAGGAACCGTTTTACCCGACCCAGCTCGCGGCATTCTATGGCGCTCAATACCTCCAGGCGGACAACGAGACCGACCGAACCCGCGCCCGCGATCGCTGCGGCGAGTTCCTGGGCCGGACGCTGCGGATCGATCCGGATCAAGACTACGGCCATTTCAATCTCGGCTGGTTGCTGCTCGCGCAACAGCCGGCTGAAGCAGGCCAACACTTCCGCGCGTCCGCCCGGCTCTCGCCGTACCGGGGAGGCGTCTACCTGGGCCTCGGCTTGAGTCTGCTCGGCCGCGATGACGATGCGACGGCCGTCGCATTTGCCTTGGAGTGGGCGAATGATCCGCATGCCGTCAGCTCACCGCGCTGGGACTTGCCGCCACTCTCGGCCTGGCACAGCCGGATTGCGACCGTTCTGCAACGTCTGGCCGGTCGCTGGCTGCAAGAGGAGACGCTTTCGGCCACTGAGCAGGCCCAGATCCGTTACGTCGCTGCCCTGGCAAGCTGGTGGGGCGGCCGCTCGGCCGACACCGCGGCGCTGATTCGCGACGGCTCGCCTGAACAACGCCGCTTCTTTCAGCATTTGGACGCCGTGGAGCGGCGCGCCTATGCGCCGGCGGAGCCCGGCGCTCCTGAGCCGTGGGAGCAACTTTACCTGGCATGGCGTGACAACGCCACCCCCGCGGCGCGCGCCGTGGAGTCATCCGCCTTCTCGGCCGCGCTCCGCCGGAGGATCGGCGGGCATCAGGAATCGTTCATCCGGCTGCTGACTGACCCGACCGCCGGTGATGCTGCGCTGGTGCGGTTCGGACAGAACGAACGCCCTGGCTACAGCGTGCTGGCGCGCAACCAGGACGGATTCCCTTTGCGTGACCTGTATATTTATCCTGAAAACCTGGTGGTGGAAAAATACGCCTCGTTTCTTTTCCCGCCCAGAGGTTACCTCCCGGACCGTCTGCTGCTCCAGACCGTGGGCCAGATCGCTCCCACGGCCGCCTCGCCAAAGGCTGCAGAGTGAGATTCATTAGGCATAAGGTATGAACGCCCCCGCTTCGCAGGACCTTCGGCACCGCACCCTGCCGCTGCTGCTCCTTGCCGGCGACACCCTGTGCGTGTTCGCGGGTTTGTTGGTTGGCTACGGCCTGCGCTATCATACGCCACTGGGTTCGCTGTTCATCGAGGTGACCGGGGCGCGCCTGCGCGACTACCTGCCGTTGTTGTTCCTCGGCACCGCCTTCCTCCTGGGCGCCTTCGCGCACCTCAATCTCTACGACGAACGATTGCTGCTGCGTCGTTATCAGGCGCTGAACAATCCTCAAAGGCACGGCGTTCTGGTTGTTCGCCTATCTCGGCGTTTCCCTCGTCCTGAAGTTCAATCCGCCCATTTCACGCCTTTTTGTGGTGTTTGCGTGCGGGGGCGTGCTGACGTTGCTCTATGCCTGGCGCAACCTTTTCTATGCGTGGATTGCTTCATCCGAACTGCGCCACCGGATCCAGCAGCGGGTCGCGCTCCTGGGCTGGACCACCGAGGCGCAAGCGCTCGTGGCTGACATTCAGCAGACCGCTGCGCATCCCTTCCGCCTGGTCGGAATGATCGACCTGCCGGCCGGGGAAGCGAGCCGCCCCCCTTTCCCGGGGGTTGCCACGGCTCGGCGGTTTCGCGGAATTACCGGCGCTGTTGGAGCGCCACGCGATCGACGTGCTCATCGCGGTCCGCCTCGACTTGCCGCGCGCCGATCTCGCGCGGCTCGTGGAGCTTTGCGAACGCTCCTATGTCGAGCTGAAGATCATCCCCTCGGTGTTTCAGATCTTCGTCTCCGGCCTGCGGCTGCAGACCTTCGGCCGGGTGCCGGTACTGGGCGTCGAGGATCTCGCCATCAACAAGCTCTTCAACCGGGCCCTCAAGCGCGGCACGGATTTCATCGGCTCGGTGATCGGGCTCGTTCTGTCCGCGCCGGTCGTGGCTCTGTTTGCCGTGCTCATCAAACGCGAATCCCCGGCCGGTCCGATTTTCTTCCGCCAGTCGCGGGTGGGCGCCGGCCACCGGGCCTTCACCCTTTACAAGTTGCGCAGCATGACGCCGGACGCGGCCGGGCGGGACGATGAACAGGTGAGCACCGTCGCCAACGACCCGCGGCTGCTGCGGATCGGCGGTTTCCTGCGCCGCTGGAATCTCGACGAGCTGCCGCAATTCTGGAACGTGCTCCGCGGCGAAATGAGCCTGATCGGGCCGCGCCCCGAGCGTCCCCATCATGTCGACCAGCTGGCCGGCGCGATCCCGCATTATCTCCCGCGACACCTCGTCAAGCCGGGGATGACCGGCTGGGCGCAGGTGAACGGCCTGCGCGGAGGCAGTTCGTTGGAGCGAAGGATCCAGCATGACATCTATTACATCGAGAACTGGTCCCCCTGGCTCGACCTGCAGATCCTGCTGCTGACCCTGGTGCGCTGGCGTGATCCGGGGGCGTGAGCGCGCCGCAGCCGAACCACGGTTCCAGGCGAGACCGATGGGGCGCACCCTGCTCACGCAAAATCACCGCGCACCCCGACGCCATGCTCGCGCCGGCGGACACACGCGCGAACCCGCCAGCGACACGCCAATTTCCTCTGTCCCGAGCCGGAGCGTCGTTCGCGGTTTGTCATTTAATAGATGACATATCCTTTTGCGGTTCCTCCAGGGAGCGCCGACGTCCGCGTCAGATCGGCTTTACTCTACGATAACCGGAAATTCGCGCCCGCAGCCGGGCAAACCGTTTCCAGGCGCCAAACGCCAACCAGTATTTCCAAGCGACGAGACGGGAACCCCGGGGGTTGAAGTGCTTGAGATAGACGTCCCGGTTGGCATCGAAGATCGCCCGGGCCATCCGCTCATAGTCCTTTGCCACGCTCACACCCTTGAGGTGGGTGATTTGAAAGCGCCCGTCGTAAACAATCCGATAACCGGCTTGGGCAACGCGAAGGCACAGGTCGAGATCGTCGCCGTACATGAAGAATGCCTCGTCGAACAACCCGACGCGCTCAAGGACGGCGCGGCGGCCCATCATGAATGCGCCGTTGATCGCCCCGACATCGTACGTTCCGTCGGCCGGTAGGTGCGTCAAGTTGTAGCCTGCGAAAAACGGCGCCCTCGGGAACGCCGCCGCCAGGCCGGTCGCGCGGCAGAAACCGTCCCACAGGGTCGGGATGGAGCGCCGGCACGCGAGATCCATGGAGCCGTCGGCAAGCACCAGCTTCGGAGATATCAAGCCGAGGTCGGGTTCGGCTTGCAGCCGCTTAACGCAATGGCGCAGCGTCGGCGCGCTGCTGACCGTGTCGGGATTAAGAAACAGCACGTACTCGCCCGACGACTGCCGGAAGCCCAGGTTGTTGGCGCGCCCAAAGCCAAGATTCTCTGGCCCCACAACATACCGTACCCAGGGGAAGTCCCGTCTCACAATCTCGCCGGTGCCATCGCCCGGCGAGTTGTCGACGATGACGACCTCCACCTCATCTCCCTCCAGCTCCAGCGGCAGCGAGCCGAGGCACGGCCCGATCTCGTCGCGGGACTTGTAAGCCACGATGATGACGGAGAGCAGCGATTTCATGTCATGCAGCCGATTATGGCTTCAGCCCGCCTTGGCCAGGCCAGAGATCGGAGACTAATGGGTTTGGGATTGTCCAGAGGTTAGGCGCGAGGCCGTTGACGGTTCCAGGAGGCTGTCGGACTTCCGTCCGGCCAGCCTCCTTTAGCAGCCTGAAGGGCCCGAAGCCCGACAGGTTGCCAGGGATTTCCATACACCGAAATACTCGAATCGATTGCGTTCACCATTGACCTCATAGATCGGCTCAGCGCGGACCTCATTCCACTGCAAGGCTGAAATCCAGAATTGGCGGAACCCCGCGGAGGTCCACACGCTAAGATGCTCACGACGGGATTGGTACATCTCCAGCCGCCGCGCGCGCGCCTCGTCGTCCAGCGCCAGGTCGGTCGTGTTCACATAACGCGAGATATCGGCATAGTCGGCAGGGGTCACCGTGCGTCCTTCGATAAAATAGCGATACAACTCGGCCTCCGGGGTCTCCGGCCTGGCCCGGTCAAAGGTAAAACGCTGGTCGGGTGCTGCGATCACCACCAGACCGCCGGCCCGCACCACCCGGAACAACTCCCCCACAAACCGACCGGGATTCTCCAAATGCTCGATCACGTGGCACGCGATCGCATAATCCCACTGTCCGGCCCGGAATTTCGTCAGCCCATCGCGGTTCAGGTCGATCAGATGGTCTGGAACCACCAAAGCCGACACGTCGATCTCCGGGAAAAGCACGGCCGCCTGCTCCCGGGTGATCGCATCAACATAGCAGGTGCGGCAACCGCGGGGAAGCGGAGCCGGATGTTCAAAAGCCCCGATCTCGATGCCATCGCCTTTCAAATACGCCAGTCCTGGCCGGCGCTGGCGCAGGAACCGGTGCTCCCAGCCCCACGCCGTCAACATCCGGCGGATCTTCCTGCGCAGCACAGGTGAGACCAGACGATGGGAAAGGAGATGCGGGTTCATGACGGCGGCAAAGCATTGTCCCCTGGGAACTCCATCGGACCCGACCGCCCCGACACACCATGCAGGGTGCCCCGGAGCATGGCGGCGAGCTTCTCTCCGCAGCGATCCTCGGCCAGCAACACCCGCAAAAGATTAAGCGCACCAAAACACGCGTCGAACAGCCACCAGTGCGGATAACGCCACGCATATCGGCGCCACATCAAGATCCGGTTGCGGGCCATATAGTAGTGGCGCGTCGCACTGTGAAACGTCGGCCGCAATCTCCGGCCAGCCACTGCCACTTCGCGCTTCGCTCCGAGATTGTGCGCCAGCCGCGCGCTGGCGCTGACGCATACCTCCCAGCCTGCCCGCCGGGCCTTAAGGCAGAGATCATGGTCGAGATAATCAATGAACAACCCTTCGTCAAAGCCGCCCAGCTCCCGCCAGGCGCGGATCCGGGTGAGCGCCCCCGAGGTTATTACGAAGGTCACCCCATGCAGATCGTCACTGGAGCACGATGCCCTTTGGAATCCCCACCATGCGGGCCGCAGCCAGCGATCCTCGCGGCCGGTCCGTTCATCAAACGTGTTGGCCCCGACCACCGCCACCTGTTCCGGAACGGCAGCCGACTGCGCCGTGGCCAGCAGCGCCGCCACCAAGCCGGGCTGCGGCATGCTGTCCTGATCGAAGGTGATCACCCACGCACACCCTGCCTCCCCGCCCCAGGCCATCCCTTGATTCAGGGCCGCCGCCAACCCCCGGTTCTCTTCGTTCGCCAGGACCGCCGCGCCGTTGGCCGCCGCCCAGGTTTCGAGCACCGTCCGTGTCTCTGCCGGCGAACCGTTGTCAATGATGCCCAACCGGTCCACCTGGCCGCGGATCGCGGTCAACCGTTCCGTCACCCGGTCGTCCGGAAAATAGGTCACCACCACTGCCGCGATCTGCGTTGTCATGTTTCTGGGCGAAGAATTGCCGCCTCATCGCGTCCTCCAAGCTGGGCTGGATAAACGAAGAACCGATCGATCTCCCGAATTCCCACGCGGCGCTGCAATCGGATTCTTTTTCGTTCGTCCCAGCAAGCCCGCCCTCCCACCAGGCCGGCCAACACCCCCCGCAGCCAGGCTCCAAAGCGTTGCCGCCAGAGAAAATACGCCCCCCGCGCCAGCAATTCCACCAGGTGTACCCAGGCATATTTCCACAGCAAGCTGGCGGGCATGCATTTCACCACCGACCAGATGCGGTTGCGTTCGTTAAAATACACGCTGGCGGGGCTGCCTGCCACCTGGCTCGCGCTGACCCGGTGCCGCACCACCGCCCCGGCGCAATACCAGACCTCCCAACCGGCGAGCCGGGCGCGAAAACAAAGGTCCGTGTCCTCGCCGTTCATAAAAAAGCGTTCATCGAGCAACCCGACTTCGTCGAGCATGGCTCGCCGATAGAGAGCAGCTCCGGCGCACGCGCCGAACACCGGCCCCGACGGCGGCGCGACAGCGCGCGCACGCTCATGGAACCGCTGATAGCCCCGCCCGGTCACACGAATTCCGTTACCCGCGCTGTCGATCGTTTCACCGCTCCAATTCACCATCAGCGATGCCACCGCCCCGCGCTTCGGGTCCGCCTGCGCCGCCCGGACCAACGCCTCCAGCCACCCCGGTTCCGGCGCGGTGTCGTTGTTGAGGAGGACGACAAATCCCGTTTCTGGCGGCACCATGCGCAGACCAGCGTTATTCCCGCCGGCGAAGCCCCGGTTTTCGCCCAGCGGCACGATTCGCACCGGCAGGATCTTCTGGTCGTGCAGCCACGCCACCGAGCCATCGGAGGAACCGTTGTCGACGACGATCAATTCGAAACTCTGCCACGTCTGCGCAGCCAAGGCCGGGAGACAGGACTCCAGATGAACCCGCCCGTTCCAGTTCAAGACAATAATGGAAAGGGAGGCTCTCATTGGACCTGCTGCTCCCGCACGCTTTCCAGCACTGCAGCCAGCGCTTCGCACTGGTTTTCGTAGTTGCCTTCGCGCCGCGCTCTTTCCGCCGCAACGGCGGCGCACCGCGCTGCTTCGTCGGGCCGGTCCAACCACCGCGCCGCGGCGGCGGTCAACGCCTCCACCGAGCGTTCCGCGACGAGCAAACCGGCCCCCTCACCAAGGAATTCGTCGCTGCCGCCCGTGCCCAAAAAGGCGATGACCGGGGTCCCTGCTTCCGCCGCCTCCAGCGCGACCAGCGAGCTGCTCTCTTCGACCGAAGTCACCAGCGCGAAATCGGCCGCCGTCAGCCAAATCCGTGGATCGGCCACCGGCCCGGCGAAGAAGACCGGCCGGGCTGCCGGAGACCGAAGCACTGCCCGGCCGAAAGCGGTCCGCGCGCCATCTCCGACCCAGATGAATTGGCAGGCTCGTCCCGACACTTCCCGGATTCGCCCTGCTGCCGCCAGAAACATCGCCGGGGCCTTCACCGGGGCGAGATTACCCAGCGTAACGATCCACGGCACGTCGGCGGACAATCGATGCAACGCAGCCAGCTGCGCCCTGGCCTGGGCGCGGGTGAGATGGAGTGGCGCCCGCGGAGGAAGGAAATTCCGGACCACGGCCACGCGCTCGGGTGCGACGGCCAGGTTCTCGACCAGATGGCAACGCACCGCCTCAGAGACCGCGATCCATCGGCTGGTCATCTGGCGCAGAACCGCGAGATCCCGCGGGGCAGCGAATCGTCCTGTCGCTCCGGCGAGTTCGTGGGCATGGACCACGACCGGACATCCGCCCGGCGGAAGCTCCGCGAGCAGCCAGCCCAACGTCAGGGTGTTGGCGAGGACCACGTCAATATCTCTCAAATCGAGCTGGGCCAGATAGCGGCGGAAGCGCCGAGCGACGAACCGGGGACGATCAACAAGTCTCGTACTCACCCATCGCTCCATTCTGCTGCGCGCTTGATCAAGGTGACTGAGCGTGGCGACCCGGAACGCACGCGGCCATTCTGCCAGCAGCGGGCCTGGCCGCACCAGGAGCGAAGAAACCTGAAAGCGTTCGGGGCGCGCGGCCGCCCAATTGAGCCAGCCGAGATGAATGATCACCGCCCCCGAGCGGGAGGCCTCGTGGCCGATCGCGAGCAGCCGCAATGGCTGCGTCTTCCCGCCGACCTTGCGCCGGTCCGGAGTCATGGGGCCCGCTCCTTTTCCGGCCGCCCCCGGTGCAGCCGACAACACGGAACGACGAGCCGATGGTCGCCTTGGATCATCTTGTCGCCTCCACCAAGTCCGGCAGCCGCCACAGTCCGAGCGCTTTGTCGGCATACCGGCCGTTGTCTTCGGTACAGTTCTCGAGCAAGAGCCGCTGAGGCCTGGGAAAAGAAAACGGCGGCTTTTCGAGGTTGAGCGGCCGCCAGATCTCCCCGGGGCCGAGATCGTCATTGTGCACGATCGAGGGAAAGGTCGTGGCCAGGAGGTAAGTGGCATCGCTGCAGCGGAAATTCCGCAGGCACGCCCGGGCCTGGCGAAAGGTCAGGTGAACCCAACAATCGCGGCAGAAGATCAGATCCGCCCGCGGCAAGGCATCCGCGCAAAGGTCGGCCACCAGAAAACTCATCTTCCGGTGGGCTAATCGGGATTGGTTGGCCAAGATCAACTCCTCCACGACGTCGGCGCCGATATAGGTGATCTTCTCCCAATCGAGCTCCGCGATCCAGTGACAATCACCGCAGGGCGCATCCAAGAAACTCTTGATGCCAAGCTCCAAAATCATTTGGGGCAATTTCTGCCGCAGAGATTCGGTCTGCTTTAAGGATGAGCCCGTGCCCGATCGCGATTCAATCCCACCAAAAAGATTCTGTTCGTAGATCTTCCTAAAGTGCGCACCGACCTTGAAATCACCGCTGCCGGTAAGCCTCTTGATGAATGAAATTGCGCGGGAGAGTAACATAAAAGCGGCGCGATCAGGGATCAATCGATGGACCTTGCGGATCGCCGATCCGACGGCCAAAAAGCGCCGGCAGTCGCACCCCCGCTTTTCATGAACCCGGGGAGACAGTGGCCCAGAGCTCGCATGCGGCCCGTTTCAATCGGCTCTGCCGGAACCGGGAGGCCGGGGCGACGAACTTGGTGGAATATCAAACAGGGCGCGATCAGGGATGCGCGCGGCCGGTTTCTGTCTGGCTTGAGCTCAGTCCTCACACCCTCTCCTTCCCGACGGTGGCGACCAAAAGATCATCCAACAAAGAGACCTCATTCATCGCGGAGAATTCCTCAAAACGGGGCCGCAGCCTCTGCCCATCCGGTCGGCAGCCTCCGAGGACCGACCGAATTCCGTTGAGTACCGCCTGCGGATCGTCTGCCGGGACCACTCCGCCGAGGTCGAATTCGCTGGTGCAGCTCGCCATCACTTCACCGGACGCCACCAGCACCGGCTTTCTGAAGTGGGCGGCCTTGGTCAACAAATTGCTCTGGAACGGGAAGTCGCGATAGACCGCGTAGAGGACATCCAGAGCCACCACATGGGCGTTGAACTCCGGACCCTCCGGTATCCGTCCCGGCAGGAACAGAAAATTCGCCGGCGCGCGTGCCGCTACGGCGGCGATCCCGTCATAGTCATCGCCGCATAAACCCCGGGAAAACTCCCCGGCCGCGATGAAGAAAAGTTCGGGTGCATCCCGTACGGCGATTTGCGCAGCCTCGATCAGCGTCATGATGCCCTTGCGCAGGCTGATGCACCCCAGGAGGCCCGTGATTCTCCGCCCAGCGGCCGCGGCAAGAAGGCGTTGGACCGCCGCGCAGTCGACCGCAGCAGGCCGGAGGTCCGCGATCTCCGGCATCGCCATCACTCGCGTTTTGAGGTTGAACGATTGAAATCGCTCCACAAGGCGACGGTGCGGCACCCAGACCGTGCGGCAGTTCCGGGCGCGCAACGGCGCCTCACAAGACCAAAGCCGCGCCACAAGCGGGCTCTGGTTGTTCCGTCCCGGCGTTGGCCCGTTCCAAATTCCTCCCCAGGCACAAGGCAGAATCCTTTCTAGGAACCCCGGGCTCACCCCAACCTCGAGAAAATTATAGCCCAGATAGACGATAAAGGCGAAATCGAGAGGACGGTGTTCGTCCTGTTCGGCCTCCCGCAAAACCCGGGCGAGCGATCGCCAGTTCCTCCGGGCTCGCCGGGCCGTTGAAATCCCCAATCCGCGCGGAAACAGCATTGCCCTGAGTCGCGCGACCAGGCCCCCCTTCGTCCGGACCCGCGCGCCTTGGTCCCCGAGGCCGGGGTCAATCTCGCCCAGATGATAACGGTACGACTTGGCAGCACCGGGAAGTTCCCGTCCATCTGGCGTGATCGATACCACCCGCCACCCCAACTTGTGCGCCCGCTCCACGATCAGCCGGTGATAACCCGGAATATGGCCCATCCAAAGATGACTGACGACCGCGACCAGCGGGCCATCCGATTGGGACGTCTTCTTCATTGGGGGAATTTCAGGCCTGGGGCGCGAAGATCTCCCGGATGAGATGAATCCCCAGCCAGGGATTCAAGACGCCTCGCGCGGATGCCAGTAATGCCCCTCGGCAGCCGGGCAAGACCATGACGAGGAGAAACGGCGCCACTTGGGCGGCGATCGCCGACAATGCCGCCCCCCGAGCCCCAAAAAGCGGGATCAGCACGTAACAAAGGCCCAGCGCCACCAGCGCCCCGAAAAGGGCCAACAACACCACCGTAAGCTGCCGCCGCTCGGCCAGCCAGAAGGCGCCCCAGACGATCGCAATGCCCACGGGCACAGTGTTCCATGCGCAAACCCGCACGACTTGGGCCGCCCCGGCAAATCCAGCGCCATAGAGGATCCGAATCAAGAACGGACCCAACAGGCACCAGGCCAAAGCGATACCCGCGCCCGCCCAGGCCAGCAGCGATACCAGCTCAGAGAACTTCTGGTGAAAAGCCTTCCGGTCGCTCGAATGCAAACTCACCAACCGGGGAGTAAAAGCTGCCACCATTGTTGCCGGAACAAAATAAGGCAGTTCCACCATCCGGACCGCCGCCGCATAGATTCCCGCCTCCCGCGTTCCCTCCAGGCGCTGCAGCACGACGAGATCAATTTTCGTCATGAAAACAGCCGCGACGCTGGCGATCGCGAGCGGCCAGGCTTCCCGCATCAGATCCACGGCAACTTTCCAGGATAGGCCAGCCAAAGCGGGACCACCGCTACGACGATAAACCTGAAACATTGCTGTACTCGAGAATGCGATCTCGACCACGGCCACCACCGCGAACAGATGAACCGGAGCACGAACGTAAACCAAGCCCAACCGCAGCGCAAAAGCACCGAAGAATCCCACGAGCTGGGCCAAGACGGGGGGGCCGGCCAGTACCCGGGAGCGAAACCAGGTCTCCAGAATAAGCGGAGCCTGGGCAATGCAAGTCAGCGCCGCGATGGCCACGATTACCGGCTGGATTCCCCCGCCAATCCAGACCGCCGCGCAAGCCGCACCCGACGCCGCCAGACACCCGGCAGCGAGTCTCAGGAACACCGCCGTAGCCAAGCCAGAACCACCCAGCGCAGGAGATGCCACCAGCCAACGCACCATGACAATATCGAGCCCCAGCGCTGACGGCCCCGCCAGAATGGCGCTCACAGCCAAGGCCGTACTCAGCCGGCCATATTGTTCAGCCCCAAGATAGCGGGCGACGATGGCCACCTGTACCACTCCAACTCCGATTCGCACCGCCCGGTCAAGATTCAGCCAACCGATGCTCCTGCGGATTCGCGCCGTGTCGCTCATGGAATGCTCTCGCGCCCAAAGGGCCGGCGAACAGCGGCCGATGCAACACTGACCTGTTGGCCCGCACTCGCTGGCAAGATTGAGACCAGTCGGGTCATTTCCGTTGTGCCAGGATGTGGCTCAGATCCTTCCGCCCGAGACGTTCCGGCAGGCACTGGATCCGATATCCCAACGATTGAAGCCGGCGCGCGAGCCGCCCAGCTGTTCTTCCCAATCCCTGCTCATGCGCCTCCAAGGTGATTTGCAGGATTCTCCGGGCCGTAGCTGGATCGAGTGCTTCGATGATTTCGTGCTCAGCTCCCTCTACATCAAGCTTCAACAGCACAATCTCCTCCGCTTGGGTCTGCACCAGCAGATCTGCCAAAGAAAGGAAATCCGCCTGGGATCCCACCATTCCCGCATGGGCTTGGGGCCTCAGATCAGAATCGAAATGCCCGGAAACGCTGTACTCCGGATGACGCCAAAGCCAGTCCCGTCGAGTCCTGCCGGCCAGCCCGATGGGCAGAATTTCCGCACGAGAAACGGCGTTGCGCTCGAGGTTCCGCCGCAGCCAATCGCAATTCTCCGGAACAGGCTCCAGACACAGGATGCGGCCTTTGAAGCGGTCGGCCAGAACGACCGCGGTCACTCCAATATTGGCGCCCGCATCAACGACCACGCCGCCGCTTCCGGCAGCGAAATCACATCGTTCCAATTGGTAACAATCGTAGTCCGCGACCTCCGCCACGATCTCGTAGAGCGGAGTCCGGTAATCGCATATTACAGACGCCTGCCCGGATCGGAGCGGAAAATCGATTTGCTGGATGGATACGATCGCTGATGGAAGAAATGAGGAATTCGGCCCGAACAATTTCAAGCCAGCACGCCTCCAGAAGCTACGAATCGAACCGCCGATTCTTCGCCAGAACGACATCGCTGCAGAATGATCGGCGTCCGTCAGCGTAGACAAGTTGAATTTAGGCCGCAGCACCTCGGGCCATCACAGCGGCAACCAGCCGGACTATCCCGCACCGCCGTGTTCACGGCACTGGGGTCGGCTGCATCCTGTAGGCAGGCTATCGCGTAGAGTGTGACACATCCGGGCTAACACCTGTGCCACTTTCGAATCGCTTCAATACCGAGCCTGCCCAACAGTTGGGATTCCTTGCCCTCACCCGGATACCTCACTCTACTCGCCCGCATGTCTGCACGCTGCAGCCAATTTCGCGGCCCCGTCGCATTCTGCCTGCGTGAACCAGCTCAGGTCCGGCGGATAATCAGTCCGTCCCCACCATGATCGCACTCTACACGGCCACCGTCTTCATCGGCGCCGCGCTTCTTTTTTTCGTCGAGCCCATGTTCGCCCGCATGGTGTTGCCCTGGTTGGGCGGATCACCGTCCGTGTGGAACACCGCCATGGTATTCTACCAGGTGGTGCTGCTCGCCGCCTACGGCTACGCCCATGCCAGCACTAGGTGGCTGGGGGTGCGCCGGCAGGCCGCCTGGCATCTGCTGATCTTGCTGGCGCCACTCGCACTCCTGCCCATTGCCATCCCCGCGGGCTGGCCCCCGCCGACGCAAGGCCATCCGATCGTGTGGCTGCTGGGCCTGATGCTCGCGGCGGTCGGCCTGCCGTTCTTCGCCGTCGCCGCCACGAGCCCGCTGCTCCAGAAATGGTTTGCCTCCACCGGCCACCGGCACGCCGCCGACCCCTATTTCCTCTACGCCGCCAGCAACGCCGGCAGCATGCTGGCCCTGCTTAGCTATCCGGTGTGGGTGGAATGGCACTGGCGCCTCGCCCAGCAAAGTCGCTGGTGGATGCGGGGATTCGGCTTGTTGGAGGTGTTGACCGCGGCCTGCGCCGTCTGCTTATGGCGATGGTCAAGCCCGTCGTCGGCCACCAAGCCGTCCCCGCCGCCGCCCGTTCCGGGCCTTTCCGACCGACTGGCGTGGAATCGCTGCCTTCGCTGGGTGCTGCTCGCCTTTGTGCCATCCAGCCTGATGTTGAGCGTCACGACCTATCTTTCCAGCAACGTGGCGGTCGTGCCCTTGATGTGGGTGGTTCCGCTGACGATCTACTTGCTGACCTTCATCCTGGCCTTCGCCCGCCATCAGATTATCTCCCGGCAATTCCTTTCGCGCGCGCTCCCGGTGCTGCTGGCGCCACTGGTCATGACCTTGAACATGCGGGCATCGGAACCGATCGGCCCGCTGACGCTGCTGCACCTGACCGCGTTTTTCGTTGTCGCTGCGCTCTGCCACACCGAAGTGGCCGCCGACCGGCCGGCCGCCGCCCATTTGACCGAGTTCTATCTGTGGATTTCCGTCGGTGGCGCGCTCGGCGGCCTGTTCAACGCCCTGATCGCGCCGTTGGTTTTTCACTCCGTGGTCGAATATCCGCTGCTGCTGGTCGCGGCGTGCTTGGTCGGCTGGCGGGCCGCCGACCGCAGTCCGGCCGGTGCCATGCTCCGGGACTGTCTCTGGCCGGCGATTCTCACCCTCGCCACCGCCGGCGCCCTGCTGGCCGTTCGAGCCACTCCTCTGCAGAGCAGCGCCATTGTCGGCCCCTGCCTGTTCGGCGCACCGACGCTGGCCTGCTATCTTTTCTCAAAACGACCGCTTCGATTCGCCCTGGGCATCGCCGGGTTCCTGCTGATCGGCGGACTCTATCAGACGAGGGAAGGGCAGGCGCTTTACGCCACGCGCAGCTTTTTTGGCGTCCACCGCGTCGAGGCCGATCCCACCGGTCGTTACCACCTGCTTTTCCACGGCCCGATTTTGCACGGCCTGCAATGTCTGGATCCGGACCGCCGGCGGGAGCCGCTCGCGTATTACGCTCGCACCGGGCCGGTCGGCCAGGTGCTGGCCGATTACGGCAGGGATCCGTCAGAGCATATCGCCGTCGTGGGTTTGGGGACCGGAACGCTCTCCTGCTACGCGCAACCGGGACAGCGGTGGACTTACTTCGAAATCGATCCAGCCGTGCTGAAGATCGCCAGCGACGAACGGTTCTTCACCTTCCTGCGCGACGCGGCCACCCCGCCGCGCATTGTGCTCGGGGACGCCCGCCTGTCGCTGGCGGCCGAGCCCGACCGGCAGTTCGACCTTCTGATCCTTGACGCCTACAGTTCTGACGCCATTCCCATCCACCTGGTGACGCGCGAGGCGCTCGCGCTCTATTTGCAGAAGCTCGCTCCGGGCGGTCATCTCGCCTTTCATATCTCGAACACCCACCTCGATCTGGAGCCGGTTCTGGCCGATCTCGCCCGCGACGCCCGCGTCGCTTGCCTGACCCGGGAAGATCTGGCCGTCCCCAAGCAGGAACTCGCAGCGGGCAAGGCGGCCTCCGTCTGGGTTGTCATGGCGCCCCACGCGGATGATCTGGTGCAGCTGGCGCACGATCCGCGCTGGCGGCCAAGCCGCGGTCGCAATCCGCCAGTGATCTGGACCGACGACTACTCCAGCCTATTGAGCATCCTTCGCTGGCGGTAGTCCTGCAAGAATTTCCTCGCGTCCTTAATGATTCTGTGAACCCCGCATTTGGATCTTGGGCGGCGCTCGCCGTACCGAGCGCCGGCAGGGCGTCACATCTGCGATCCCGCCGCCGCGGACGGCCCTTCGGTCCGGCTTTCCTGCGTTCCCCATGATTCGCTGGCCGGGATCCCAATGGGGAACTCAGGAAATCAGGTCATGGCGAAGGCACTGCCGCAATGAGCCCGGGATTGTTTCCGCAAAATCCTGTTTGAGTTCTTGGTCCGCCCGCTGTGCTCTTCCACGTATGAAGCTCTCCATCGTCATCCCCTGTTACAATGAGGCGAAGACGATCCGCCAGATCGTCGAGCGCGTCCGGGCCGCACCCCTCGCCGAGAAGGAGATCATCATTGTCGATGATTGCTCGCGGGATGGAACCCGCGACCTCTTGCGCACCGAGATCGCTCCGCTCGTGGAAAAGATCGTTTATCATGAGATTAATCGCGGCAAAGGCGCCGCGCTCCGCACCGGATTTGCCGCCGCCACGGGTGACATCGTGCTCGTGCAGGACGCCGATCTGGAATACGACCCGCGGGAATATCGGAAGCTGATCCAGCCCATCCTCGATGGCCAGGCCGATGTCGTCTTTGGTTCGCGGTTCACGGGGAGCGACGCCCACCGCGTCGTCTATTTTTGGCACATGGTCGGGAACAAGTTCCTCACCCTTTGCTCGAACATGTTCACCAACCTCAACCTCACGGACATGGAGACCTGCTACAAAGCCTTCCGGCGCGAGGTCCTGCAGAAGATCGTGATTGCAGAAGATCGGTTCGGATTCGAACCGGAGATCACCGCGAAAGTCGCCCGACTGCGCGTGCCGATCTACGAGGTGGGCATCGGCTATTATGGGCGCACGTACGAGGAAGGAAAGAAGATCGGATGGCGCGACGGCTTCCGCGCGCTCTACGTGATCGTGAAGTACAACCTGTTTTCGTAGAACGGCCGCCCGCCAGTCCCGTTCAATTCCTGCAGGCGATTCGGTGGCCGTTCGCTGAACGGAGATTCACCAATCTTTGCGATAGTCTTTCCTGTCGATTGAGTTAACCTCCGGAGCCCAGATTGAACGAGGCAGGTTTCGCCTGCCGCCCGCCCGTCAGGAGTTCCTCGCCCGGATGATTCGCCCTCTTCCCCCACGTATGTCTGCACACGGTAAACCATCGATTGACGCAGTCGCTTTGGATGGCACGTCCGAGCTGAACCGGACTTGTGCCAGCGGGGCGATTCTCGACGACCCTGCAATCGCGGGCCCGAGGATGACCGTGCAACCGACTTAGATTTGGAAACATGCCGACCAGCGCGTCCACTCCTGAGGTGCCTTGTTTTTTTTGTGCGAAGCCCGGCACTCTCCTGCGAGGCCGAACCTTCAGCGAGGATGGAACCGTCTATCCCCTTCGCGTCTGCGAGGCGTGCGGGACGGTGTTTCTCTGGCCGCCCCCTTCGGCAGAACAATTGCGGACCGCTTACGACCCTGGCTATTACGGTGAAGGAGCAACCAAGTTCGGGCGCTGGATCGAGCGCTTCCGCGATGCCTTTGCCACTCGGCGTGCTCGCCAGCTTATGCGCCCGCTAGCCCAAGGCGCCAGGATCCTCGATGTCGGTTGCGGCGATGGCAGTCTGCTCCGCAGTTTCCAAAACATCGGCCGCTACGAGCTTCACGGAATCGAGCTGCCCGGACCGGCGGCAGAACGGGCGGCGAAGATCCCCTCCATTCATCTTCACCTGGGCACCCTGGAGGCCACCAAACTTCCGGCCGCCTCGTATGACCTCATTACGTTGGTCCATGTTTTCGAACATCTGCCGATGCCGCGGGAGACGCTTGATCACCTCACGCGCCTAGTGAGACCCGGAGGTCGCCTTTTCCTTGCCTTCCCCAATACCAGCAGCTGGCAGGCCCGCCTTTTTGGGAAGGACTGGTTTCACCTGGATCCGCCCCGGCATCTGAGCCTGGTTCCTCCGCAGACGGTCGCCGCCTACCTGCAGTCCCGGGGATTCAAGCTGCTGGCGGCCCGGCACCTCTGTTTGGAACAGAATACCTATGGCTGGCTGCAAAGTGCGCTGAACCGGGCCGATCACCACCGCAACTTCCTTTATGAGCGGCTTAAGCGGAACCGATCCTACTTGCCCGGTCGCAGCACGGCCAGCGTGCTCGTGCACGCCGCCTTGGCCGGGCTCATGCTCGGACCCGCTCTTCTCCTCGATTTTGCCTCGGCCATCGCCGGGGCCGGCGCTACCGTGGAATTGACGTTTGAATACACGCCCTCTTCCTGATCCTTTCATGTACCGCAATCACAAGATCATCGTCGTCATGCCCGCTTACAATGCGGCGCGGACCCTCAAGGCCACTTACGACGACGTCGTTGACCAGGGGATCGTCGATGAAATCATCCTTGTTGACGATGGCAGCCGCGACGAGACTGTGTCGGTCGCGCAAAGTCTCCCGGGGGTGACGGTCCACGTGCACCAACACAACCTCGGCTACGGCGGCAATCAGAAGACGTGCTATCGCCTGGCCCTCGAAAAAGGCGCCGATATCGTCGTCATGGTGCATCCCGATTACCAGTATACTCCCAAGCTGATTCCGGCGATGGCGAGCATGATCGCCAATGGGCTCCACCCGTGCGTTCTCGGTTCGCGCATTCTGGGCGGATATGCGTTGAGAGGTGGGATGCCGTGGTGGAAATATCTCTCCAATCGCTTCCTCACCGCCGTCCAGAACGCTCTGATGGGCGCAAAGCTGTCGGAGTATCACACCGGCTACCGGGCTTATTCCCGTGAGTTGCTCGAGTCGATGCGGTTGGACAATCTTTCCAACGACTTCCTTTTTGATAACCAGTTTCTCGCCCAGGTCCTCTGGCGGAGACAGACCATCGGCGAGGTGAGCTGCCCCACGAAATATTTCACCGAAGCTTCGTCGATCAACTTCAAGCGCAGCGCCATCTACGGGCTGGGCTGCCTGCGGGTGGCCCTCGCCTTTCGCCTCGCCCGGATGACCGGGAACACCCCGATTTTCGCCTAAGATGACTCCTGCTCCGCGCAAGCCGCTCTTCAGCTCGGGCTACCAGCTGGATATCCTGATCTGCCTCGGGCTGGTCCTGGCGATCTTCATTCCCTATCGTCAGGTCGCCGGGCACCAGTTCATCGAATTCGATGACAATCTATACACTTTCAACAATGTTCACATAATCAGAGGACTGTGTTGGGACAGCATTTGCTGGGCGTTCACCAGCACCGAGATTGCAAACTGGCATCCGCTCACCTGGATCTCCCATCTGGTCGATCGCGAATTGTTCGGTCCCTACCCGGGCGGTTATTTCCTCGCCAATGTGGCCTGGCATGCACTGGCGGCGTGCCTCTGTTATGTGGCCTTTCTCAAGGGGACGGGGAGTCGGGTCTTTGCGTTCACCGTCGCATTGGTCTTTGCCGTCCATCCCGTGAACGTCGAAAATGTGGCGTGGGCCTCCGAACGCAAAAGCATCCTCAACGCAGTGTTCTGGTTCGCGGCCATCATCGCTTATCTCAGTTTCTTGAGAACCAGATCCTTCAGATCGTACGGCCTGACGATTATCTTCCATCTCCTAAGCCTGCTGAGCAAGCCGATGAGTGTTACGCTTCCCGGCACGCTGGTTTTGATTCACCTGCTCTATTTGATCTACCACCCGGAGGGTCAGGAAACGACTCCCTCCCGGCTAAGATACGTGCAGAAGATCCTCCTGCCAGTCCTTCCCTTGCTCGCTTTGTCCCTCTATTTCTCGGTCGTGACGATGTCAACCCAGTCGCTCGCCATGGCGACGGCCGGGTATACACTCGGACATCGATTGATCAATGTGCTGCTGTCTTATGAGCGCTATCTTGCGATGTTTTTCCATCCGACGGGACTGGCGCCTTTTTATCCGCTTTTTTTCAGCGACCTGACGTTTGCCTCGGCAATCCCCCCCCTGCTCCTTCTCGCGGCCATCTCGGCCCTGGTGCTCGCGCTGGTGCGCAAGAAACCCCAGCTTTTGCTCGGGTGGTGCTGGTTTTTGGGCACGATGGTGCCCGCCATCGGGCTGGTGCAGGTCGGATCCCAATCCCATGCCGACCGGTACCTGTACATCCCGATGCTTGGGCTGGCTTTTGTCTTCCCCGTTCTTTTTGAAGCGCTAGCCTCGCTGCCGGCTCGCGCGCGAAGAATCGTGATCGGGGGATCACTGGCTGTGCTCAGTCTGTCGCTGGTTCTGGCCACCCAAATCCAGGTTTCCTATTGGCAGTCCGGCGTGACGCTTTTCCAGCATTCACTGGCCATCACCGGTGACTGCGTCACTTCGGTAATCGACCTGGAAGCAGCTTATGTCCGGGCGGGCCGTTTCGACGAGGCGATCGCGTTTGCTGATCTGAAAATCGCCTCGGCCAAGAATCCCGCCAATCAAGGGAAACTCACCGCCTGGAAGGCAACAGTCTTGTACAACCTGAAGAAGTTTAAGCCGGCCATGGAAACGGCGGAAAAGGCGCTGGCCTACGGCAATACCGAGTCCCTCACCTACATGATTCTGGCAATGTCAAACCACGAGCTCGGGCATCTCGACAAGGTGCCGCAGTACATCGCGAAGGCCAGGGCCGCTCACAAGGTCATGTTTCCTTCAGGCTTCATCGAGGGATTGTTCGATGCGCAGATGCGCCAGCTCGAAAATGAGCTTCAAGCGGAAGAGTCCAAGAAGAATGCGCACCCTCCGTCATCGACCCCGGCCGTGATCGACGAACCGGTCATCGGGACCAAACCTGACATCCTGCCCCAGCATCTCTAGTAGTTGAGCCTGTCGGGCTGCGCCCTCAGCGCCCGCCTGACCACCCCATGTCAACTAAACAAACGGCGGACGCCGTTTGGTGCAAGCGGCGACCTTTCTTCCGATTCAGCGGAGAAGTTTTGAACTCTGGCGCAGGGGGTGCGTCGGAGGGGCATGCCCGCCCGTTATGTGACCGTGGACCGCGAGACTCCGATGCTGCTGCCGCCCGATCTGCGCGACTGGGTGCCGGCGGATCATCTCTTACACTTCGTGATCATCACCGAAATCCTGCCCGTTTCCCCGGGTTGGATTGGGCGGTTTTGCCAGTAGATCAAAAAAGGGCCGCACCGGCTAGGTGCGGCCCAAGAGCAAATTGTGAATTATTACTACATCTTTTGACCTTCAGGACTGAAGGTCACAGGATTCTCTGTTGCTGGGAGGGCGGCATTGCTGCCGGTAAAAGTCGTTCCAGCGACAAGGATCGCCTGGATGACATTGCCCTTGGTGATCTGGTGCACATAGCTGCTCGCGGGAGCCGCTGTGAGCGAACCGGTTAGGGGATCGGCTCCGACGTCGATCGTCGAGACACCAAACTCCATGAAGTATTGATTGGCTGCCGAGGCGAGCTGCTTCGCATCGTTGGTCAACGTCTTCTCAATGGAACTCTGGCGGACTTTCTGGAACGCGGGAATGGCCATCGCGGCAAGCAAACCGATGATGACCACGACTATCATGATTTCGACAAGGGTGAAGCCCTCGTTGGACCGAATAGCTTTCATAGGATTATTGATTGGATTATGATGATATGAACGTTTAACTGACTTCTAACAACACTAAGATGGAACGCCCGAGCCGGCTGGCGGGCAAGCCGAGAATTCGCAAACTGTTTGAATTAAGTGTTAAAACACCTGTTGAACGGGGAATCAGGCGGCTGCGCGCGGAACCACTCGTTTGCGCACGTCGCAATAGAGTAATAGATGTTACGGTAGTAACTAGTCTATAGTTACTTACGATCGTTTCACTATGCGTGGCTTGCGACTGGTCACTGAACGTTTCGCCAACAAGCCGGCGACAGGAACCTCGATGGCATCCTTCCATAGCAATTCGAGCCGATATTTCGCCCGGTTTTCCGCGGTAAACAGATGGACCATGATGTCAAAGGCATCGAAGACCGTCCAACCGCTCCCTTGGGTGGTCTCCATTCCGATAATCGGTTCCCCCGCGCCATCAATCGTCTTTTCCAGTTCGACGCGCAGCGCTCGCAAATGAGGTTCGGACGTCCCTGTGGCCAGCACCAGATAGTCCGTAATCGATGATTGCTCCCGGACATCCAGCACTCGCAGATCCTCCGCCTTCTTGTCATCGAGCGAACGCACCACCAATCTCAACAATGGCAACGACTTGTCTGCAGTCTTGCGGTGGGCGGGCGAATTCTTTTTCATGCGGATTGGCGGTACAGATTACGAGCTTCGATATGGGATATGACCTCTTGCGGACAAAAGTAATGCAAGGAGAGCCCTTGCCGAACCCGCTGACGAAGCTCACTTGAGCTGATCTCAATCAAATGTCCGTCGCAGCGGTGGAGCCGGAGGCCCGGGATATTATGCGCTCGCCTGGCGGGATGGCCGGGCCGTTCCAAGAAGATAAACTCTATCAGTCCTGACAATTCCGCTGCGTCCTTCCAAAGATTCATCTTCGGCAATTGATCCCCGCCGATGATCCAGAACAGCTGATCGTCAGGATACAGCGCGCGAAAATGGCGCACCGAATCGATGGTGTAACTCACACCGCCACGCTGCAGTTCCACGTCGGAAATCTCAAATCGCCGGTCTCCTTCGATGGCCGCACGGAGCATGGTAAGGCGGTCCGCAGCGCTCGCTTGAATTTCCTGTGGCTTGAGCGGCGCCTGCGCCGCCGGCACGAAAACCAGCCGATCAAGTTTGTGCTGTTCGTAGGCGTCCTGCGCCGCCAGCAGATGCCCGAAATGCACCGGGTCAAAACTGCCGCCTAGAAATCCGATCTTCAAGCCAGTCACCCCGTCGGGCAGGTCAGGGGTTAAGGCCAATGTGGCAGGGATAGATCATTCGTTAGGATGCTCGTTGACACCTATGGGAGATTCCTTCCCGCGCAAGGTCAATCAGCGCTTGCCTGGCACGGGAAACTTGCACGGCCAACCAGGCGTGCAAGGAGTGACAAAGACAGAGCGTTTGCCGACGGAGGCTTCGGCGACCTGCTGTCGCCAGCCGTAATTCCCGAGTGGATCTCCGTACCAGGCGGTCGCCGCCGAGACCAGCACAGCGCCCATCAGAGCCAGAGTCAGTTTTCGGCGCCATGCCGTCGCACCCGCAGCCAGCCAGCCCAGCGACCACAACAAAAAAACGTAGGGCAAATAGACCACCCGGGCGCCGACTCCGAAGGGATCCGGCCAAAAGGGATTCACGGTGCGACCGGCCGCCAGCAAGATGGCCGCGCCGAGCATCAATGCCCCCGCCTGCCAGCGAAATAATTGGCCGCGATCAGCCAACAGCAGCACCAAGAGTCCCACCGCAATCGGCAGGACCAGCCACTCGGCTCCGGGTTTGATGGGTACTCCGGCCCATAGCCCGAAAAAGCATTCCAAATAATCCGCCACCATCCGGAAGGACGGGACCAGGTCAGCAACCGTGGCGACCAACCGCATCCGGGGGTGCGCCAGCCAGACGCAAGCCTGCACCAGGGCACCCA
>CAVRNM010000076.1:0-10043 GCA_963722225.1 uncultured Verrucomicrobiae bacterium
TCTTTGGTGCGGTAATTCTCGCAGCCGGCGCTTCGACCCGGATGGGCGGGCCCAAACAGCTGCTGCGGCTCGACGGTCGCACGCTGCTGCGCCGCACGGTCGACGCCGTTCTCGCCTCGGAGGCCTGGCCGGCCGTCGTGGTTCTCGGGGCGCACCGGGATGCCGTGCGGCCGGAGGTTGCACGCCTGCCCGTGCTCGTCGCTGACAATCTCGCCTGGGAGGAGGGCCTGGCCTTGTCGATCCGGGCGGGCATTCAAATACTAGACACTTTTTCACTTTGGCTTGACGCCGGACTCCTGGTGGCCGTTGATCAACCGGCGTTTTCTCCGGCGGCCATTGCCCGCCTGGCGGATGCCGCCCTCCGCAGCGGAAAATCGATCGTCGCGGCGCGCTACGACGGCCATTCTGGGGCCGCCGGTGCTGTTCGCGCGGCGCCATTTCCATGAACTTGCCGGATTACGCGGTCCCGGCGGGGCAAGGCCGCTCCTGGAGCATTACGCGGATCAACTCGCCACCATCGATCTGCCGGAACTCGCCACCGATCTCGACACCCCTGAGGATTGCCAAGCCTTCCTCGCCGCCCACCCGTCGTCCCGCACCTCCCTATGAAATCGTTGCATCACCGCCCGCTGCTGCTTTCCAGTTTGTTCCTGCTCCTCGTGACGATCGTGATCGGGGCCGATCCGGCGCCAAAGGCCATCGACACGGCGGCGCTCAAGGTCGAACTCGCCAAAACGGAGGACGCCTTCTGCGCCCTGGCCAAGGAAAAGGGCCTCCTCGCCGCATTCGAGTACTACGCGGCGCCCGACGTCGCCTTCATCGACACGGATCCACGGAGAGTCCTGGGCTGGCCGCCGTGCAATAGCGTGTGCGCCCGGCCCCGACCAGCCGGGCGTCTCCCTGACCTGGTCGGCCCTGTTCACGGATGTTTCCGACGACGGCACCCTGGGATATAACTGGGGGCGCCGACACGAGCGGCGGGCTCCGGAACCCGGCGGCCAGGAACGCATCCGAACCGGCTTCTTCCTCACGATTTGGAAGCGCCAGCCCGATGGCACCTGGCGCTATGTCATGGACACCGGCGCGCCCGACCTGCCGGCGCCACCAGCCAACAAGTAGGAAGCCTGCCTGCAGGCGATCAATCAACCTATCGCGCGCACGTTCGCTTCCTACACCTGAAGCAACGCAAACAAGGGATTTGCGACGGAGCCGTCCGATTCACCAACAGGCTTTCGCGCAGCAAAAGCCTACGGGAGCTTCGTTTCCTCGACCTTCTTGGCCTGCGCCGCGCGAAAAGCATCCAAGGCCTGCGCGATCCTGACGTCGCCTAATGCCAGGATGGCCGCCGCGAACAGCGCGGCATTGATCGCGCCGGGCTTGCCGATGGCAAATGTCGCGACGGGGACGCCGCCAGGCATCTGCACCATCGAGAGGAGCGAATCGAGCCCCTTGAGCGACGCCGATTCCATCGGCACGCCAAGCACGGGAACCGGCGTGAGCGCCGCCGCAACTCCCGCAAGGTGGGCCGCTCCCCCCGCCCCGGCGATCACGACCTTCAAGCCGCGGTCGCGCGCCGACAGGCCCCAGTCAAACATCAGTTTCGGCGTGCGGTGGGCGCTGATCACCCGCTTTTCGTAGGCGACGCCCAGTTGGTCGAGCGTCTGCGCCGTATGCTGCATCGTCTCCCAATCCGACGTGCTGCCCATGATGATGCCGACAAGTGGTGTTGCCATGGGCATTAAGCTGTAAGCGGCAAGCGGTCAGCGCGGCAACGCGAAAACGCATTTGCTGTAGGAAGCGCGCGCGCGCGCGATCGCAACGGCGCGGTGATCGCGTACAAAGAGCATGGATGTAGGAAGCGAGTTTGCTCGCGATGGATTGGTGATCGCCTGCGAGCAGTCTCGTACAAGGGCGGAGGCGAGACGCGCTTGCGCGATCAGGGTGGCGTAGGATGCGCGCTTGCGCGCGATCTGCTTGATCCAGTAGCAGAAGCGCAATCGACCTTTATAACAGCCAGGTTGGCTCTGGCAAATCATCTGACAAATGGTCCTTGAACCAGCACCAGACGTTTTCCGACGACATTCCTAGGATTTCATCCTGAACGGCAGCACCGACCTCTTTGCCGGTGAGTGTGTTGGAACGATCAGCGGTACAGATCGTGAGAAAGTAGATATAGCCAGAGGCGGAAAAGCGCCCTCGGCGAAGGGCCGAATAGCCTTTTAGGTTGGGCACGGGGAAATCGTCCGACTCCTTCAATCGCGAGCAAGCTCGCTTCCTACTCCTTTTCCTGGGCGCTTGGAGCATCCGCCCTTGCAGGAAGCCTGCTCGCAGGCGATTGCCCTTGGTTTCGCGCGCAAGCGCGCTTCCTACACCGGCCCTCACATCGCGATTCGGCTCAGATCAGCACCACGCTCTTCGGGACCTGCACGACGACCGTGCCGGTGATCTTGTCATGCCACGCCTGTTTGTCGTCATCGAAGGCCACCCAGAGAAAGCCGAGGCCCACCACGGCGAGTGACAGGAAACAGCCGAGCGCCCGGACGATCGCGCCCGTCCAATCCATGGGGCGATCGTCGAGCCGCACCACTTTCAAGTGGCAGATGCTTCCACCCACGGTCGTGCCGCGGTGTTTCCACATCACCGCGCCGTAGGCCGCCAGGACGAGCAGGGACATGCCAAAGTTGAAATGCCCGAACGTGATCAGCTTGAGGACAAACACGCACAGGATGCCGTCGATGCCCAGCGCCCCCATCCGAATCCAGAAGCCGGCCCGCGGCAGCGTGGCGGCGGAAACCGCAGGCGGCGGCGGGGCAACGAAGATCGCAGGCGGCGGCGGGGCGGCCGGAATCGGCGGCGGGACCGGGCTCTCACCCATTCCGGCGGGTCCGGCAACCGCTGGGGCCGCCGCGAGCGCCACGGCGGGTGCGGAAGGCGGAGGCTCGCTAGCGGAGGGCGGGACCGCGGGAGCAGCCGGCGCGGGCTTGGCGCCATTTCGCCGCAGGGAGAGCAGCAATGTATAGATCACCGTCCCCAGGCCAAGAACGCTGATCAGCATGGCCACGATTAACGCCAGGATTGGAACCGTGTAGAGCAGCGCCACCACGATGCCGCCACCTAAAACAGAGAGGGCAACGTGCGCCCCCGGACCCGCTCCCAGCAAACCCGTGAAGCGCCGGCCAAACCAGGCCAGCATGGTCGCCCGCCCGAAGAGTTTGGCGACGAAGAGGCCGATCCCAAGGAACGGAATCACGAGTATTCCGATGCCGGTGATGGCCAGCAGCAGGAAAACGAGCGGCATCGCCAACATGGTCAGCAACGCCGTGAGGATCACGTGACCGGGCCGTTGTTCGAGCGTCTCGGCGCATTTCACCATCCCGTGAGGGAAGACCAAGGCCAGTAGGACATAGAAACCGAGGAAGGCCGCAGCGACCAGCCACGCCCAGGCGGCACCGGGGGCAAAGGAAAGCAAACGGCCTTTCAAGAGCGCGGATGTGACCCAGGCAAAGGCCGGTCGAATCACCGGCAGCCGGACTTGCTGCACCTCACCGTGCAAGATCGCGGACGGGTCCTTCTTCATTTCTCCGCCCACTACCACGACCTCGCCGCCGACCTCGGCATCGGGCCCCAGGGTGAGATCGCCGCCCACGCACACGACCTCCCCGCCCACGTGACCATTGACCACCATGTTGCCTCCGACGGCCACCGCCTGGTCTCCGACCGACCCGTTGACGGTGGTATTGCCCAGCACCGAGACCGCCTGGTTGCCCACCGATCCATTGACCGTGGTGCTGCCCCAGACCGAGACGGCCTGTTCGGTGGCCTCGCCATCGACGGTCGTGTCGCCGAAAATCGCCACGGCCTGGACGGCCTTCTCGCCCTTTTCCACCAGGACGTCATGACCCACGGAAACCCGGTCGGTTTCCATTCTCTCCCCGTGGTGCGAGCGCTCGTGTTTTTTGACGGCGTTCCGGATGGCGTCCCGCAGTTGGTTATGGCTGTCACCGGCGGTCTCTCCTGCCGTGCTGTCAAGCCGGCGGAGTCCGGAAGTCGAAGCTTCCGCGGCGGCCGCCGACTGGGCCGCCGGGGGGGCCGGCGAGGCCTTGTCCGCACTGGCGGGAGCGACTGGCGCGGGAGAGGCGCTCGTGGCGGCGGATTCATCCGCTGGAGCCGCCGCCGCTGCCGGAGCGGGCGTGGCGGCAGGCTGCGCCGGTTGCGCTGTCGCGGGCGGTGCGGCGGTGCCGGCGGCCGGCGCCGAAGAAGGTGCGGGCCGCGTATCTTCGCCGCGGGTGGCCAACGCAAAGGTCAGCGTGAGGGCGACCACGGCGCCCAGGGTGTTGAAAAGATTACGGTGTTTCATGATTGGAAGGGTGGATGGGGTTTTGGAAGGGAGGGGCTATCGGTTGCTCCAAAGGGTGCGGTAGGCCGCGGCGCCAACACCGACCAGCATCACGTAGAGGCTCGCGACAAATGCGGCGGCGCCATAGAACCACCAGGCGGGAATGTCGCGCCCGATCAGGGCGATGATGTCGGCCAGTCCGCGTCCGAGGCTGATCACGGGGCGGATCAGGCTCAGGACCGGCGTGAGCGCGTGGTTGAGTTGCGCGGTTTCGGCGCCGGTCGGCAACCCCGCTCCGCCCAGCACCACCAGACCGGCCAGGGTGCCGCAGCACAGGATGAAGAGTGCGCGCACCCACTGCGGCCAGTAACTCCAAGACTTGTGCCACCACGGAATCGCCGCGCGGGCCTCGAGGGCGGCGCGCACGCGGGCTTCGAGCGTGGCCGGTGCGTGCCGGTCCGGCAGGAAACGCAGCGTCCTGTGAATGAACTTCTCAAGCTCGTCTGGAGTCATGTGATCTTTCATGGCAGCAGGATTTACGTTTCAAATTTCTCATGGCTCGCCCCGCTGTGCTGCAGCGCCTTCGCCAGCGCTTCGCGGCCGCGCAGGATGTCGGTCTTCACCTTGCTGAGCGACACCCCGAGCCGCTTCGCAATCTCGTCGTACGGCAGCTCTTCGAAGTGAAACAGCACGAGCGGCACGCGCTGGTGCTCCGGCAGCTTCTCCAGGGCCCGCTCCACCCAGGCGCGGCGGTCCGCCTGGCCCAGGCCATCGAGGAAATTCTCCGGGGAGGCGAATTCGACCTCCTGTTCATCGCCCTCATCGTCGTGGCGGGTGAACTCGGAGAAGAAGCGCCAGCGTTTCCGGTAGCGCTGCAGGTGGTTGATGCTGAGATTTGTCGTGACCGTCTTAAGCCAGCCACCGGCTGTTTCGCTGCTCTGCAGATTGCCCCAATGCTCGAACGCCTTGAGGAACACGTCTTGCGAGATGTCCTCCGCCTGCGCCTCGTTGCCAAGGAGCCGCACGGCTGTCGTATAGACCATATCCTGATAACTGCGCATAAACGTGGTGAAATCGATGGGGGCGATCGTGCCCTCTTCGGTGGCTTGCACTGGAGTGTCTTCGTTCATGCGCAAAACACGCCCCGGTCGCGCAAAGTCGCAGAAATCTGCGGGGGTCCGGACCAGGGGTGAATCAGCGGCCGGGAGCAGAATAGCCTGAGAGCCCGCGAACTGCCAAGGGGATAAGTCGCTAGGAGGCTGTCGGTCTTCCGTCCGGCGAGCCTCCTCCTGTCAAAACCGCCCGCGGAACGCTCCGCAGGGAGACCGGCAGGATTCTGAGGCTTTCCCGGGCCGACTGTCTATTCTCGGTCGGCGCGGTCGCAGAGTTTCTTTTCGGAGGGGCGGTTTTGCATTAGCCCGCATATCCCTTGACTATCGCCAACATAGGAAGTGTTGGCAAACGAATGACTCAATCGATGGCAAAGACTGTGGAATATGCGGGCTAGTGGTTCTTGCCTGGAGCGGGGACCCGGCCATAATGAGGCCCTCGCCAACATTTTGCACCCCCGCAGAACTTCCCCCCCATGGCAACCTCTCATCGCTCCCCTGTCACCACCGTGCCCCCGACGGAATTCCAGCCGGTCGTTCCCGAGATTGAAACCGCCGTCTTTGCCGAAGGCGAAAAGCTTTTCGCGCTGATGGACGCCCATCCGGTTCCCGGCATTTTCTCGAAGAAAGGCGCTTACGCGCGCCTGATGGAGTGGGCGATGAAGGACCCCGCGTTCAAGACGCAGCTCTTTCGCTTTGTCGACGTCCTGCCCTCGCTGGCTTCGTCGGCCGATATCGTGCGGCATCTCCAGGAATACCTCGGCGACAAAGCCGTCGAACTCCATCCCGCCCTCAGAACCGGCCTCGCCGCCGCCTCATTGGCCCCCGCGCTTGTGGCCAATCCCGTGAAAGCCCAGGTAACGGACATGGCCCGTCAGTTCGTCGCCGGCGAGACCACGGACGACCTCGTCAAGCAACTCCGCCAGAACGCCCGCGCCGGACGGGCCACCACCATCGACCTGCTCGGCGAAACAGTGGTCACTGAGGCGGAGGCCGACAATTTCCTCCAGCGCAACCTGGAAGTTCTCAACGCGGTCTCCGCCGCCTACGCCCGGGATCCGGATCCGGCGTTCAGCGACCTCGGTCCGAATGGACCCCTGCCGCGCCTCAATCTGTCGGTCAAGATCTCCGCCCTCACGCCGGATGTCCATCCGGCCGATCCGGATCAGAGCATTGCCGCGCTGAAGCTCCGGCTGCGCCCGATTCTCCGCCGGGCCATCGAAGTCGGCGCCTTTGTCAACTTCGACATGGAAAGTTACAAGCTCAAGGACCTGACGCTCGCGCTGTTCCGATCGATCCTGGAGGAACCGGAATTCCAACTGCAGCCGGCGGTCGGCATTGCCTTTCAGGCGTACCTGCGCGACAGCGAGCCGGACCTGCGCGATCTCATCGCGTGGGGGCGGCGCGTCCACCGGCCCTTCTCTGTCCGGCTCGTGAAAGGGGCCTATTGGGATTTCGAAACCGTGCTGGCCCGGCAGCGCGGATGGCCGGTCCCGGTCTGGTCGCGCAAGGCTGAGACCGACGCGAATTACGAGAAGCTCACCACCCTGCTCTTCGAGAACATCGACGCCGTGGCACCCGCGTTCGCCTCGCACAACGTCCGTTCGTGTGCCCATGCCATCGTTCAGGCCCGGCGCCGCGGCATCGATCCGCGCGCTTACGAATTCCAGGCGCTCTATGGCATGGCCGATGAGCTCAAGTCCGCTCTCCTCCAGCAGGGCCATCGCGTCCGGGAGTACTGCGCCATCGGCGCCTTGCTGCCCGGCATGGCCTACCTCGTCCGCCGGCTCCTGGAAAACACCTCGAACGAGGGTTTCCTGCGCGCCAAGAGCACCGGTGAAGCCGCCAACGAGCAGCTCTTGAGGAATCCGGTCGAGTTGCTCGGCGAAACCGCCCACCGGAAACCGGAAACCGGGGAACGGACGTCGGAGACCGGAGAGCGGAGACCGGATACCGGAAAGCCGATCAGCACCAAGGACTTTCCGGTATCCGGTATCCAAAATCCGGTATCAAGCTCCCCGGTCTCCGGTCTCCGCTTCCCGGGATTCCAGAACGCGGCCAACACCGACTTTACCATCGCCGGCAATCGCGAGCGCCAGCGCGCCGCGCTTCAGGATTACCAGGCCAACCGGCTCGGCCGGAAATGGCCGCTCATCATCGGCGGCAGGAAGATCGCCGACCGGGAATACGTGCCCTCGGCCAACCCGGCCCATCCGGCCCAGGTCGTCGGCTACTGGGCGCGGGGCACGATCGAGGACGCCGAGGCCGCGGTCGCCGCCGGCACCGCCGCCTTCCCCGCCTGGCGCGCCACGCCCGCCAATGAGCGGGCCCAGGTCCTTGAACGCGCCGCCGATCTGATGGAATCGCGCCGCTTCGAGATCAACTCCCTTCTCATTCTCGAGGCCGGCAAGCCGTGGTTGGAGGCCGACGCCGACCTGTCCGAAGCGATAGACTTCTGCCGTTTCTACGCGGTGGAGATGCGCCGGCTGGCGGTCCCGGTCGTCACCCAGCCCGTGCCCGGCGAGCATTGCGTCCAGACCTGGACGTCCCGCGGCGTCGGCGTGGCCATCGCGCCGTGGAACTTCCCGCTCGCCATCCTCACCGGCCTCACGGTCGCGCCCCTCGTCGCGGGCAACTGCGTCATCATCAAGCCCGCCCGCCAAACCTCCGTCATCGGCGCCCTGCTGATGGAGGTGCTGACCCAGGCCGGCGTGCCACCGGGCGTGCTCGCCTATCTGCCCTGCAACGGTTCGGAGGCCGGCGCCCACCTGGTTGCGCATCCCAACGTCGATTTCTACGCCTTCACCGGATCCCGCGTTGTGGGCTGCGGAATCTGGGAGGCCGCCGGCAAGACCCTGTCCGGCCAGGCCAACCTCAAGAAGGTGGTCTGCGAGATGGGAGGGAAAAACGCCCTGGTCATCGACAATGACGCGGATCTCGACGAGGCGATCCCGGCCGCGCTCTACAGCGCCTTCGGCTACGCCGGCCAGAAATGCTCCGCCCTTTCCCGGCTCATCGTGCTGGCCGACGTTTACGACCGCTTTGTCGAGCGCTTCCTCGCCGCCTGCCCGACGGTCCCGGTCGGTGATCCGGCCGAGCCCGGCACGATCGTGAACCCGGTCATCGATGAGGCGGCGCAGAAGAGCATTCTCGGCCACATCGAACGGGCCAAGCAAGAGGCCCGGCTGGCCTGGCAGGCCCGGCTGTCACCCGAGCTCCGGGCGAGCGGCGGATACTACGTCCCGCCGACGGTCTTCGTCGATTGCCGGCCCCACCACGCCCTGGTCCGGGAGGAGATCTTCGGTCCGGTGCTCGCAATTCTGAAGGCGAAGAATCTCGACGAGGCCTTTGCCATCGTCAACAGCGCCGATTACGCGCTCACCGGCGGGCTCTTTTCGCGGAGTCCGGCGGCCCTCGAACGGGCCCGGAAGGAGATGTTTGTCGGGAATCTCTACCTCAATCGCGGCATCACCGGGGCAGTGGTGGAGCGGCATCCGTTTGGCGGTTTCAAGATGTCCGGCGGCGGCACGAAGGCTGGCGGCAAGGAGTACCTCCAGAATTTCCTGTTTCCCCGGGCGGTAGCGGAGAATACGCTGCGACGCGGATTCACCCCGCCGGAAGAAGAGTAACCGCAAGCATTGTTGGCCGCATTCGTCTGATCTCGGTGTAGTGCAGGCATCTTGCTTGCCTCTCTCCCCTCTAGCGCAGGCTTCCAGCCTGCACCAGGCGTCTCCGAAACTGGAGTAAAACTCGCGCTTGCAGCAGGTCTCTTCGGCGTCTTCGTCCTTTGTTATACCGCAAGAATCCCTGCCAGTCCTTCTCCCCGTGCAGGCGAGGATGCTTGCGCAACTTCATCCCCTTGCAGGCGGGAATACCTGCGCTACGTGCCTATGCCATCCGGCCTGCGGTCGCGCGGATACCTTCCCCACCTCACTGTCGAAGGTGGGACCTATTTCGTCACTTTCCGGCTGGCTGACTCCCTGCCTCGCGAAATCCTCGCCGGTCTAAAGGAGCGGCATGCCGATCTATTGCGGCACGTGAACACCGAGCCTGAGCCTCCCGATGATCGAGGGTGCCGCCAGCTCTTCATGTTGTATGCTGACGAAGTTGACTCGTTGCTGGACCGGTCGGCCGGCGAACTCTGGCTGGGCCGCCCGGAAATCGCTGCAATTGTGTCTGGCGCTCTCCTGCATTTCGCGGATCAGCGCTATCGGCTTCACGCCTGGTGTGTGATGCCGAACCATGTGCATGCCGTTCTGCGCCCGTCGGAAACCCATACGCTCGATTCTATCATGCATAGCTGAAAGTCTTTCACCGGGAATGAAGCGAACCGTTTGCTGGATCGCCGTGGCCAGTCTTTCTGGCAGCCCGAAACCTACGATCATCGGATCCGCGACGATGCCGAACTCTCCCAATGCCGCTATTACACTGAAAGCAACCCGGTCAAAGCCGGCCTATGCGAACACGCCGAAGACTGGCCGTGGAGCAGTGCCTCTCGCCGCGATCGATCGGCGTAGCGCACGCCGCACGCCCGCGTGCTAACAATTCTCGTGTAGCGCAGGCATCTTGCCCGCCATCTTCTTAGGCAGTGCAGGCCG
>CAVRNM010000077.1:0-5292 GCA_963722225.1 uncultured Verrucomicrobiae bacterium
GGGCGCCGGTGCCCGGAGCCTTGA
The DNA here is from genome assembly GCA_963722225.1 of uncultured Verrucomicrobiae bacterium. Lineage (GTDB taxonomy): Bacteria > Verrucomicrobiota > Verrucomicrobiia > Opitutales > Opitutaceae > Fen-1467. Next base: position 25 of record CAVRNM010000077.1, read on the forward strand.
GAACCGCCGGGGCGCGGTGCGGGCGCTTTCCGCCGGGAAAAGGAGGTTCGGTGATCGTGTAGAGGCAGTCGACCGCGAGGTTTTCCAACACCTGCACGTCGCCGAGCGGCCAGCGGATGGTGAGCTTTTTGATGAAAGTGTCGTTGCCGAGGCCGAAGTGGACGATGGGTGGCTCACTCGTCACGACGCCGTGCTCGGTGTAGAGCTGGCGGACTTGCGTCCCAGCCGCGGATTCGAGGTGGAGCTCAGCGCCGATTCCGTCGCGGTTCGGCACCTGACCGGCGAGTTTGATCTCAACGCTATGACCGGCGGCGACATGGTTGCGGTAGACGGATGGTGGGCCGTCCTGGTTCACAAAAACAATATCGAGCGCCCCGCTGTTGGTGAGGTCGACCACGGCGCAGCCGAAGGAAACACCCGGACGGTCGAAACCCCAGGCGGCGGAGACATCTTTGAATTTCAGGTCGCCAAGATTGCGGTAGGCGAGCGGATGTTCGCGGCGCGGCGGGGCGTTCTTCCAGACGGCGGCCCGGGCGGCGAGCGTCGGCGCGAGGTTCTGTTTGTCGACGAGATCTGGATCCACGAAATTGCGGATCATTCCGGTGGTGAAGAACACGTCCTGGCGCCCGTCGTTGTCGAGGTCGGCGATGCGCGTGGCCCAAGTCCAGCCACTGGCCGCCATGCCGGTCAGGTGGGCGGCCTCCTGGAAGTGGTCGGTGCCCGTGTTGATAAAGACCGCATTCCAGGGGTATTGGGGGATGACCTCGGCGGGGCGTTCCACCTCCCAGAGACCGCGGCCGACCTCTTCCATGCCGGCCATGTAGCCCTGGCGGGTATGATCGCGCATATCGGAGACGACGATGTCGATCCGGCCGTCGTTGTTGAGGTCGCCGGAATCGGCGCTCATCGAGAAGTAGGGGACGTGCGGCAGCCGCTGGCCCACGACATCGACGAAAGTGCCGTCGCCCTGATTCAGGTAGAACCGGTCGGGCGTTTCGAAATCGTTGGCGACATAGAGGTCGGGCCAGCCATCATGGTTGGCGTCGACCCAGATGGCGGAGTGGCCCTGCGTCAGGCCGTAGATGCCGGCCTTTTCCGTGACATCGGTGAACGTGCCGTTGCCATTGTTATGGAACAGGTAGTCGCGGCGCCCGAGGGGACTCTTCGAGAAATCGAGGACGTTGGTCACGAGATAACAGTCCAGGAAGCCGTCGCCGTCGTAGTCGGCAAAGGTGGCCATGACCGAGGCGTCCTTCACGTCGAGGCCGTATTCGTGCGCGCGTTCGGTGAAAGTGCCGTCGCCGTTGTTAACGAAGAGCAGGTTCGGGGCGTCGTAACGGCAGATGTAGATATCCGGCCAGCCGTCCTGATTGATATCCACCACGGTCACACCGACCTTGGGGGCGGTGGAATCGGCGCAATCGACGCCGGCGGCGGCGGCGATGTTGATGAATTTGTACGGCGCCGTCTGCCGGTAGAGCGCGCAGGGGCCGTTCTTCGAGACGACGAAGATGTCGAGCAAGCCATCGCGATCGAAATCGGCGACCGCGATGCCAGTTTCCACGGCTCCGAGCGTGAATTCCCGGAAACGATTGCCCCACATGCGCGGGTCGTTGTAGACGTTGGAAACCGTGAGACCGGTTTCGGCGGGCGTCAGCTCTTGAAAGGATCCCTGGCCTGCGACGACGGGTTGCCGCGGTGCGAACGGCCGCTGCTCAAGGTCGGAGGAAGAAGCCGCGGCCGAGGAGACGAGCACCACCGCCAAAAATCCGGAGGTGAAGCGTGTCGTCATGCGAAAGAGGGCTCGGAAGTGCCGGTGACGCTTGAAGAGAGCATCCCTGGCGCCTTGGTCGCCCCGCCGGGATTTCCGCGGATGGTGAGGCTCCCCGGCCATCCCAGCCCCGCGAACCCGCCTGACCGTTGGAAGAGCGGCCTGGTCGGCCCACCGAGTTTTGTCTGCTGACAGCATTTGAACTATCTGATGACCGTGAGTCGGTTGTGATTCCAGGGCTGCCGGCCGGTGGCGAAGGCGCAATCGCGTCAGAAAAAGGGTAGACGGTCGATCCGTGCCGGTCCCGGATGGACGCCGTTGAAAGACAGGCCTGTTTTTGGAGGCGAGTGCCGCCAGCGGAAACACTTCTGGGGCCAGTTGCCGCCCGGGCGGGGCCAATCGCGCCCGGCAGCAAGCCGGGTGGGTGTGCTGCCGGTGTAGGAAGCCCGCTTGCGGGCGATCATCGGTCGCAAGCGACCTTCCTCCCACTTGGCTGAAGCGCTTCTCGCGACCGCGGCCGCCATCAACCCGGGTTTTCGCCGGTGAACTTGGAGAACTGGCCGCGCAGGCTGCGGCTGAGCGGCACCTTCGTGCCGTTGCGCAGGACGACCACAAAATCGCCGTGGAACGTCGGCTGCAGCTCCTTGATCTGATCCAGATGAACCAGGGCGGAACGGCTGACGCGCGCAAAGCTGGTTGTGCCCAGTCGCTTCTCGATCGCCGCCAGGGTCTCGCGCAGCATCAACCGGCCGTCGACTAGGTGCAGGATGATGTAATTGTCGGCTGCCTCGATCCACACGATTTCACTCGGCTTCAAGAAAACCAGCCGTCCGTCCGCTCTGACCGTCAGCCGTTCCGGCGTCTTGCTCGGGGGGACGGCCACATCCGCGAGCAGGCTCTCGATCTTATCCTCGATCTGGCCGGCGCGGCGGGCCCGGAGGTGCTCCTCAGCGCGGCGCAGGGCGGTCTGGAACCGCTCCCGGTCAAACGGCTTCAGCAGGTAGTCGACGGCCTGGACTTCGAACGCGTCCAGGGCGAACCGTTCGTGGGCGGTGACGAAAATCACGGCCGGCCGGCCCTCGGCCGGCAGATCGTTCACCACCTGCAAACCGTTGCAGCCAGGCATCTCCACGTCGAGAAACACGAGGTCCAGCGGCGTGGAGCGGATCCGGGCGAGGGCTTCGGTGCCGCTGCCGCATTCGCCGACGATCTCGGCCGAGGGCTCGTCGACCAGCCAGGCGCGCAACCGATCGCGGGCAAGCGGTTCATCATCGACGATGAGGACGCGGAGTCGGTTCATGGCACTAGCCCACATATTTCATGGTCTTTGCCATCGCTGCGATCATTTTTCTGCTGGTGGTTCCTCTGCTGGCGATTGTCAAAGGATATGCGGGCTTAGCCCGGATGCGCCGGCCAGTGTGCTCGGCCCGCGGATCGTCTACAGTCTGCATGCAGGCTATCGAGTAAAGTGTGAGACATCCGGGTTAAGCGGAAGGCAGGCTCAGCCGCACCACGAGACCGCCTTCAGGATGATTGGCAAGCTGAAAGCTGTGCCGCTCGCCGTAGAGTTCGCGCAGGCGCGCGCGGGTGTTGCCGAGGCCGATGCCCTCGCGCGTGAATCCCCCGGGGGGTACGCCCGCGCCGTTGTCGCGCACCGTCAGCACGACCGCCCCGGGTTCGCGGCGGACCGAAAGCTCGATGCGGCCGGGGCGCGCATGCGGCTCGATACCGTGCCGGATGGCGTTCTCCACCAGCGGCTGGAGGATCAGGCTGGGCACCTGGGCGACGAGGGCGGCGGGATCGACGTCGATCTTGACCGACAAGCGGTCGCGGAAGCGGATGCGTTCAATCTCCAGGTACTTCTCGATGAAGGCGATTTCCTCGCGCAGACCGGTCAGCGGCTGGCCCGGGTGGCTCATGGTGAGCCGCAGCAGCTCGGCCAGGCGCACCAGCATGCGATCAGCGGCCTGGACGTCGCTGTGCATGAGCGAGGCGATGCCGTTGAGCGTGTTGAAGAGGAAATGCGGCTTCAGTTGGCGCAGCAGGGCCTGCAGACGGGCCTCGGCAAGGTGTTTCTCCAGTTCGAGCGTGTGCACCGTGCGCTCATGGTATTTGCGATAATAATCGATGGCATGGTTCACCGAGACGATCACGCCGTACATCAGCAGATCGAACGGCAGCGACCCCACCAGCAGCGGGCGGAAGACCTCGGAGAATGTCACCGGCTCGCCCAGCATCCAGCTTTGCGCCTGGCCGACGAAGGCGCGCAATCCGACCCAGGCGAAGGAAAACCCAATGGCCGCCCCAAGGTGGATCCCCGCGGTGCGCCAGGCGGCGCCGGCCTCGGGCGGGAACCGCCGGGCGAAGCGCGCGATCGGCACCGAGAGCAACGCCCATACATACCAGTCTCCCAATGAGTTGGTGATCGCCTCCCGCCAGGTGATCGAGCGGCCCAGGAGGTTGCTCGAAAGATAAAACTGGCCCGCAAACGCGAGGCCCACGAGCGTCCAAAACACGGCGTAGCCCAGAAACTTCAGCACATGGCGGAAAGCGGGGGACGGGTGCGACATCACGGGAAAGAGTTTACACCGGACCTGGGGAGTTGATTGAGTGGCGGCACAGCCTTAAAGCCAAATCAATCCTGCTGGACCGGCTTAATCAATGCCGCCTGATGCTCCTGAGTTCAAGACTTTGGCCGGTGCGGCCGCCCCGGACCGTTCCTTGTTGGCGCCCGGCCGTCGCTTGGTGTCGCCGTTGCTTCCGGTCCTGCTGCCGCTGATCGTCGCGGCCATCGTGATTGGCGTGCTGTTCGCCTGGTGGCTGCCCCCGGTGGTCCCGGCGGGCGCCGCCCCGCTGGCGCGCTTCACCGACGTCACGGCCCGATCCGGGGTGGACTTCCGGCGCGTGTCCGGCGCCACGCCCACCGGCCAGCCGCCCACGACGTTGGGCGGCGCGGTCGTGGTTTTCGATTACAATGGGGATGGCTATCCCGACCTGTTCTTTGTGAACGGCGCGCCCTGGCCGGGGGAAACGCCGCCGGACGGGAAGGGGAGGGGCGGGCGCTGTGCCCTGTTCCGCAACGACGGGCGCGGCCATTTCACCGATGTGTCGCACGAGGCGGGACTGGACGTGGAGTTGCAGGGCATGGGCGCGGCGGCGGGCGACTACGACAACGACGGCCACCTGGACCTGTTTGTCGCGTGTGTCGGTCGGAATCACCTTTTTCACAACCGGGGTGATGGCACGTTCGAGGATGTCACCCTGGCCGCGGGCGTCGGGGGCGACGACCACACCTGGAGCACCGGCGCGACCTGGATCGATCTCAAGGGGGACGGGAAGCTTGATCTCGTGGTCGCCCATTACGCGCGGTGGCCGACGGGGATGGGGCTTGACCTGGCCCTCCGGGTCGCGGAACTGGGCCCCTCCTACGGCACGCCGACCGGTTTTGTCGGGGCGTTTCCGTTCCGTGCAGACCCAACCAACCAGGTACGGGCAAA
>CAVRNM010000078.1:0-30748 GCA_963722225.1 uncultured Verrucomicrobiae bacterium
GAGCCGCGCGAGGGCCGAAGAGCCGATCTCCGCGTGGGGGACCTGCAACGAAGTTGCCCGCTGCAGTGATGGCGGCGGTTCCAGGCCGTCGAAACCGGTGATGGAGCAGTCGAGCGGAACACGCACGCCGCGCGCCTTGAGCCCAAGGATCAGACTGTAGGCCTGGTGGTCGGCCGCACAGACCCAGGCGGTGACACCGTCCCGGCGGATCTTTTGCGCGACGAGTTCAGGAATCTCGGCCTCATCATAGCGGGGAGCCGCCTTGTGGATGTTGAAGATCCAGTCGGACCGGAATTCGAGGCCGTTTCGGAAAATGCCCTCGACGAAGCCGCCAAAACGCCGGCAACCCCACAGGCTGGGGACCGGATAATTCCAGTGGACGAAGCCGATGCGTTTATGCCCGAGCTGGACCAGGCGATCAACCATGGCGAGAAAGCCGGCGACATCGTCGACATCGACCATGTCGAGCCCCAAGGCGGCGTATTCATCAAGTACGGACACCGTGGAGATTCTCCGGGAGATCATGGCCACGGCGTGCTCGGGAAAGGGATAGATGAGGATCGCGCCGCGCCAGCCGGCACGGCGCATATGGCGAAAAAGGGAGTGGCGCTTGGAACTGGTGTCAAAGGTGGCTGGGGGCTGATAGCTCACATCGACGGCGACGTGCTCGAGATCAGCCCGATCGCGAATGCCCTGGAGAATATAGGGGAAGGTGGCGAGCGCGACATTTTCGGCGGGTACTCCAATGATAACCCCGATCGTCAGCGGTTTACTCTGCCGAGAGCGACCGAGGGCGCGCGCGCCCTGGCCCCGGTAGCCCATCTGCGAGGCGAGCGTCTGCACCCGGATCCGTGTGTCGGCGCTAATCGACGGGTGGTTGGTGAGGCTGCGTGACACAGTCGTGCGCGACACATTCAGGAGTTTGGCTAGCTTTTGCTGATTCACGGGGAGTGGTGGAGGCCAACGCTAGAGAGGGGGGAGAATCTTTGTCGAACTTTGCGCACAATTTTTTATATAATCAAGATACAAATGTGCGCACAGTTTTGTCATATTATCCGGTTGATATTGGTTTATGATCGTTGCACAATTCTTAGAAAAGTGCGGTAAGGCATGATAATCATGATGAAACAGATATTTGAATTTTTGCTCATACGCTGAAAAGAATTTAACAATTTAGCGCACAAAATTGTTGACAATGCCGAATGATTGTTGCCCTAATCGGGGCGTTTCGCAGTGCCGTGAATCCCCATTGCTTAGCTACCCCCTGTCGGATTTTGCCCCTTCAGCCTTCGGTGTGCTGCCGCGGACGCGAAGTCAATCGCCCCAAAGCGGACCAGTCGAGCGGCTGTTCGTTTCCTAACCACACCAATCCATGAAACCCCAGAAGACTGCGATCTTTGATCGCCTGTTAACGGCGTTGCTGGCCCTCGGGCTCGCCTTGACTCCAATGGTTCGGGCCGCGGATCAAGGCTCGACGATTGCCCCACCCGCCACTCCCGCCCCATCAACAGGCACCACGGATCAATCCCAGGTAGCCCCGGTGGGACAGCCGGAGGTAGTGAATCTTTCACCCTTCGTGGTGAACACCACAAGGGACAAGGGCTACGCCGCGACCAACGAGATCTCGGGATCGCGCGTGGACACGGCGATCCAGGACCTGCCAATTTCGGTCAATGTTATCACCAGCGATTTCATAAACGACATCGGCGCGACCGATTTGCGCAGTTCGCTCGCCTACAGTGCGGGCATCATGCTGCTGACCCAGAATGACCTGGAGAACACTGCTAGTACGTACGGCAGCCCTTACGGTCTGGGCGGTGTGAACAATCCGCAGGGTCTGACTGCGAACATCAACCAGGTGCAGCTCAAGATCCGCGGCTTTGTCACCAACAACACCCTGCGCGACGGCTTCCTGCGGGGAAATTCAACCGAGGCGGTCAACATCGACCGCATCGAGGTGGTGGAGGGGCCGAATGCCCTCCTCTACGGGACGGGCAATTTCGGCGGGGTGGTGGATTACCTGACCAAGCAACCAAGCAACGTGGAACAGGGCTTGGTCACTTTTTCCTACGGGACGTATGAATTCATGCGCACGGCCTTGGACATAACGGGACCGGTCAGTTCTGCGGACCACATCGACTTTCGCCTGGCGGGCGCTTGGGAGAGTTCGGACACCAATATCAAATACCAAAAGAACAAGCATTATTTCATCGCGCCGACCCTCTCGTGGAAGCCGACCCCCACGACCTCGATTCTGATCGACACTGAATACGGCAATTCGCATCAGAACGGATACGGCTTCCAAGCCTTGCGCGCTGCTCAGGGGAATTCGTCCACCCCCATCAACAATGACCAGCTCGAAGCGGTCGCCTTCTACTTTCCTCCGGGCGCCGATCCGAGGACGGTCAATCTCTCGGGCCCGGATACCTTTAACAGCCAACAGGAATCGAACATCGAGATCAAAGCCACTCAGGAGGTGCTCAAGGAAACGCGCTTTCTCCCGGAGGTGGATGCCCTCCTCGGCTACAATCACTCGTCTTGGGCCGCCCAAACGCAGAGCGTCAACGGGGAAATAACCGGACCGATCTCGTCCGGACTGCCCGGATATAATCTTTCCCAGACGATCTACACGCTTGGAGCTGACAACGGGATCAACGGCGAGACTGTCGCCAACAACAACCTTCTTTTCGGACCCTTGCCAAATTCCGTCATCGAATACGAATGGAACCAAGCCAACCAGCAAACCTCTCGCGATCAGGAGAGAGCGGAGGTCACTGGCGGGAAGTCGGTCTTCGACGGGAAGTGGTATCACGTTCAGGACCAGTTCCTGGCGGGCTTCTCAGAACTCTGCAACCAGGTCACGAAAGCTAACTGGGAAACAGTCCCGGGCTTATATAACTACAAGAGCCCCAATGATCTCACCCCGATTATCTTCGGGACCCAGGGCGACGGCACACCCGACCAGGCCATGTATCAGAACGATGTCAACAACATCGATAAGGTCTGGGACGCCGGCTACTATTTCAATAACTATGCCAAGCTGTTCAATTTTTGGGGCGCGGATGACCGGGTGATTCTGATGGATGGCTACCGTCATGATAAAATCGACAGTTGGTCCACCGACACGACCATCAGCGCCCCCGGCGCCACCCCGTCTACCACGGCGAGCAGAGCCATGACGATCGTGGAGAGTTCCTACCAGAATGGCCTCATGATCAAGCTCACCAAGAACATATCGATCTACGGCCTGAAGTCCGAGGGCCTTCAGCCAAACTTTGGCGGCCTGCACAACAACATAACCGGGGCCCCGGTGGGCGCCGACACTGGAAAGAGCAGGGAACTGGGCATCAAGTTCGACTTCCTTGACGGGAAGATCTCCGGGACGATCAGCAAATACACGATCACCAAGACGGCTTGGGAAGGGCAACCGTGGTTCGTGCCAGCCCCGATGGGCAGGGTTCTGTTCAATCCGAACAAGGACATTGTTTATGAACTATCAGGCGGTTTTAATGCACTGACGGCTCCCGACCCTCGGTTGCCCGGAGTGGCCCCCAGTTCATCCGGCGGGCCTCAGACTGATCCAACCGTAATTGCCGCATGGAATGCAGCGTTGAATGCCGGAGCGATCACCCACCTCTCCCCGCTTACCGGGGCAGCCGCGGGCCCCAACAGCATTTATATCGACTGCAGCGCTCCGGCCGGAGCCGCGTATATGAACTCGGTGTTTGCGGCCACTCAGAGCACCACGTGGAACGGTGCCTGGCCGGGCTGGCTCTATAATGGCGCTGGATCCGATCCCAACACAAATAATGCAACTTGGGACGCCACCGGCTTTAGCGGGAAAGGGTCTGCCGCGTGGCAGGTCATTGACCAATCGAAGGGATACGACGGCCAGATTCTCATTACGCCCAATGACCACCTGCAAATTGTGCTCACTGGGTCCATTGACGCGACAGTTAGACGGCTGAATCTTGGCCAGTGGCCGGAGTATCCGTACCCTCAGGATAAGTGGGCGGTTTGGTACTTCCCGAACGGCAGCTGGGGACTTGAAAACGAGCCCCTGAATGTGGCGTACACGAATCCAGCGAATACCGCGACGCGCACCAATGCGGGCGCTTATCCGGGTGACGACACTCCCAGATATGCGGGCAGCCTCTGGACGAATTACAAGTTCGGCGGGGGGCTCAAGGGCCTCACCGTGGGTATCGGTGGAACCTGGCACTCACAGGAGGAATTCTTCTCTGGCGTCACCCATGGGTCCGGCCAAGTCGAGATCAACACCGCTGGCCAGCCGATCGTCGCCTATTCGCCGTCTCAGTTGCTTGTTAATCTGTTCGCGAAATACGAGTGGAAACGCTGGGGACACAATCAGTTTGTCCAGCTCAACGTGGACAACGTTTTCAACGATCAGAAGTTGTACGGCCTGATCTATTCCACGCCGCTGACGGCTAGGATCTCGTATGGCGCGGCGTTCTGACCGATCCATGCGGCAATAGCAAAGACGCGATAGTTTCACCTTCGGCCCGGCCGCTTGCCCTGCGGCCGGGCCCGACGGGAATTCAAGACCTATTTGCATTAGGGGGTAGCACGCGCGCACTGGTGCGTATCCGGTGCGCGTTTTTCTTCAGATCATATGATGCCCTGTCCCGGTTGACTAATGACAATCGGTTTGCCCAGCGGCAACGTTGGCCGTCGATGAGGACGGCGAGAGGAGATAGTGGAAATCAAGACTGGCACCGCCCTCCTGGAATGAAGACCAGCTCATCCCTCGGTTTTCTTCTTCTGGCCCTGCCGGGGCAGGCCGGGCCGGCCAAATCATCGCCGGGGATGAGCCTGGAGGCTGGTCTTCCGACTAATCATGCTGTTCCATCCATTCCTGCCCCATTACCCTCATGTCTTCGCTAAACAGTCACCTCACCATCCGGGAGAAGATTGCGTACGGTCTCGGCGACACCGCCTCCAATTTCTTCTTCCAGTTTTTCAATCTTTTTCTCCTCTTTTATTACACTGACGTTTTCGGACTGTCGGCGGCCGCCGTGGGCACAATGTTCCTGGTGATTCGCATCTTCGACGCCGTCATGGATCCCTTGATGGGCATGCTCGCGGATCGCACGACATCGCGCTGGGGCAAGTTCCGGCCCTACATCCTCTGGGGCGCGTTGCCTTATGGTCTCATCGGCTACATCATGTTTGCGAATCCGTCCCTGACGCAGCACGGCAAGCTGGTCTATGCCTACGTCACCTATGGACTGATGTGGGTGGCCTATACGGCGATCAACATTCCCTACTCCGCTTTGATGGGGGTGATGTCCCCGTCTTCGGAGGAGCGCACGTCGCTCTCGACCTACCGTTTTATCTGCGCCTTCAGCGGCCAGTTCCTGATCGCGCTCCTGGTCGTCAAGCTGAAGGATTTCCTCGGTGGCGGCAACGAGGCGACCGGCTTTCGCTACACCATGCTGCTCTTCTCGGTGGTCTCGGTGGCGATGTTCCTGTACACTTTCTCCATGACCCGTGAACGGGTGCAGCCGCCCGCGGACCAGGTCAGCTCGATCCGCCAGGACCTGAAGACCTTGCTCAGCAACGGTCCGTGGGTGGTGCTCTTCTTCTCGGCACTCTTCACGTTGACGAATACCGCCGTGCGGGGCGCCTCGATCATCTATTATTTCAAGTATATTGTCCGCGACGAAAGCAAGGCGGCGTTGTATATGTCGGCCGGCTCGCTGGCCTTCATTGCGGGTGCCGTTTCGACCAAGCTGTTCTTGCGCTTTTTTGAGCGCCGGACGCTGATGATCGGGCTGACGTTCCTCAATGCGGTCGTCATGGCGAGCTTCTACCTGGTCAATCCGCAGGCGCTCTGGCTGCTGCATGGATTGAACATTCTCGCCACCTTCCTCGTGGGCCCCACGCCGGCGATCCTGTGGTCGATGTATGCCGACACCGCCGATTATGGCGAATGGAAATTTGGCCGGCGCACCACCGGATTGATCTTCTCGGCCTCCGTCTTCTCGCAGAAAATGGGACTCGCCATCGGGGCCGCCCTGGCGGGATGGCTGCTGGACTATTACGGATTCGTGGCGAACGCGGCCCAGGCCGACCGCACGCTTCACGGCATCAATCTGATGTTCAGCATCGGTCCCGCCGTCTTCGCGATTCTGGGCGGCGTGGCGATCTTCTTCTATCCCATCAGCGAGGCCCAGGTGAAGACGATCGAACGGGATCTCACGGCGCGCAAAGAGTCGGCTTCGGCGGTCGGAACCGCGACTGCCTAGCAGCCTGTCGGGCGTCTAGCCCTACAGGCTGCAAAAAGCAAAACCGCCCCTTTCATTGAGCAGGGAATATGATCCGATGGGCCAAGATGACATTAATTCGTGTAAAGGTCGCCGAGATTCTGCCCGTTTTTCCGGGTTGGATTGGGCGGTTTTGCCAGTAGGAGGCTGGCCGGACGGAAGTCCGACAGCCTCCTAGGAGAGGAAAGGGTCCCCTATGCTCGAAAAACCATGGTGCGTCCGGGTCGCGTTTCTGGTGGGATTCCTTCCCCTGACGCTCTCCGCAGCTACCGCGCCGGCGATGGGTCGCGCCTGGTCTCTGACCGAGACCGCGCGCGACAACGGCCGTCGGCTCGCCCCGCTGGAGCCTCCGGCCGCCGCTCCCGTTGGCGCCGTCACCGGGGCGGACACGATCGTTTGCGAGCTGCGGCAACCGTGTCAGGAGATGGTGGGATTTGGCGGCGCGCTGACCGAGTCGGCCGCCTGGGTGCTGGCCCAGCTGCCGGCCGACAAACGCCTGGAAGTCATCCGCCGTTACTATGACCCCAAGGATGGCATCGGTTACACCCTCGCCCGCACGCACATCAACAGCTGCGATTTCTCCCTCCACATGTGGGCGCTCGACGGGACCCCGGGGGACTACGATCTGCTCGATTTCACGCTCGCGCCCATGCGACCTTGGCTCCTTCCGCTCATTCATGAGGCGCAGAAAGTCGCGGGTCCGGCCCGCTTCCACCTGCTCGCTTCACCGTGGAGCCCGCCCGCTTGGATGAAGACCAACAACCGCATGGATAGGGGCGGCACGCTGCGACCCGAATACGGCCCGGCTTGGGCGAGGTATTTCGTCCGCTTTGCCCAGGCGATGGAGGCGGAGGAGAAGATCCCGGTCTGGGCGCTGACCGTGCAAAACGAGCCCGCGGCGGACCAAACTTGGGAATCCTGCCTGTACACGCCGGAACAGGAGCGCGATTTCGTGCGCGATCAGCTCGGCCCGGCGCTGGAGCATGCCGGACTGGGCGGCGTCCACCTGCTGGTTTGTGACCACAACCGTGACATCCTCTACCAGCGTGCGGCCGCGGTGTATTTGGATCCCGCCGCCACCCGGTATGTCTGGGGCGCAGGCGTCCATTGGTATGTCAGTCAGGATTTCAGCCAGTCCTCACGGCTGCATGACGCTTTTCCCGGGAAGGCCATCCTCTTCACCGAGGGCTGCGTGGAGCATGGCGCCAAACCCGGCGCGTGGGAGCCCGGCGAGCGGTACGCCCACAACATGATCGGCGATTTTCGCAATTGGGTCTGCGGCTGGATCGACTGGAATATTGCTCTCGATCTCGAGGGCGGTCCGAACCATGTGGGGAATTTCTGCGATGCCCCGGTGTTGGTCGACCCTCAGACCGGCCGAGTGGAATACCAGAATTCGTTCTATTACATCGCCCAGCTCAGCCGGTTTGTGCAGAACGGGGCGAGGCGGATCGTTTCCAACGGGGGCCCGCCGACGCTGGAATCGGTGGCGTTTGTCAACCCTGGCGGCGCGGTCGTTGCCGTCGTGCTGAATTCGAAGGACCTCGCCGTCGATTTCACCCTGGCAGTTGGTGCTGAACAGCTGGCCTGCCGTATTCCCGCCCACGCCATCCAAACCTATACCGGCATGCCGCGCTGACGACGAACAAGAATCGAGCAACGGAGCGTTCGGGAGAAAAACATGACCCGCGTGCGGCAGGCGGTACGGTGCGGATTTTGTGGCAGCCAGTCCCTGGGGCGAGTCGGGGCGATGGCTTGGTGGCGACTTGATCAAGGTTTTGACCTGCTTGGCCGAACCCATGCAGTCGAATGTAGAGCGGGATCGCCGAATCCCGCCGTTTTGCCGAAAGTGGCGGGGTACGGCGACCCCGCCCTACAACGCCCCACCGAACTGTGCGTCGAACCACGAGCAAGAATCGCCCCGACTGCATCGATCCGGCTTGGCCAGTATCCAGCCGGCGCCGTGCCGGACCGGCGCCCAGCCGGCTTCGGCCGCCTCTTTCGATGAAATCCATCCTTCATGCTGCCCTGGTGTTCAGCATTGCCGTAGTGGGTTATGAAGCCCGCGCGGCGCCGTCGCTGGTCTGGAGCGATGAATTCAATCAAGCGGCGGGGTCCGTTCCTGACCCATCCAAGTGGACCTATGACTTGGGTGGCGGGGGGTGGGGCAATCAGGAATTGGAGGTCTACACCAATGCTGCAGCGAATGCGTGCATTGTGGCGGATCCCGACGCCACCGATGGCAAGGCGCTCGCGATCACGGCGATCCTCACCGCTTCCGGCGGCTACACTTCCGCGCGCCTCAAAACCGAGGGGCTGTTCACGACCACGTTTGGACGGGTCGAAGCCAGAATGAAACTTCCCTACGGCCAGGGCCTCTGGCCGGCTTTTTGGATGTTGGGAAACAATATTGGAACGGTGGGTTGGCCGACCTGCGGGGAAGTCGATATCATGGAAAACCTCGGCCAGGATCTTACCAGGATTTACGGCACGCTGCATGGCCCCGGCTATTCTGGGGCGCAAGGACTGCAGGGCATATTCTCGCTGCCCAGCGGCCAGTCCTTCAGCGATGGTTACCACGTTTTTGCGGTCGCTTGGTCGCCAAGCTTGATCGAGTGGTCCGTCGACGGCCAAGTCTACTTTACGTGCACGCCTGCGACGATTCCAACCGGCACGCAGTGGGTCTTCAACAATGCGCCGTTTTTCCTGATCGTGAACCTTGCCGTGGGCGGGGACTGGGGCGGCGATCCCGATGCCACCACCATCTTTCCCCAGGTGCTCTACGTCGATTATGTGCGGGTTTATGCCCTGCTGACTGTTGGCACGCTGGCGGGGCAGGCTGGAACGGGCGGCACGGTCGACGGCACCGGGACGACCGCCCGGTTCGATCAGCCCGCCGATGTGGCGGTTGACAGCGCTGGCAACGTGTATGTCGCTGACACGGATAATCACACGGTCCGGGTGGTCACGCCAGCCGGGGTGGTCAGCACGATGGCGGGGCAGGGTGGGATCAGTGGTCACGCCGACGGCACTGGCACCGCCGCCCAGTTCAATCACCCCTCCGGTGTCGCGGTCGATGGCGCCGGTAACGTGTATGTCGCCGATACCGACAATGACACGATCCGGAAGATCACGCCGGCCGGGGTGGTGACCACCGTCGCGGGGCAGGCGGAAACCGCTGGCTCCGCAGATGGCAACAGTACGGCGGCCAGCTTCAGCGGCCCGTCCGGCATCGCGGTCGATAATGCCGGCAATCTTTATGTGGCCGACACCCTGAACCATACCGTCCGCCGGATCACAACTTCGGGCGCAGTCAGCACCATCGCCGGGATGGCCGGGGTTAGCGGCGCTGTCGATGGCGCGGGCGCCGACGCCCGCTTTTATGGCCCCCAAGGATTGGCCCTGGATGGTGCCGGCAATCTTTACGTGGCTGACACCAACAACTGTACGATCCGCGAGATCGCCACCTCCACCGGCGTTGTGACGACCGTGGCGGGACTGGCTGGCAGCATCGGGAGCGACGACGGTCCTGCTGCCCAGGCGCGGTTTTACTATCCTTCGTCAATCGCCCTCGATGCGGCCGGCAACCTCTATGTGACCGACACCGACAACCATACCGTCCGCGGAATCACGCCCGCCGGCGCGGTCAGCACGATGGCCGGCCTGCCCGGATCCAGCGGCAGCGCCGACGGGGCGGGCGCCGACGCCCGCTTCAATTTTCCCACTGGCATCGCGGTGGATAACACCGGCAACGTCTATGTGGCCGACACCAATGACGATACGGTCCGCCTGGGAATCTTCCCCGCGGCCCCTCTCATTGCAACGCCACCGCAAAGCCAGACAGTCACGGTCGGGCAGAACGTCCAGTTCTCCGTGATTGCGACGGGCAAGCCGGCGCCGAGCTACCAGTGGTATTTCAATGGCGTCGCGATCAGCGGTGCCACCGGTGCGAGCCTGAGCCTGACGAATGTGTCAACAGCCAGTGCGGGCAGCTATTCCGTCACCGTGGCCAACACGTCTGGCAGCGTGACGAGCAGCACTGCCAGCCTGACGGTCAACGCCGCGCCCAGCGTGTCCCCTCCTTCTGGTGGCGGCGGCGGGGGTGGGGGTGGAGCGGCGAGTGGATGGTTCTCCGCGGCCTTGGTCATCCTCGGGTTTGTCCGCATGTACCGGATGCGGGAGGCGCGCATGAGCGAGCAACAATCATTCCTATGAAATCGACATTTTGCTTCCTCGTTGGCCTGGGGCTGACGGCGACTGCGATTCGAACCCTCGCGGGGCCCGAGCCTGTCTGGCGGGATGAATTCAACCAAGCAGTGGGTTCCGCTCCCAACCCGGCAAAATGGGCCTTTGATCTCGGCGGCGGCGGGTGGGGCAACCAGGAACTGGAGGTCTACACGGACGCGCGCGCGAACTCCCGCATCGTGGCCGATTCCGAGGCCACGGACGGCAAGGCGCTCGCAATCACGGCGGTCCGCACCGACGCCGGCGGCTACACCTCCGCCCGCCTCAAGACCAAGGGGCTGTTCACCACCACGTATGGACGGGTCGAGGCCCGGCTCAAACTGCCCCGCGGCCAGGGCGCCTGGTCCGCCTTTTGGATGTTGGGGGACGACATCGGGACTGTCGACTGGCCGGCCTGCGGAGAGATCGACATCATGGAGAACCTGGGCCACAAGCCTGCGACGATTCATGGCTCGCTTCATGGTCCCGGCTACTCCGGCAGCAGACCCCTCCAGAGGTCCTACTCGCTGCCCGACGGCCATGCCTTCAGCGACGGCTATCATGTTTTCGCCGTCGATTGGTCGCCTGGCCTGATCGAATGGTCCGTCGATCGTCACGTCTATCACACTTGCACCCCAGCCCCGACTGCCGGCCAACGCCCGGTGGGTTTTTAACGGCCGGCCGTTCTTCATCCTCCTGAATCTCGCGATCGGCGGCGGCTGGCCCGGTAATCCCGACGCCACCACCGTGTTTCCCCAAACACTTTATGTCGATTACGTGCGCGTTTATGCCCTGAGTCCCGGGTCTTGAGTCATAGCTGGGATTCCACGGCCTGCGGCAACGCGAAAGCGCGGATAGGCGGCAGCAGTTGCCTCAGGTGCGCTGCATGAAGCGGAAGAAGAGAGATTGTTTCGCAACCGGGGCTGCCTTCTCCGCGATTGCCAGCATCTGTTTTTCGCTCAGCGGGGTGAACTCGGTGGTGAGGCGGACATTTTCCTCCAGCTGGGCGATCGTGTCCACGCCGATCACGGCCGTGCTGACGGGCAGGCTGTAGACGTAATGGAGCGCTTCGCGCAGCGAAAGAGTGCCCGGGCTCGCGGCGATCGCCCCCGATCCTTCCCAGGAATTCTTTTGCTGCTCCATGGATGGGGCTGTCCAAGAGTCCAGTAGGCGCCCTCGGCTCACCACCTTCATTGCGATGATACCCAGCTGTTGCTCGACGGCCATCGGCAGCAATTCGCGCATGAAACTGTGGTGATACGTGTCCGCTGCGTTCAGCGCGATGAGGTTGGCGTCGAAGGGGAAACGCCGGAGCATTTCCATGATGGCTTCCGGACGGTGGTGTCCGGTAACTCCGATGAAGCGCACCAGCTTTTGCTCCTTGGCCTGGAGCAATGCCTCCATGGCGCCGTCCTTTGCACAGATTTCGTCCACGTCGTGCATCGTGCCAACGTCGTGCAGCTGCCACAGGTCGAGTTGGTCCGTCTGCAGCAACTTAAAGGACTGCTCCAACATCCGAAGGGAGCCGTCCCGACTGCGTTCCTTGGTCTTGCTGGCGAGGAAAACCTCGCGACGGCGGCGCTTCATCACCGCGCCGATGTAGCGCTCGCTCCAGCGCCGTTCGCCGCCGTAGATCGAGGACGTATCGATGTAGTTGATACCCAGGTCGAGCGCCCGCTCGATGATCGGAACGGCGACGGCTTCGTTGTTGGCATGCTCCAGGGCGCCCTGCCCGCCGAGGGACAGCAGGCTCACCAGATGTCCGGTTCGACCCAGGTTGCGCCGGGGCAGGCCGAGGAGCAGCGGTTTGGCGGAGGATGGCGGAGCGGAGGACTCGGCGCCGGCCGCCACGGAACCCCCGAGCATCCCGGCGAGGGCGAGACTGCTCGCCTTGAGAAAGCTTCGCCGGCTTGAATCGGGGAGAGGTTCTGGGGTCATCGGAGGGGAGGTGTTGAATTTACGGCGGGGAAGGAAGCTAATTAACCTTGGCGCGTTTGGCCGAGATCAGAAAAGGGTCGGGGGTCTCTCAGCGCCCCTGAATCTATGGTCATCATTCGCAGGCTGATTCCAGCACGCGGGAACGGCAACCATGATGTACGGTTAGCCGAGCATGGCGGTCAGCCTAGTCTCTTTCAGGGAATGTCCGAACGTGCCGAGCAAGTTCACGACGATCGAACCCCCACGCAACAGCTGTATGTCCCGCAACCCGGCGACATCGTCTACAGCAGAGATCTGCTTCTGCTCGAATTCGTGGGTCTTGGCTCCGACGTAATCCACGACCGCTTCTGTCAGCAGTTTTTGATTCTGCGGCTGGCGATAGTTCGCGAGCGCGAAATCCACCCAGAAGGAAAGCGACTGCGGCTGGCCGGCCAGCCGGCAGAACGCCGCTTCGGCTTCCTTGAGCTGCTCCGCAGTCAGCCGCGTGGCCGCTACGCGGACGCCGGCATCGGCTTGGAGGCGCTGGATTTCGAGAACTTGCCGCTCCGCTTCCGCCTCGGCGCGCGTTGCGAAGTTCTTCCGAATACGTTTTCCGTCAGACCAACCGGAAGCCCGAAAAACGATCTCCCCGGAGGGATTCGTGTACTCTGAGATGACGAACGAAGGGACTTGCTCCATGACCGATTTGCTACGTCAACTGGCAAATCTGTCGTCGGGTTTTATGGGCTCTTCATCAAAGATTGGGGACACGGGGTGATTAAGCCACCGTGTCCCCTGTGATGTTTAACCTAACGCTCCCTGGATACCGCATTGTCCAGTGCGAGTACAGCCCTCAGATGCGGGTTTACCTCGAGGTGCTCAAGGCACCTGACACCTGCCCTTGCTGCGGAGCCAGCTGGCTCCGCAGCAAGGGCAGATATGAACGCCGAGTGCGCCACTTGGACTGTTTCGGGCATCCGAGCAAGCTGGTTATTCAGTGTCGGCGCTACCGCTGCGTGGCGTGTGCCAAAAGCTTCGTCCAGCCCCTGCCGGGCATCCGGCCGGGCCGGCGCAGTTCCGAACCGTGGCGCCGGGCGATGTTCGAGCGCCATCACGATGGCATTTGCGCCTCAAGCCTGGCGCAGCGCGAGGGCCTGGGGCAGGCCACGGTCGGGCGCATCTACGCCGAGTTCACCGCGCGCCAGGCGCGCGAGCGGCTCAGCCTGGACTGTCCCAAGATCCTCGGGATCGATGAGCATACCCTGCACCGTCACCAGCGCTTCGCCACGACCTTCTGCGACCTGAAGAACCACCGGGTCTTCGATTTGAGCGAGGGCCGCAGCGAAGCGGAGTTGCGCCCGTACCTGCGCACCTTGCGCGGCCGCGAGCAGGTGCGCGTGGTCTGTAGCGATCTGTCGAGCACCTACCGGGCGCTGATCCGGCGCTGGTTTCCCCGCGCGGTGATCGTGGCGGATCGCTTCCACACGATCCGCGTGGTCGGCCAGCACCTGTTCAAGCTGGCCCGGCAATTGTGCCCGGCGCTGGGTTGGCGCCGCGGCTGGCTCAACCTGCTGCGCACCCGCGCCGATCACCTCGATTCGGCGCAGCGCCAGCGCCTCGGCCAGCTCTTCGCGGCCCAGCCAGTCCTGCAGGGCATTTACGAGCTCAAGGAACAACTCTGCGCGCTGTTGCGGCTAAAGCAGCAGTCAAAAAACGCCTGCCGCGAGCATATCCAGCGCTTGCTCGCTCTCATTGCCACCTTGCGCCAGAGCAGACTCGAACCCGCGGTGACCCTGGCCAAGACGCTCTCGGATTGGACCCAAGAAATCGTCCGTATGTGGCGCTTCTCCCGCAACAACGGCATCACCGAAGGCTTCCACCGCAAAATGAAACTCATCCAGCGACGAGCCTACGGCTTCCGCTCCTTCCACAACTACCGCTTGCGCGTCATCGCCCAGTGCGGCTAACCCCCTCCATCCACACCCCCTCCCCAAACTTTGGTGTAGACCCGTTTTATGAAGTAGTTGATATCCAACTATTTAATTGGCGCCCCCACGGGGAATCGAACCCCGGTTTAAAGATTGAGAATCTCTTGTCCTAGCCGCTAGACGATGAGGGCGTGGAAGCGGCTGAATTTTGGGTTGGCGCGCGGAATCTCAAGGAAAAACTTCACCAGCCGAACCGGAAGGGCGGATTTGCCGGCGGGTGGACCCTTCGCCCACCAAGCCGATTCTAATCTGAAACGACTCTTCGCCCTCCAATACCTCGCGCTCGCGGCGTAAAACCGCCGACCGAACCTTTCCTTGGTCGGAAAACCGGGCAGGCCGCGGCAAAAAGCGACTCCTGCTCGTTTTTTCTCCGGCCTCCGCCCTCGCGTAACTGTTTTTTAGTTCTCACGCACTGCTGCGCATAAGTCCGTCCCAAATGGCGCCAGCCATTTGCTTAGGAACGTGGAAGGCGAAGCCCGACACGTTCCTAGGCCAGCGATACGCCCTTGGCCTGGGCGGCGCGGAGGAGGGCGTCGGCCATGTCCGATGGCGTGACCGCGACCTCAACGCCGCATTCCTTGAAGATGGCGATCTTCGCGGCGGCCGTATCCTCCTTGCCGCCGATGACCGCGCCGGCGTGACCCATGCGGCGGCCGGCGGGAGCCGTGGCCCCGGCGATGAATCCGGCGACCGGCTTCTGGCAATTCTCCTTGATCCAGCGGGCGGCCTCCACCTCCGCGGTGCCGCCAATCTCGCCGATCATGATGATGCCCTTCGTGTCCGGGTCGGCGCTGAAAAGCTTGATGACATCCAGGTGAGACGTGCCGTTGACGGGATCGCCGCCGATGCCGACGCACGTGCTCTGGCCGAGCCCCTTGCAGGTGACCTGCCAGACCGCTTCGTAGGTGAGGGTGCCGGACCGCGAAACGATGCCGACATGGCCCTTCTTGTGGATGTAGCCGGGGGCAATGCCGATGCGGCAGCCGCCAGAGGAGTCGGGACCCGTGCCCGGCGTGACGACTCCGGGGCAGTTGGGACCGACGAGCCGCGTCGCTCTCCCGGCCATGGCGCGCTTCACCCGCACCATGTCGCGTACGGGGATGCCCTCAGTGATCGCGACGACGAGGTCAAGGCCCGCATCCACGCATTCGAGGATGGCGTCGGCCGCGAAAGCCGGCGGCACAAAGATCGCGGATACGGTGGCACCGGTGGCCGCGGCGGCCTCGGCGACCGAATTGAAGATCGGAACCTTGTGGGCCTGGTGTTCGAAGAACTGGCCGCCCTTGCCCGGCGTGACGCCGGCGACGACCCGGGTGCCGTAGTCGAGCGAGAGCTGCGCATGGCGGGCGCCAAACGCGCCCGTGATGCCCTGGATGAGAATCTTGGTTTCGGGAGTGATGAGAATGGACATGGAAGAAAGTGAGAGTGAGAGGGAAAGTGAAAGTGGTGGTGGGGAAGAAAGTGAGAGTGAGGGTGAAAGTGAAGGTGGTGGTGGGAGGGAAGGTGAAGGTGAAAGTGAGAGTGAGAGGGACGGGGGGGCGCCGCGGTCAGAATGAGACGTTGGCTGGTGATCAGGATTAAGATCCGGCTTTCCGCTGATGCAGGCCGATCTGATTACCGTCGGGATCCTTGACTGCCGAAAGGCGGCAGGGGGGGAATTCCATCACGTCGAACGCGACGGGCACGCCAGCCGCGCGCGCGGCGGCCAGCGCGGCGTCAAGGTCGGCGACCTCGAGCGTGAGGCTCGACGCCGGGGCGCCGGGCAC
Source organism: uncultured Verrucomicrobiae bacterium (assembly GCA_963722225.1). Lineage (GTDB taxonomy): Bacteria > Verrucomicrobiota > Verrucomicrobiia > Opitutales > Opitutaceae > Fen-1467. The sequence continues at coordinate 16,183 of CAVRNM010000078.1, forward strand.
GGCGTTGGAGATGGCGAGCGCGACGCCGGCCACGTCAAATTCCATCCACCACTGGCCGGGGGAGATCTCGACCTGGACGGCGGTTTTCAGGCCGAGGAATCCCTCGTAGAATTTGCGGGCGCGGGCGACGTCGGTGACGGGATGGAAGATGAACGCGACCTCTTTGACCTGGATGCTCATGGGGAAGTGAAAGTGAAGGGGAGGGTGAAGGTGAAAGTGAAGGTGAGAGTGAAAGTGAAGGTGAGGTGAGGGTGAAAGTGAAGGTGGCGGGAGAGCGGTGCCTCACGCAACGAGGCGGACGATCTTCTGCGCGGCGTCGGCCATGCTGTCGCCGCTGACCAGTTTCAGGCCGCTTTGGGCGAGCGTCTGCTTGCCGGCGGCCCCGTTGTTGCCTTCCAGACGGACGACGAGCGGCAACTTGAGACCGACCTCTTTGGCGGCCTCAACGATGCCGGCGGCGATGACATTGCAGTCCATGATGCCGCCGAAGATATTGACGAAGATGCCCTTCACCTTCGGATCGGTGAGGATGATCTTGAATGCCGCGACCACCTGCTCCCTGGTCGCGCCGCCGCCGACGTCGAGGAAGTTCGCCGGGTTGCCGCCGAAATGCTTGATGATGTCCATCGTGCTCATGGCCAGGCCGGCGCCGTTGACGAGGCAGGCGATGTTGCCGTCGAGCGCGATATAATTGAGATTGTGCTTCGAGGCCTCGGTCTCCTTGGGATCCTCCTCGTTCAGGTCGCGCAGCGCGACGATCTCCGGGTGGCGGAAGAGGGCGTTGTCGTCGAAGGAGATCTTGGCATCGAGCGCCTGCACCTGGTCGTCGGGCGTCGTGATCAGCGGGTTGATCTCGACCATGGAGGCGTCCGTCTCCCAGAAGACGTTGTACAGGCAGCGAATGAGCCTGGCGGCGTTCTTCTGCTCGGCGGGATTGAGGCGCAGGCCGAAGAGGAGCTGGCGGACCTGGTAGTCGGCGAGACCGATCGCGGGATCGACAAATACCTTGACGATCTTCTCGGGCGTTTCCCGGGCGACCTTCTCGATTTCCACGCCGCCCTCGGTGGAGGCCACGATGACGGGCCGCGAGGAGGCGCGATCGAGCAGGATCGCGAGGTAGTATTCCTTCTTGATGCTGCTGGCCTGGGTGAAATAGATCGTCTGCACCTTGCGGCCGGCGGGGCCGGTCTGGACGGTCACCAGCGTGTTGCCGAACATCTTCTGCGCGTAATCGAGCGCCTCGGCCTTGGATCGGGCGATTTTCACGCCGCCCTGGAAACCGTCGGCAAAGGTGCCCTTGCCGCGCCCGCCGGCGTGGATTTGAGATTTTACGACAACGAGCCCCTCGGGAAATCCGGCGAGGGCCGGCGCGAAATCGGCGGTGGAGCGGGCCGCCACGCCCTTCGGCACGGCGACGCCATGTTTTTCCAGCAAGGCCTTGGCCTGGTATTCGTGGATGTTCATCGGTGAAGCGATTAAGCCACAAGAAGGCCGCGCAACGCAAAAACAAAGGCGCGGGGGGAACTACTGCGGGCGCAGGCGCCGGATTGTCTCGAACTGGGCCGGCGAAAGCAGGCGCCGGGGCACGCGCCGGGCGGCTTCGGCCAGCAGGGTGTCCCAATCCTCGTCCGTGAGCGGGGCGTGCGGCTGCCACGGCTGATGATGCCCCTGTTTGCGGCTCCAGGTGATGGCGTCGCCAAAAACTTTGGCGCGCACCTGATATCTCTTGCCGTCGGCGTCCCGGGCCCACCAGCCGAATTCCGTGGTCATGGCGCGGGTGCCAGCACCGGCACAATGGCGGCTGAATTGGGCAGTCCGTCCCCGGTCGGGGCGAGCGCGAACGCAGCGACCACCCGGCCCAGAGCGAAACTGCCGCCGGAATAGCGCACCTGCCGGACGACAATTTGCGGGGCCGAGACGTCGACGGCGTAGCAGCCAAAGGGTGGGCGAAACGATCCCGTATTGATGACCACAAGGTCCGAGCGCATCCAGACTCCCGGCCGGTGGGTGTGCCCGACCATGACAAAGCGAACCCCCGGCCGCCATTGGCGGGCGAACGCCGCTGCGCGGTCCGGCAGCTGGAGCCACGCCCTCAGCATGGCGAAGACGCTGTGCGGCGGCCAGAATGTGCGCATCGTCCGATGGAACCGTCCCCAGGGATGGCGCGGATGAGGATCGTGGGTCAGCTCCAGCCTGGCGCAGGCGCGCTTGCCGGCGGTCAGGCGTTCACCGGGAATTTCCCGCCGGTCGGCCGGAAGGGCGGCGAGCTCATCGCGCATAAACTCGCGGATCTGGGGCAGCTCGCGACTCCAGGGCACCAGATCGTCAAACAACACCTCGCCGTGGGTGATGAACACGAGGCCGCCGAGAAGTTCGAGATGGTGGACCGCCGAGAGGTCGGGATCATGATTGCCCGTCACGACCAGGCAGCCAGGCACGGCGCTCCTGGCAAAGTCCAGGAATTCCTCGCGAATCTGGTTGGTCTGCTGGGTAATCGGGCTCCGGCGCGTCTCCACGCTGTCTCCGTTAAACACCACCCGATCGGCACCGGCGAACAATGGCCGCAGGGCATCCAGCGAGCACACCCGGCTCGCCGGATCGCCATAGTGCAGGTCGGACAGAATGCGGGTGACTTCGGCAGCCACAGGCGATTCAGTCGCTTCCCCTGCCGAAGCCGCCCAAGCCGGGGATGGCGGGCATTTCAAACTTCCGGTAATCGGCGGGGGGGACAAAAGCCGAGTCGGGGAGGGGTTGCGGGTCAATCGAGACCGCCTCCATGCGCATCTGCTCCTGGCCGGATTTGTCCCGGCTCACCATCCGCAGCGGGAAGAAACCATGCTCGGCCAGCGCTGTCTCCCAGGCACTTCTCGGGGCGGTCCGTCCCATCGGGTTGCGGTTGCCCATGCCGTAGAAAATGCCGAGACCTTCGGCGCCCCAGATCTCGGCTTCCCCCTCCTTGCTCCTCACGAGGACCTTCTCGCACTTGTAACCGAGGATGGTTTCAGTCTCTCCGGTGCGAACGAACTCCACGTCCTTGGGGGGAGTGGCCGTTCCCGCGGCTGGCTTCGGCTCCGGCATGGTCCTGGTCATGTACCTTTTCTGCGGGGGCATGAGGATCGTTACCTCCCGCTTCACCGGATCGATGATCGAGCTGAACACCTGTCCGTTGCCGCTCTCCATGTCGACGCGCATCAATCCTCCCTTCAGGCAATAACTCATGTAGGTCGATCCGTCGCCGCTCGAACTTCGGGCCGGCTTATCCGGCGAGGTCATCTTGAAACGGATCTTGCCTTCGAAATCCATGGCGCAGAGTCCCGCCGCGAGGGCGAGCACGCCGAGTAACACGGTCAAGTGGCGCAGTGCTTTCATAACGGGTCGGAATATTGGTCGCGCAACGATTCAGCTCAAGCCCCAAGAAATGAGGCGGCCTGACCTCACTCCGCCACCGGAAGTGAAATCTTGTCGAGGCGCGCGAGCACCGCGGGGGTGAGTCGCTCGACGATTTCAATTGCGCCCAGATTCTCCTGCAACTGGGCGACCCGGGAGGCGCCAAGGATGACGGTGCTGACCCGGGGGTTTTTCAGGCACCAGGCAACGCCAAGGCGGGGCAGGGTCGTGTCCAGCTCGGCGGCAATCTTCGCCAGTCTTGAGATGGCGGCAAGTCGGGGCGCGGCACCCGGGCCCGCGGCGATGTCCCGCAGCCATTCGAGGCCGGGGGCAGCCAGGCGGGAGCCGGGTGGGATGCCCCGGCGGTATTTGCCGGTCAGGAGGCCGGAGGCGAGCGGCGACCAGATGGTCGTGCCCAGCCCGAATTTGCGATAGAGGGAGGCGTACTCTTTTTCGACCCGGGACCGGTGGAAAAGGTTGTATTGCGGCTGCTCGACGACCGGCGCGTGCAACCCGAGTCGCGCGCAGGCGGCATGGGCCGCGGTGATCTGCGCCGCGCTCCATTCGCTCGTTCCCCAGTAAAGCACCTTGCCCTGAACGATGAGGTCATGCATCGCGCGGGCCGTCTCCGCGATCGGCACCGCCGGGTCGGGTCGATGGCAGAAGTAGAGATCCAGATAGTCCACCTGCAGGCGGCGGAGGGCCGCGTGGCAGGCTTCGACCACGTGTTTGCGCGACAGGCCGTCCTCATTGGGCCGGTCGCCCTCGGCGCCAAAGAAGACCTTGCTCGACACCAGATAGCTGGTCCGCCGCCAGCCCGCCTGTTTGAGGATTTTTCCCATGACGATCTCGGCCTGCCCGTCGGCGTAGGCCTCCGCGTTGTCAAAAAAATTGACGCCGGCGTCATAGGCCGTGCGCATGAGTTCATGCGCCGTCGAGTCGCCGATCTGCTTGCCGAAGGTGACCCAGGCGCCCAGTGACAGGGCGCTGATTTTCAAGCCGGAGGCGCCGAGCTGACGATAAGGCATGTTCATACCGGTGAAATGATAATGAGAACTCCCCCGGTTGTCGAATTGCTTTGGCCGCCGTCGCCGGCCGTCGAATCTGGTGCCACCAGGGCTGGCCGATCTCACGGACCGTCGATCTTGCGGATTCTCCGCAGGTGCCGGCCGCCCTCGAACGCCGTCTCAAGCCACACACGCACGATCGTCAGAGCAAGCTCCTGGGAAACGGTGCGCGTCCCCAGCGACAGGACGTTGGCATCATTGTGCGCGCGGTTCCAAATGGCGGTCTGCTCGCTCCAGCACACGCCGCAGCGAATGCCGCGGACCCGGTTGGCGACGATCGCCTCGCCGTTGCCCGAACCTCCCAGCACGATGCCGCGCTCGTAATCGCCCCGGGCGACCGCCTCAGCCACGGGGCGGATGAAATCGGGGTAATCGCAGGCGGCGTCGGAATCCGTGCCGAAGTCGCGCACGGTATGACCGGCCGCGAGCAGCGCGGCCTTGATGGCTTCCTTGTAGTGAAAGCCGGCGTGGTCGGATCCAATGGCGATGGTGAACGTCCTCATGCGTCGAGTGGAGATGATTGGACTGGGCGGCGGGCAGCCGCGGTCGATAGTTCAGTCACGCGCGAGGTCAGCAACCCCAATCTTCACCCAAAGACCGGCCGGACTTTCGCGTGGTGGAGGCGGCCGGGGCGCGGGGCCAGGACGTCATCCGCCATCGATCACCCGCCAGAATTTGGCGACGTCCCCCAGGTCGTCAAAGACGGCGTCCGGATCCAGGGCCTGGAGCTGGTCGGCGGAATGCCGGCCCGTCGCGACGGCCAGGGCCCGGGCGTGGCAGGCCCGGGCGCAGACAATGTCATGGGGCGTGTCGCCGATCACCCAGGTGTTGGCCGCGGCAAATTCCACGCGGTGATGGAGCCGGGCCCGCCGGAGCGCATGCGGACCGAGTTCGTTGCGATCCTCCGCATCATCGGCGAAGGCTCCGAAAGGGAAAAAATGCCAGAGGTTCCTGCTGTTCAGCTTGACCTCGGCGCCGCGGCGGAGATTGCCCGTCAGCAGGCCGAGGGCGACGTCGCCGCGGGCGGCCGCGGCCTCGAGCAGGGCGGGAATTCCCGGCAACAGGCGCACGCCGCCGTCCGCCAGTTCCGGCGGGAGGGCGGCCACGTAACCCGCAGCGAAACAGGAGAAGTTCTCTTCCGTGGCCGGCAGGCCAAATCTAACGAAGATCTGCCGCATGATCGACCGGTCGGTCCGGCCCGCGAAATCGACGCCGTCGAGTGAACCGTCAATCGAAAAAACGCGCTGCAGGGCTGAGGCCAGCGCCCGCAGGCCCGCCCCGCCCGCCGTCAGCAGGGTGCCATCGATGTCCCAGAGCAACAGCGTCTTCGGAGCCATGAAACGAACAGACTTGGGAGGCGTCTTAAGATTGCGAGCAAAAGCAATGTGGCTATCGTGCCTCCCATGAAAACATCCAAACTTTTCCTCCTGGCACTCACCGCGTTTCTGGCGGTGTGGACCGTCGGATGTTCCACCCCGGCCGCGCGCATCCGGAAGAATCCGGAGACGTTCGCGCGGCTCACCCCCGACGAGCAGACCATGATCAGGAACGGGCAGATCGGGCTCGGGTTCACGCCGGAGATGGTCCGGCTGGCGCTCGGGGAGCCCGATCATATCCACACCCGGACGGACCAAACCGGCACCAGTGAGATCTGGAGTTACACCAGCGACGACACGCCGGACGGAATCGGCTTCTACGGGTGGTATCATCGCTCGGGTTATTGGGGATGGGATGGCCCGTTCTATCCGTATCCGTTGTATCCTGGGCATGGTTACGGGCGGGAGCAGGTTGATTTTCGGGTGGTTTTCCAGTCAGAAAAGGTGGTCGCGGTCGAACAGCGCCGGCGGTGATGGATCGGCCGGCCGGCGGTCCGGGGCGGTCGCTGGCCAAACGGCCGGGATCCGAAACCGGGAGGGCAGAACAAAAAACCGCGCCGGAAGCCGGCGCGGTTTGAAGGAGCGAGGATTCAACTCGGGTCAACCGGGGCGGCTCCCTAAAGTTTGAAAGGCAAAGACACCCGCGTCCTGACGGGCACACCCTTGATGGTGCCGGGCCGGAACCGCCACTGGGCGGCAGCGGCCAGACATCGATTTCCAAACTCGATCTCCGTCGTCGATTCCACCTTGAGATCCTTGGGCGTACCGTCGCGGTCGATAGTCAGGGAAATCACCGCACTCGCCCCACTCCTAGTGGTATCATAACCCACTTCGGGCTTAACCGTCTTGATCGCCACGGGACGTTCATCCAGCTCGCTCAAGGGAACAATGCGGTCCGCGGCCCGGAGACTGCCACTCAGAGCCAGCGTCTGCTCAGGCTCGACTTTCCCTTCCACGGTGGCGGAGAGGTATCCCGCAAGATCGAGAGTGAAGCTGACGTTGCCAGGCTGTTGATCATTGAGGGTCAACGGGGTCTGCCCGATGGCCTCGCCATTGCGCGTGACCTGGGCGCCGCTCGGACTGCTGGTGATCGTGACCGAACCGCCTATATATTTCGATGTGACGTGCGCCGTCTCGCCCTTTTCGATTGAAACATTCTCGGTGTGGTCCGGCCAGCCTTCGCGCCGGAAGGTGACCACGTAAGCACCGGTGGGCAGGTCAGCCACGGTGGCCGGCGTCTTTCCTTCCTTCACGGCCGAGCCGCCAATGGAGATTTGCGGCGGCGCCGGGCGCACCTCGAAACTGACGCCCGCCGGTTCGGTGCTGATTTCAACACTGCCCGTCTGCCGAACCAGTCGAAGCACCCCGGGATCCGTGGCGGTGTTATCCTTGATCTCGACGTCCAGGTTCAGGGGGTCGTATCCCGGCAAGGCGACGGCGACGGTGTAATGGCCGAGCCGCAGGTCGTTGAGGGTGGTGGGAGACGTGCGAGGAGCAAAGTTGCTGATGGCGATCGAGGCTCCGGGGGGGTCGGTGACGATGACCAGCGACCCGCGGCCATTGAGGATGCGGGTGGTCTCGACCTCGCGGCGCCGGGCTTCTTCGTCAGCCTGCCGGCGGGCGGTTTCAGCCGCGACGTTGGTCTTCGCGGCGGCCTCTTCGGCGCGCTTGCGCGCGTCCGCCTCGGCCTTGGCCTGCAGCTCCGCCTTGTGCCGGGCGTCGGCTTCCGCGGCCAGCCGTTGCTCGATCTGGGCCTGACGGAGAACGTCTGCCTCGTGTTCTTTCGAGAATCGATAGTAGAAAAAGCCCCCGAGCCCCAGAATGACGACGAGGGCGCCGACGACGGCAAGGAAGGCCGGAGTCTTCACGAACGGGGGCGGCGCCGCCGGCGGTTCAGCGACAGGCGATGGCTTCGCCGGCGGAATTGGGCGGGCGGGGGCGGCGGCCGGGCTGGCCTCTGCGGGGCGGGCCGCCGGCGCAGCGGGGGGCGGGCTGCCGGCGCGGCGGCCGGTCGCGCCGGTGCGGCCGCGACTTTCGGAGCGGGCGTGGCGGGGCGAACGGAGGTGTCTTTCTCCGGCTTGGCCGCCGGCGGATTTGGATTGGCCGCGATGGCCGGCGTTCGTGGCGGGGTCACCGCAGGAGGCGTCTTGGCCGCGGCGGAAGGCGCGGGCGGCCGCACTGCCGGCGCCGCGGCGAACACGGCCGGCGTCGGAGGAACGATTCTGGGGGCGGGTGGCGGGCTGGGGGGCCGGACAGGCGCCACCACAACGGCCGGCTCCGGTGCAACGATTTTCGGCACGGGCGGCGCGGTGGGGACCCGGGCTGGCGCTGGAACGACGACCGGCTCCGGCGGCGGAGGAACCTGGGCCATTCGGGCATTCTCCTCCCGTTCGACTCCGTCGATGCTCCAGCCCAGATGCCAGGCGCTCTCGGTCTCGGCTCGATCTGCCGGGATCGCGCTCATCATGCTCAGAAAGCCGAGCCAGGTTGGGGAAAGCTTGGGCTGCAGGGTATTGCCGACAAAGGTCAGCCCGGCGGCATTGCACCAGGCCGTGGCATCGGGCTGCAATGGCGCGAGGTTCAATGCCTTCGCGATCTGCTGGGAGAACCAGTTCTGTTTGGAGGCCAGGCCCGTGCAGATCAACGCGGCGGGCGCTCCGCTGGTTCCGGTGATTTCGGCGATGGCCGGCAGGAGGGAGCCGGCAACCCGGCTCGCGATCTTGGGACCGACATCCGAAAAATCGTAGCCTTCGTTGAAGAAAATCCTGGTGGCGGCACCCCGGGATTTCATGCCCAACTCCGCCTGCACGCCGTCCGCCACCCGATCAAGGCCGAAGGGCAGTCGTTTCACATTCTCAATTCCCTGGGCGCTGATCAGGAAAAGATCGGAGGCGGCATCGCCGATCTCCCACACCAGCGCGGGCGCGCCTTTGGCCCGCTGCTGCAGCGCCAGCACCACACCGAGGAAGCCGGCCGTGGCGACCTCCAGCCGCGAGGGCGCAAGCTTCCATTCACCCAGCGTCGTCCGGACGCCGGCCAGACTGTCCTTTGGCGCGCCGGCCACAAACCAGCGGCTCCCTGTCTTCCCATCGAGCGGCAGTCCGCTGCGCGCGTCGACACCGACCAGTTCACTCGGCCCCGAGCTGGCAAAGGGCGAATTGCCCACGAGGGCGCGCAACGCGGCGAGCGACGAGGCCTTTGGCGTGTCCTTTTCCGACGCGAGGTGGAAGAAGCGGGCGTGGGGCCGGACCGAGCAAACCACGCCCAGCGTGACCGGGCCCGCCGCCGGAAACACCGCACTGAGCGCCTGACTCACGGCAGTCTTGTTGTCGAGCGAAGCCTCCCGGATGTCTTCGATCACCGTCGGGCGACCGGCCGTCACCGTCCTGGCGGCAAGCAGGAACGATTCGTTGAGTTCGAGAAAGTAGCCTTTGTCTTGTGGCGAGGGCATAACAGGAATTTAGGTGACCAATGGGGTTATTATCGGAACCAAAGTCCTTCTTGCGAGAACCAAGAACTCAATCTTATGGTTTAAGAAGGATTACTTGATCAAATATTGACGCGACAATGCACGGGATTTCCACTATAGGGCAAGCTTGGAAATGGGCACCGGCAGTCAAGTCTGCGGCGGACCACGAGCGGGTGGTTGTTGACGTGGAAACCCGATGTGAGAGAGTATGGCCCGGCGAAAGAAACAGAATGGAATCGCTTGGAATAGCTGAAGCCATCGGTTGCCCGGGATTCGTGCCGGCAGTCTTCCCTGGATGGTTCTTCAAATAAATTTCTAAGAATCGGCCCCAATTCATCCTCCTTCCTCATGCCCCAGCCCGCGCCTGCCACCAAGGCACCCCTGAAGATTCTGCTCGTCAGAAATGAAACGCAAGGCCAGCGCATACGTTCGCTCATCGCGGATGAGTCGACGTTGTACTGGCGGTCGTCGGATCCGAAGAAGGATCTGCAAACTGCCCTGGGGGAGGAGCATTTCGACCTGATCATCGCCGACTACCGGGAATTGAAGACGGAGGTGCTCGGCGCGGTCGAGTCTCTGCGCAAACAGCAGCCCGACGCCCAGATTATTCTGATCTGCAAGAAGCTGGAATTGGAGGAGATTATTCGGGCGATCAGGCTGGGCGTGCGGGATGTCTTCAATCCGCCGCTGGATTTCAAATCCCTGGCCGGCCGCATCGAATCACTGGTCCGCAGCGGGGATAAGTTTCCCGGAGCGATCGAGGAAGCTGCGCTCAAGCGATGGGGCGAACTGGCCATACATCTTTCAGGAGGGGCGGAGCCGGAACCGGCCCCCGTGACCAAGGGCGGGGGGAGAAAGGGCGGCGCGCCGAGCGGAGCCGAGGCGCAGTTGGAGGCGCTGACCCAGGAGCGGGAGAATCTCGCCAACGAGGTCAAGGCGCTTAAGATATCGCTGGCGAGTTCCGAGGAGACCCAGCGGCGCTTTCAGGAGGAACTGGCGTGGACGGCGACGCTCAGTGAGCATGCCAAGAGTCTGGACCAGGAAGTCCAGCAGCTGCGGCAGGATCAGCAGACGTTGATCGCGGAAACGAAGCGCCGGAATGACGCGGAGGCGGCGCTGGCGGCCGAAAAGCAGCGCGTGGAGGAGCTGCAGGCGGCGCTGGCGCGGCAGGCGAAGGGCCAGACGGCGAAAGCGGACGACCTCGCGGTGGAGCAGGCGGAGCAGCTCGAGGTGGAGCGAGCCATGATCGAGCAGCAACGCCGGGCGATGGCCAAACAGCAGTCGGCGTTGCAGGAAGAGGCAGCCCGCATCGAAGCCCAGGGCAAGAGTCTTGCCCAGGAGAACGGGGAGCGGGAGCGGATGCTGGCGGCGCGCGAAAAGGCGACCCAGGAACAGGCGGACGCCTTGAGCGCGGCGCGCCGGGAGCTCGAAGCGGAGCAGGCGGTGGCGCGGCAGGCCGCAGCCCAGGCGGAAGACGCGCGGCGCGCGGCGCTGCAGGCGCTGGAGCGCGACCGGGCCGGCCTGGCGGCGGAGAAGTCCCAGCTTGATCGGGACCGTGCGCACCTGGCGACTGATGTGGAAGCACGGCAGCAGCGGGTGACCGTCGCCGAGGCTGAGTTTAAGGCCGAGAAGGCGCGATTGGAGAAGCTCCAGCTTGAGCTGGCGGAACAGGCCAAGAGCAACGCGGCCAAGGTCGAAAGTTTGGCGGCGGAGCAGACCGAGCAGCTGGAAGTTGAAAGGGCGATGCTAGACCAGCAGCGGCGGGCGATGGCCAAGCAGCAGGCGTCGCTGCATGAGGAGGCGGCGCGCATCGAAACTGCCGGCCGGAATCTGGCCCAGGAAAATGCGCAGCGGGAGCAGGCCCTGGCGGCCCAGGAGAAGGCCCAGAAGGAGCAGGCGGCCCAGCTGGCGGCGGCCCTGAAGAAGCTGGAGGCGGACCAGGTGCACGCCCGGCAGACGGCGGCCAAAGCGGAGGCGGCGCAACGCGATGCGCAGCAGGCCCTGGAGCGCGACAAGTCGGCCCTGGTCGCCGAGCGGACAAAACTGCAGGCGGAGCGCACGCGGTTGGAGGCGGCGCTGGAAGCCCAGCAGGAGGGCAGCGCGCAGGCGGATGCCGCCCTCAAGGTGGAAAAGCAGCGGGTGGAAAAGCTGCAGGCGGAACTGGAACAACAGGCCAAGCTCCAGGCTGAAAAGGCTGAGGAATTGGTGGCGGAGTCCCGGGAACAACTTGAGGTGGAGCGGGCGATGCTGGATCAGCAGCGCCGCGCGCTGGCCAAACAGCAGGCGGCGATCCAGGAGGAGGCGGCGCGGATCGAACTGGCGGGCAAGAATTTCGCGGAACAAAACGCGGAGCGGGAGCAGGCGCTCCTGGCGCAAGAGAAGGCGCAGACGGAAGAATCCGCCCGGCTGGCTGTGGCCCAGCGGAAGCTGGAGGCGGAACAGGCGATGCTGCAGGAGGGCCTCGGGCGGGCGGAGGAAGAAAACCGCAGCGTGGTGCTGGCCATTGAGCGCGACAAAGCCAGCCTGGTGGCGGAGCGGGCCAAGCTGCAGGCCGAGCGATCCAAGATGCTGGCGGAGCGGAGCCGGTTGCAGGTGGAACTGGAATCACAGCAACAACGGACCGCGGAGACCTTTGCGGGAATCAAAGCGGAGAAGCTGCGGCTGGAGGAGTTGCAGGCGGAATTCGAACAGCAGAAGCTGCAGGTGGCAAAAGCGGAGCAGCAGGCGGCCGAGCAGACCGAGCAATTCGAGGTGGAGCGGGCGATGCTGGACCAGCAGCGGCGGGCAATGGCCAAGCAGCAGGCGTCGCTGCAGGAGGAGGCGGCGCGCATCGAAACTGCCGGCCGGAATCTGGCCCAGGAAAATGCGCAGCGGGAGCAGGCCCTGGCGGCCCAGGAGAAGGCCCAGAAGGAGCAGGCGGCCCAGCTGGCGGCGGCCTTGAAGAAGCTGGAGGCGGACCAGGTGCTCGCCCGGCAGACGGCGGCCAAGGCGGAGGCGGCGCAACAGGCCCTGGAGCGCGACAAGGCCGGTCTGGCCGCCACCCAGGCGAAACTGCAGGCGGAGCGGACCAGGTTTGCCGCTGAAGTCGAAGCGCAGCAGAATCGCATCAAGGAAGCTGAAGCGACGATTAAAGCCGAGAAGGCGCGGTTGGAGAAGCTCCAGCTTGAGCTGGCGGAACAGGCCAAGAGCAACGCGGCCAAGGTCGAAAGCATGGCGGCGGAGCAGACCGAGCAACTGGAAGTGGAGCGGGCGATGCTGGACCAGCAGCGGCGGGCGATGGCCAAGCAGCAGGCGTCGCTGCATGAGGAGGCGTCGCGCATTGAAGCCGCCGGCAAGAGTTTTGCCCAGGAAAGCGCGCAGCGGGAACAGTCGTTGGTGGCCCAGCAGAGGGCGCAGAAGGAGCAGGCGACCCAACTGGCCGCGGCCCGGCAGAAACTGGAGGCGGACCAGGTGCTCGCCCAGCAGGCGGTGGCCAAGGCGGAGGCGGAACAGGCGATCGCCCGGCAGGCGGCCTCCAAGGCGCTGGCGGCGCAGCGCGAGGCGCAGCAGGCGTTGGAGCGCGACAAGGCTGGTCTGGCGGCCGCGCAGGCGAAACTTCAGGCGGAGCGGACCAGGCTGACGGCGGAATCCGACGCCCAGCAAAATCGCGTTAGGGAAGCCGAGGCGGCGGTCAAAGCCGAGCAGGCGCGGCTGACGAAGGCGCAGGCCGAACTCGAACAGCAGAAGCTGCAGGCGGCGAAAGCGGAGCAGCAGGCGGCCGAGCAGACCGAGCAATTCGAGGTGGAGCGGGCGATGCTGGACCAGCAGCGGCGGGCGATGGCCAAGCAGCAGGCGTCGATGCAGGAGGAGGCGACGCGCCTTGAAACCGCCGGCAAGAGTTTTGCCCAGGAAAGCGCGCAGCGGGAGCAGGCCCTGGCGGCCCAGGAGAAGGCCCAGAAGGAGCAGGCGGCCCAGCTGGCTGCAGCCCGGCAGAAGCTGGAGGCGGAACAGGGGCTTGTCCGGCAGGCGGCCGCCAAGGCGGAGGCGGCGCAGCGCGACGCGCAGCAGGCGCTGGAGCGCGACAAGGCCGGTCTGGCCGCCGCGCAGGCGAAACTTCAGGCGGAGCGGACCAGGCTGACGGCGGAATCCGAAGCCCTGCAAAATCGCGCCAGGGAAGCCGAGGCGGCGGTCAAAGCCGAGCAGGCGCGGCTGGCAAAGGCGCAGGCCGAACTCGAACAGCAGAAGCAGCAAGCGGCCGAGCAGACCGAGCAATTCGAGGTGGAGCGGGCGATGCTGGACCAGCAGCGGCGGGCGCTGGCCAAGCAGCAGGCCGCCCTCCAGGAGGCGACCGCCCAATTGGACGCGGCGCGGGCAAGTTTCACCCAGGAGAGCAAGCGACAGAAACAGGCTTTGGAGAATGACCAGGCGGCGCTGGCCGCCGAGCTGAACCGCCTCGCCGGGGAGGAAACCCGGCTGCGGGCAGAAGTGGAGAAGGAACAACGGTCCCTGGCCGAACGCCGCCACGCCCTCGAGACCGCGGAAGCGGGGATGGAGGCCCGGACGAAGGCCCTGGCCGAGCGGGACGCGAAGCTGCAGGAGATCGAAGCCAGGTTTGCCGCGGACACCAAGCAGGTGAAAAAGGATGCGGCGCGATTGGAGAACGAGCGGTTGCAGTTGGAGGCGGAGAAGGTCGCCCAGGAGGCGGAGGCCAAGGGGCTCGCCGACCGGGTGGCCCAGTTCGAGCAAAAGCGCGAGCAATTCCATGAGCAGATGAAGAAGCTGCTTTCAGTCTGAGCCGTCCGGCGGCGGCGGGAACAGCGCGTCCCGCCGTCGTTTCGAAATCTGCCAGGGACAAAGCGGGATGACGTTGCCCTGGCGCGAAGGCGTGCCACAATAAGGTTGATGGCGTTCCCTGTTTTTTCCTCCCGCAGCGCCCGGGGTACTCCCGGCTTGATCGAAGTCCGGTTACGCGAGGTTTCGCAGCTGTTTAACTCGATGGATCCGTCGCCGTTTCACGAGCGGGATCTCGACGCCGATGCGGAGGAGTTCATCATCAGCTGGGCGCTGGAACATCCCCGTGCGTCCCGGTTGAAGCTCGTGGTCCATCTCGTGAAGGCGCCGGCCGAGGACGGTCCGACGGCGACGGTCCGGCAGGCCGTGCACCATTACTTCGCCTATCGCGCCCGGCTCAACTGGCTCGAATTCAAGGAACTGATGCGGCAGGGCCGCACCTCGCTCATCGTTGGATTCACCTTCCTGGCGGTCTGCTTTGCCACGGCGCAGTTTGT